>NZ_JBYTCE010000002.1:0-429788 GCF_058789975.1 Paenibacillus sp. FW104-T2 | reverse complement strand
ATAATTATCTTTTCCATTCGACAAAAAATCTTAAGGCGGTTTAACCGGCCTTAAGATTTTTTGCTTTTTCCTTTTTGATCATCACGCCGGCATCCTGTAACATCCACTCGATGAAACACCCGTAACCTGATTTAGGGTCATTAACAAACACATGTGTCACAGCGCCAATAAGCTTGCCATTCTGAACGATTGGGCTGCCGCTCATTCCCTGAACGATCCCACCCGTTTTATCAAGCAGCTTAGGATCTGTAATGCGAAGCACAAGACCTTTGGTTGCAGGCTCCGATTGATCGGCCACATGGACAATATCGATGGCGAAACGTTCAACCTGCTGACCATCGACAACAGTCAAAATTTCTGCCGGTCCTTCCTTCACTTCATGTGAGAAAGCGACAGGAATTCCTTTGGTGTATAAACTGTGATCGGGATTGTCGGACATCTTACCGAATATGCCAAAAGCCGTATTACGTTCAATATTGCCTAATATTTTGCTTTCCTTAAGAAAATGTGCGCGTTTTTCACCCGGATCTCCGGATTCACTTTTGGATATAGACGTCACATTTGACTGGACAATCTGTCCACTGCCAACAACAATGGATGTTTGAGTATTCATATCCGTAATCACATGCCCCAAAGCTCCATACACGCCTTGGTCTGGTGCGTAGAACGTTAAAGTACCTACGCCAGCCGCAGAATCACGAATGTACAATCCAAGCCTCCAGGCCTGATCCTCGGCATCGTATGCTGGTGTGAGTCGTGTTTTAACGGTTTCCTTCCCACGTTGCAATACCACATCGATCCCTTTTTTACTTTTTCCTGCTTGCTCTACAGCTTCAGCAACGCCTGCAACACCATCCAGACGTTTGCCATTCATATGGGTTATCAGATCCCCAAGTTTAATGCCTGCTGTTTCTCCTGGAGAGACTCTTTGGTCTCCTTCAGCATGGACCAAGTGATGACCTACAACCAAAATCCCAGCGGACTTTACTTTTACGCCAATGGTTTGACCCCCGGGTACAACTCGCAAATCCGGAATCACGTTCACATTAACCGTTTTGACCGGAATTTTGCCCCACAGCTTCAAGGTTAATTTCGCTTGCCCTGTCTGCTGAGGATGAAGATGCAATGGTTGCTGCTTCGTGACATGCACTGCTTGCTCCTGTCCATCTAAACCAACAATATCCGGTCGGTCTACAACGGCGCTGGAAGAAGCCGGTACAGCGAGTCGTACATCTGCTTGCCTGCCTGCAAATACCTGTAATTCGTCAGGTAAGGAGGCATAACTCTGCACAGGCTGAATGGCCTGGCTGATTACACATAGAAAGAAGGCAAATAAAAGACCTAGCAATTTCTTCCTGAGGGGGGAATTCAATGGCTGTCACACTCCCTTTGCTTCTTTCGCTTGACGAAAGGTGGTCGCCAATTGCGTACCTATAAGATAACCTTGCCCCCAGGCTTTTATTACTGTCAATCATTACGCCGGTCGCTCGTTTCCTCCTTTTTTGGCTTCCGCCAAATTCAGCATTTCCTGTGCATGATGCAATGTTTTTTCTGTAATTTCAACACCACCGAGCATACGTGCCAATTCCTTCACTCTGCCCTCGTTTGACAGCGATTCCACCTGCGTCATTGTACGCCCGTCAACGACATGTTTTTCAATGAGATACTGGTGATCTGCCATACAGGCGACTTGTGGCAAGTGTGTAATCGAAAATACTTGGCAGGTTGAGGATAAACGGAACAGTTTCTCTGCAATCGATTGTGCTGCTCGTCCGCTAACTCCTGTGTCAACCTCGTCAAATATAAGGACTGGAATTCGATCGTGACGCGCAAAAATACTCTTCATGGCAAGCATCATTCGGGATAACTCACCACCTGATGCAATTTTACCTAATGGGCGCAGCGGTTCGCCCGGATTCGGCGAGATGAGAAATTCGGCATTGTCCGCTCCCTGACGACTCAGCCGGAGCCTGCGCCCGTTCCATTCAATCCCCTTCGGATCTTCTGATGGCGTTATTTGTACACGAAGCGTTGTACGCTCCATTTGAAGATCCTTCAGCTCACTCTCCACCTGAGCAGCGAGTTCATCGGCACACTGCTTGCGTACCCGGCTCAGATCCTCTGCAGAATCCATCACCAGCACCAGGAGCTTGTCACGCTCAGCACGCAGTTTCTCCAGGCGCTCGTCCTTGTTTTCCAGCTGGTCTGTTTCATGGCTAATCTGTTCATAATAATTCAAAATAAGGTCAACACTGTCCCCGTACTTCCGTCTTAGACCAGAAATCAAGTTTAAGCGCTGCTCAACCTCCTCCAGTCGACCGGGGTTAAACTCGATCTTCTCACGGTAATCCCTTAACTGGAATGTCGCATCCTCTAATTGATAAAAGGCCGACTGCAGCTGTTCTACGATTGGCTGCAGTCCTTTGCTATCGTAACCAGAGATATCTTCTATCCGGGAGAGGGCAATGCTTACTGCCTCGAGTCCGCGCTGACCACTGAGCAGATCATATGCACCGGCAACACTGTCCATCATTTTCTCACTATGGGATAGCTTGACCCGTTCCTCTCCAAGTAATTCATCTTCACCGCTTGTTAACCCGGCAGCAGCAATCTCCTCCAGTTGAAAACGATACATATCCAGCAGCTGATATGCACGCTGACTTGACTCCTGAAGGGCACGCAGTTCTTTCTCAGCAGTAATGAACCGGCTGTACCTTTCCTGATATTCCGACTTTACTGGACCAATGACAGCTGCTCCGTAGGTATCCAGTAAGCCCAGATGGCTTTCAGCACGCAGCAAACTTTGGTGCTCGTGCTGACCATGAATATTAATCAGTTTTTCTCCCACTTCTCGCAGCATCGTCAGATTGACCAACTGACCATTGATGCGGGATGTGCTCTTACCCTGTGTATTCAGCTCCCGTCTAATCACGAGGTGTTCTTCAGGTTCACAATGAATCCCAAGCTTCTCCAGTGTTTCCCACACCGGATGACCCTGTTCCATCTCGAACAGGGCTTCCATCTCCGCTTTGTCACAACCGTAACGGATCAGATCGGCCGAACTCCGGCCACCTGCGATCAAACCGAGCGCATCTATAATGATTGATTTACCTGCACCTGTTTCCCCTGATAACACATGAAATCCTGCGTGAAATACTACATCCACTTCTTCTACAACAGCCAGATTACGAATCGATAATGTAACTAGCATCGGCCAAAGCACCTCCGGATGACAAACTCAGCAATTATGTTTAAAATCGGATTTTAAGAAATGTAACCCATAATTCGATCGATAACCGTCACGCTATTTTCTTCAGTACGGCAAATGATGAGAATCGTATCGTCACCACAGATTGTACCCATAACTTCAGTCCATTCAATATTGTCCAGCAAGGCCGCAATGGAGTTTGCCGTTCCTGGCAGACATTTCATTACAACCAGATTATTGGTGTGGTCAATATGGAGAAAGTTATCCACTAATGCCCGTTTCAACTTCTGGATTGGATTATACCGTTGGTCTGTTGGCAGTGAGTACTTGTAACGACCATCATCCATTGGAATTTTGATCAACAGCAATTCTTTAATATCACGGGATACCGTGGCCTGTGTCACCTGAAAACCGGCTTGACGCAGCGCTTCAACCAGATCATCCTGGGTTTCTATTTCATTCTGACTAATAATTTCACGTATCTTAATGTGTCGTTGTCCTTTCATACATGCCTCCAGTTTAAATAGTTACCATTGATTCCCTAGCTTAGATCATCCCCATCATATACATCTTCCTCATAATCCATCAAACGGATGATCTTCACGCTGGATTCTTCCGTATCCACGTACAATATACCTTCACAACCTGGATACAACAATAAATAGTACAAAAAGCGATCCCGTATGGCAGGACCTGTGAATTCCACCGGCTGTCTACGCCTTGACGTCTTGACCAAATATCTGATCTCATCACGCTCGGCAACATAATCAACAAACAGCCGACTATAAAAAACGGATTCATTGACCTCAAAGGCGAGCGGTATTTTCATTTTGCCTCCGATGACTTCATACCCCTCTGCTTCAAGCAGATCAACAACCGGGGAATGCGGTATGTCGGAATTCAGCTGCATGCCTGACAAACTTACCGGTACCGGTCGATTCAGCCAATTACGCAAACCGTAAAAGAGCCATATGATTAAAATGACAGCAAGTACACCAATAACGATTGTGTCGGATTGCCCATTCATCATCGTTCACCTCGAAGACTTATTCGAGGTCCGGCAGTCGATCTCCTGTTAATAGGATCACCTTTCCAGCGAAAAGAAACTCATCCTATGATGAGTTTCCCGTAAAAGTATGTGCGGCTTCCATAGCAACTTGCTGGGCAAGTGCATCGAGTGAAGCCAGATCCTTCTCTTGTTGTGATGCATCCGGTTCTTCCAGACGCCAATGAGCGAGAAATTCGATATTGCCCTCTCCACCGGTAATAGGCGAGAAGGTTAAGCCCCGAAGTTTTAAACCAAGTTCATTCGCGAAGTGAAGCATGGTTTCCAGTACTTCCTTGTGTACTTTTGGATCCCGAACCACACCAGACTTACCTACCTTCTCACGTCCTGCCTCAAATTGAGGCTTGATCAATGCTACAATATCTGCCGGCTGCTTCAGGAGAGCAAGCAAGGGCGGCAGTATAATACGCAGCGATATGAAGGATACATCAATGCTGGCAAAGTTTGGCTCAGGTCCAATTAAATCCTCAGGCGTCACATATCGAAAATTGGTTCTTTCCATCACGGTAACCCGGTCATCATTGCGTAACGACCAGTCCAGCTGATTGTAACCTACATCAATGGCATATACATGCGATGCTCCATGTTGTAATGCACAATCCGTAAATCCACCCGTTGAGGAACCAATATCAAGCATGACCAGGCCGTTCATGTCAAGGACGAAGTGTTTAATTGCTTTTTCAAGCTTCAATCCACCCCGCCCCACATAAGGATGCACCGAGCCTTTAACCTTTAGTTCAGCTTCCCGTGGTATTTTCATGCCTGCCTTTTCTATTCGTTCATTGTTGGCATACACCAGTCCAGCCATGATTGCCGCTTTTGCCTTCTCACGACTTTCATAATAACCCTGCTCGACCAGTAGAACATCAATTCGTTCTTTCGGGAGTGACATGTCTTTCTCCTATCATATAGTTAATTCATTTATATAGGTAAAGCAATCCATTGATCAAGAAGGAAAGCGGGTTCTGGACATGCCGTAAGAGGTTTGAGCTGCCAAACTGCGCAGCTGCACACATACGTTATCTACCGTAAGCCCAACTTCAGCCCGTTGTTCATTGATGCTGCCATGTTCAATGAATCGATCCGGAATCCCCATAAGATCAACATGTACATCATGCAGACCCTGTTCAGCATAGAACTCAAGCACCGCGCTGCCCATACTGCCTGCTTGAGAAGCTTCTTCAAGCACAATCAGTTTGGTACCACGAATCGCGAGATCACGAAGCATTTGCTCATCCAGTGGCTTGAGGAAACGTGCATTGATCACTCCGACTGTAATGCCTTCCTTTTTCACGGTTTCAGCTGCTTCTTCAGCAACTTGAACCATGGAACCCGAAGCGATAATGGCATAACCTTCAGATGGGCGCAGCTGTTCCCAAGTACCGATTGGAATCGGTACGAGCTGCTCATCCATTGGAACGCCTACCACATTGTTTCGAGGATACCGGTAAGCAATAGGTCCTTCATTGTAATCAAGTGCCGTTTTCATCATGTGACGCAGTTCATTCTCATCCTTCGGCATCATAAGTACAATGTTAGGAATATGTCTCATAAACGCCACATCATACACGCCTTGATGCGTCTCTCCATCAGGTCCAACAAACCCCGCACGGTCAATGGCAAAGATCACATTGGCATTATGACGGCAGATATCATGCACGATCTGATCATAAGCCCGCTGCATAAACGTAGAATATACAGCAAAGACAGGCTTCAGGCCTTCCATGGCCAGTGCAGCACACATGGTTGCCGCATGCTGCTCTGCAATCCCTACATCAATCATGCGGTCCGGGAATTCCTTGCTAAATGGAATAAGCCCCGATCCTGTCGGCATAGCAGGCGTTACAGCAACAATACGCTGGTCTTCTTTCGCAAGTTCAACGAGTGTCTGACCGAATATTTCGGTGTACATTGGTTTGCCAACTGCCTTGAGCACCTGACCGGATTCTATTTTATAAGGAGAGATACCATGCCATTTGTGTGAATCTGCCTCAGCTGGCTGGTATCCCTTACCCTTGGTTGTTAGAACATGAACGAGAACGGGTCCCTCCACGTTATCCGCTTGCTTGAACGTCTCAATTAATTTGGGAATGTCATGTCCATCGATAGGTCCCAAATAAGTGAAGCCGAGTTCTTCAAACAAAACACCTGGAACCATCATATATTTGACGCTATCCTTAATCCAGCTTGCCGATTTAGCCAAACGGTCTCCAATGGCAGGAATCTTTTTGAGCATTCCTTCCACATCATCCTTGGCTTTAAGATAATGGCGATCGGAACGGATTTTGCTTAAATATTTATGCATCGCCCCAACATTGGGTGCAATGGACATTTCATTATCATTCAAAATGACCATCAGTTTTTTCTGCTCATGACCAATATGATTAAGTGCCTCAAAGGCCATACCACCTGTAAGAGCTCCATCACCAATCATGGCAATAACCTGATTATCTTCACCCTTCAAATCACGTGCAAGAGCCATACCCATGGCAGCAGACAAAGATGTACTACTGTGTCCAGCCTCCCATACATCATGCTCGCTCTCATTACGCTTGACGAACCCGCACAATCCATTGTGCTGACGCAATGTATCAAAACGGTCCATGCGTCCAGTAAGAATTTTATGCACATACGCTTGATGCCCTACATCGTAAATCATTTTGTCTACGGGACTGTTATAACAGTAGTGCAGGGCTACCGTGAGCTCAACCACGCCTAAATTCGGTGCCAGATGCCCCCCCGTTACGGACAATTTCTCAATCAGAAATTGCCGAATCTCTGCGGATAATAAAACAAGATCATCCGGAGACATCGATTTTAGATCACTGGGTTGTTTAATTTGTGGAAGCAGCACGAGAATCTCCCCGCTTTCCTAGATTGTTTGATTAATTGGATAACACTTTTCAAACTGAATTTTATTAAATAACATTAAATCATTATAACATAAAAGAACAGGAATCATAATTTACGGCTTCATACTCCAGATTGCGAGCTTTTTCGCCAGCAAGACAAGTGAATTGAACCATTATTATGTATCCGTTATGTCAAATGTAATCACCGTGCAAAAAGCACATTAACATTATTACACCGATCTAAATCTTACGAAACAGCCGCAGGGCAGTTTCATTTACTTTTTAGACTAATGATCTCTGCGCATTAAATAATCTGCGATCTCCATCAACCGCGATGAATCTGACAAGTCAGCTCTGCCAAGAGCCTCTTTTGCAGATTGGGTCAAGGACTTCACCTGTTCTTGAGACGCTTCCATACCTATGAAAAATGGATAAGTCACCTTTTGCTGATTTACATCACTTTGGGTTTTCTTGCCCATTTTTTGCTCATCCCCAGTCAGATCAAGGATATCGTCCTGAATCTGAAAAGCAAGACCAAGATCACGTCCGAATACACGCAGTGCATCAAGCTGTCCTTCTGTTGCACCACCAATACGGGCACCAGCCAGCAATGAGAACACGATCAAATCACCGGTTTTATGCAAATGAATGTACTGCAGTTGTTCCAGATCCGTCATCCCTTGCTCACCTTCCATATCGGCCACTTGCCCACCAACCATGCCACGGGCACCAGCCAATTCGGAAAGATCCTCCACAATAGAAAGCAAAGCTTCTGCTGGCACACCGTTCTTGCGGCCTGCTTGCACCACACTATAGAACGCATGAGTCAACAAAGCATCCCCTGCAAGAATCGCGGTGGCTTCACCGTAAACCTTGTGATTCGTTAATTTTCCCCGACGATAGTCATCATTATCCATTGCAGGCAGGTCATCGTGGATAAGAGAATAGGTGTGTACCATTTCCACGGCGCAGGCTACCGGTAGCGAAGCTGCACGCTGTGCTCCGAGGGCTTCCGCCGCAGCGACGACCAGAAGAGGACGGAGGCGCTTGCCTCCAGCCATAAGTGAGTACTGCATCGCATCACGCAGGGATTGAGGCACATCCCAGTGAACTGGGAGAATCTCTTTTAAAGCTTCCGTAACCTCATCTGTAGTCTGTTGGAGATACTGTTCAAAGGAAGGACGACTACTCATTGCCTTCACCGCTCTCAACTTCCGAAGCACCGAACGGCTTCTTCCGAAGTTCCCCATCTTCTTCTACGATCATTTCAATCTTGCGTTCCACTTGTTCCAGCTTGATTCCACATAACTGGGAGAGTTTCATTCCTCGCTGAAACAGATCAATGGCCTGTTCTAATGGAACATCCCCATGTTCCAGCTGAGCTACGATATCTTCAAGTGCCGCCATTGCCTCTTCAAAATTCAGTTCCGGTTCATTCGCCATGGATGTTGTCATCCTCCTTCATTCCCCAAACCTGACAGTCCAGCTGTCCGTCTGTTAATTTAATCTTAATTGAATCTCCAGGCTGCACTTCCTTCAACGATTTGATCAGTCTTTGCTCCTGCTCGTCATACACCAGACTATATCCCCGAGACATGACTTTTAGCGGGCTTAGAGCATCGAGGTGGCGCACGGAAGATTTCCATTGCTGCTGCTTCGATCTGACGATAGACCTCATCGCAAGTTCAAGCTGACGCCGCGCTGCGGCATTTTCCCGTTGAGCCGTATTCACCTGTTCGCGCGGATTAAACCGCTGCAGAGCAGCACGAAGACGCTCCTGTTTCTCCGCGGTCCATTTCATTCGTGTATCTACTGTCCTCAAAAGCCGCTGTTGCAGCATGTCCAATCGTTCTGTATGCTGCATCAATGTCCGTCTTGGGTGAACAAGTACCGGCGAACGCTGTAATCTTGCAAGTCGTTCACGGTTATGTGCAGCCCGTTGACGTAGACTATGCTGTAGCTGACGCTGTCTTAGCGCAATCTGGTCAAGCAGCTCTGCACGGTTTGGCACAGCCAGTTCAGCAGCCGCTGTTGGCGTCGCAGCCCGCAAGTCTGCAGCAAAGTCTGCAATGGTAAAATCGGTTTCGTGTCCGACTGCAGAGATCACTGGGATATCTGAATCAACAATGGCTCTTGCGACCATCTCTTCATTAAAAGCCCACAGTTCCTCCAGTGATCCCCCGCCCCGGCCTACAATCAGCACGTCCGCTTCACCAAGGAGATTCAGGTTGCGAATGGCTTTTACGATCGAAGGTGCTGCGCCTTTACCCTGAACCAGAACAGGATATAGAAGAACTTTCGCAGAAGGGTATCTGCGCTGCAATGTTATCATGATATCCCGTACAGCTGCTCCTGTAGGAGACGTAACTACACCGATCGTTTTGGGATACCTCGGAATAGCACGTTTCCTGGACGAAGAGAAAAGCCCCTCATCCTCGAGCTTCTTTTTCAATTGCTCATAAGCCAGATAGAGGCTTCCGATTCCGTCAGGCTGCATCTGAGTAGCGTAAAATTGATATTGACCGTCCCGCTCATAAACCGATACATTTCCACGAGCAATAACCCTTGCACCCTCCTTTGGCACAAAGGGCAATCGCTGATTATGGGACGCGAACATAATAGCCTTAATCCGGCTGTCCTTATCCTTCAATGTAAAATACATATGGCCGCTAGAGTGATGTGTGAAGTTGGATATCTCCCCACGCAGCCAGACGTCCGACAGGACCTGATCGGATTCCAATTTCATTCGGATATACCGATTCAGGTCTTTGATGGAGTAGATCTGCCGATCTGCCACAAATGTACCTAGGCCAATCCGTGAGCGCGTTTGGCAGCGATCAGTGTATTTTGCATCAGCATGGTGATCGTCATTGGTCCAACGCCACCCGGAACTGGAGTAATAGGACCGGAAACTTCCTTCACACTTTCAAAATCCACGTCTCCCGCCAATTTACCATTGTCCAAACGGTTCATACCCACATCGATGACTACAGCACCCGGTTTCACATAATCGGCATCCACGAAGTTTGCACGACCGATTGCTACGACCAATATGTCGGCTTGACGCGTAATTTCTTTCATGTTTGCCGTACGTGAATGACACATTGTTACAGTTGCATTCTCACGTTGAAGCAGCAAAGATACCGGCTTGCCCACAATATTGCTGCGTCCGATCACAACAGCATGCTTACCTGACATTTCCAATCCTGTCCGCTTGATCAGTTCAATCACTCCAGCAGGTGTACATGGCAGCAAACTGTCATCGCCGATCACAAGGTTACCCACATTGACCGGATGGAAACCGTCCACATCTTTTTCAACCGCTATTGCATCAATAACAGCTTTCTCCTCAATATGCTTCGGTAATGGGAGCTGAACGAGAATCCCGTTGATCGAGCTCTGATTGTTCAGCTTGTCCACCAGAGCCAGCAAGTCCTCTTGGGACGTATCTGCATCCAGACGATGTACTTCGGAGTAAAAACCGAGATCGTGACAAGCTTTTTCCTTATTTCGCACATAGACTTGGGATGCCGGATCTTCCCCGACGAGCACAACAGCCAGACCAGGCACAACCCCCTGTTCGCTAAGCTGCTTCACTTCTTCAGTTATGCCTGCGCGGATCTCCTGGGACACTTCTTTACCGTTAATAATAGATGCTGTCATTGTACTCTCTCTCCCTTATGTGAACATTTAATAAGTAACTCGCTATTTAGGACAATTTCGCTTTGATCGTGTCAACTTCCTGGATCATGCGTCCAAGCACACCGTTAACAAACTTCCCGGATTCTTCTGTACCAAAATGCTTGGACAGTTCAATCGCTTCGTTGACCGATACTTTCGCCGGAACGTCTTCCCGAAACACCATTTCATATGCGGCCAGCCGCAAGATCTGACGGTCTACCCGAGATAGACGGCTAATTTGCCAGCCCTTGAGATAATCCACCAGCAATCCGTCGATGGCTTCCTTGTGATTCCATGTTCCTTGAACAATTTCCGTTACATAACTGCGCATTACATCTGCATCGTGAATAACGACTTCCGTTTCATTTTCCTCGGCCGCTTCGTTAATCAGCATATTTACAGCTTCAGCTGCACCCACTTCATTCATTTCCATCTGATACAGACTTTGTACCGCAATTTCCCTTGCCAAACGTCTTTTCATGTCCTGCCTCCTGCAGCGCTCATTCGAGCGTCATCATGCTTATTTTAAAATAAAAGAACCATCCACGCATCATGTTTGTGATGCTAATCGAAGTGGCCTTTACGATATGGTTATTGTTATCCCTTTTCACAAAAAAACCTGCAGTACGTTTCCTCCAAAAAACGGGCATATTAAACTAAGCTCTTTTCGGAAGAAACATATTGCAGGGTTCAGGTGGCTCACTTAAACGGACGCCAGCGCTCTCCGAGCCATTGTCCCCATTCCCTCCAGGGAATGAACAAGCCCAGCTTCGAATCGCTTCGTCTGCCTAATGTATAACCGATGAACACCAAAAGTGCAAAGAACAACATATCCCAAAACCCGGTAAACAAATAAAGAAATCCAAAAAAGATGCCGCCCACAATTCCGGTTATCCGGCCTCTGTGACTATCCCAAATCTCTCTCCACAGCATCAGTGAAACTCACCTCATTCCACTCGACTCTTGTAGTTAGGCGACTGGGTAACATTGGCAACATACACGGTTACATTCGAAACCGGGATCCCCGTAATCTCGTGTACATGATCATGTATGGCCTTTTGCAAATCCGAACTCAGCGTTGGAATTGGCGTCTCGCCATCGACCACTGCACGGATCATTATCTCCAATCCTGACTCAACCACACGAATACGTGCCTTAACATCGCGTACTCCCCGGAAGCGGGAAGTTGCTTTCAGGCAGAGATTTTCAATGGTCTCCATTGAGATCTGCACATCACCGTATTCCGTACGCTGATCTACAGATGGCAACGAAGCCCGCCCACGCCGTACCGAGATGTAAAAAAAACGCAAACTCAGGATAAACAAAATCGCAGCTGCAACAACGGCTGCAACAATGACGTTCTGTTCCTGCTGGTAATTCAATTCGTAAGGCAGTACTCCACTAATGAGTAGAATGACAACTGCCGATATTGCTCCAACGCTTATGCTGTATATAAACAACAGAAGCCGATCCAGTATTTTCGCCACGAACTGCACAGCCTCCCTTGCTCACTAACGTTGCTGTAACCTGAACACATACATATCATGTCAACACGTTCTATCCATATGTCCCAATGGAAAATGAAGACATGTCCAAGACGGGATAACCCCCGGCAGTCATGCCGGGGGAATCTGTCTTCTTTTATTTTACACGCTGACTGTTCAGGTCAATCTCTTCCACTTTTTCAGTGCTTTTGAACTGAACGTCATGAATATGCACGTTAACCTCGTTCACATTCAATCCAGTCATATTCTCAATGGAGCGTTTAACATTTTGTTGGATTTCAGTAGCCACTTGGGGAAGACGATAACCATACTCGATGATAACCGATACATCCACTGCAGCCTCGCGTTGGCCCACTTCCACTTTAACGCCTTTGGAGAGGTTTTTGCGACCAAGCAATTCAGCAAATCCACCCGCGAAACCACCGCTCATGCCTGCTACTCCTTTAACTTCAACCGTAGCCAGCCCAGCGATTACTTCAATGACTTCAGGTGCGATCTGGATTTCACCGATATCCGTTCGTTCAAATTCTGTCGGTAGTGTACTCATAACTGTTCAACACACCTTTCGCGTAATAAGTTTGCGGCCATCCGTCAGGGCGCTGTCCTACAGGCTTGATGGCTTTGGACACCCTGCCGGCCCGGGAAATTCCGGAACCCCTGCAAGCAAACTTCACCACGAAAAGTGTGGGCTTATCCCTTGCAGGAGACATGCGCTCTTATTATTACATACTATATCATTTGGGCTAGATTATGACAAACAAGCCCAATATGCTTGTTAAATCTCGTTTTCCTCGAGGAATTTAATATCAAAATCGCCCCGAATGAATGTTGGATGTTCCAGCAATTTCTGATGGAAAGGAATCGTGGTAGAGATGCCTTCAATCGCAAACTCAGCGAGTGCACGTTTCATTTTGGCAATCGCCTCTTCCCTGTTCGCACCCCACACAATCAACTTAGCGATCATGGAGTCATAAAACGGAGAAATCGTGTAGCCCGGATAAGCTGCGCTATCCACGCGGACCCCTGGACCACCTGGTGCAAGATAAAAACCAATTTTACCTGGTGAAGGCATAAAATTGCGATCCGGATCTTCAGCATTGATACGGCATTCGATCGACCATCCGTTGATGACAACATCTTCCTGACGGAATGACAGCGGGTTGCCTTCAGCTACTGAGATCATCTCGCGTATCAAATCCACGCCTGTCACCATTTCGGTAACAGGATGTTCCACTTGAATACGGGTATTCATTTCCATGAAATAGAATTCTCCGTTAGGGCTGAGCAAAAACTCAAGTGTTCCTGCACCGGAATAATCCACAGCCAGTGCTGCACGAACCGCAGCCTCGCCCATCCGTGTACGTACTTCCTCATTCAGCACTGGACAAGGTGCTTCTTCGACCAGCTTCTGACGACGGCGTTGAACAGAACAATCACGCTCGCCAAGGTGGACTGCGTTCCCATGCTTGTCGGCAATGATCTGAATCTCGACGTGTTTCATGCCTGTTAGGAATTTCTCTAGGTACACCCCGCCGTTGCCAAAAGCCTTTTGCGCTTCCTGCTGAGCAGCCGTAATCTGTTTGATCAGGGCTTCTTCATCTTCCGCGATACGAATCCCCTTACCTCCGCCACCTGCAGTAGCTTTGATAATAACAGGGTAGCCAATATCCCGGCCAAGCATGATCGCTTCTTCCATGCTTTCGACAAGACCGTCGGATCCCGGAATAACAGGAACGCCCGCGTCCTTCATCGTTTGCTTGGCGACAGCTTTGTCACCCATCTTGGTTATGGCTTCAGGGGAAGGACCGATAAAGGTGATGTTGCAGGAATCACAAATTTCCGCAAAATCGGCGTTCTCCGCAAGGAATCCATAACCAGGGTGTATTGCGTCACATTCCGTCAATGTCGCCACACTCATCAGGTTGGTGAAATTGAGATAGCTGTCTTTGGACAACGTAGGCCCAATACAATAGGCTTCGTCTGCAAGACGTACATGCAGAGAATCCTTGTCCGCTTCCGAATAAACCGCAACTGTCGAAATACCGAGCTCACGACAGGCACGAATAATGCGTACCGCGATCTCTCCACGGTTCGCAATCAGTATTTTTTGAAATTTCATTTCGTTATTGTCCTCCTTCGAAGCTAAAGCGGTTGCCGCTCCCCGGCGATTTACCGTTATTCCGGTTTAACCAGGAACAGGGGCTGTCCATACTCGACCAGCTGTCCGTTCTCAACCAGCACTTCAACGATTTCTCCCTTGATGTCGGCATCAAGCTCGTTCATCAGCTTCATCGCTTCAATGATACATACCGTTGTTTTATCAACAACCTTATCACCAACGCTCACAAAAGGACCCGCTTCCGGTGAGGAAGCTCTGTAAAAAGTACCCACCATCGGGGATACAATTTTATGTAAATGGCTTGTAGTATCCACTTGCGGAGCAGCTTCTGTTACAACTGCAGCAGGTTGTTGTGCCTGCGGAGCAGCAATGACTTGCGGTTGAACCGCAGCTGCCTGAACGTATTCGGTTTTACCCGGTTTGCGGATCGACAGACGTGATCCTTCATTTTCAATTTCCAACTCCTGAACGGAACTTTCATCTACCAGTTTGATCAGTTCTTTGATCTCACTCAATTTAAACATTTCCATTATTCACTCCTTCGGCATCATGCCAGTCTCACTAGGACGGTCATATGGCTTTATGTATTATATCATAATCGTTAAAAATGGAAAGAGCCCGAGACTTTAACAAGCTCCCGGGGCACTTCTCCATGGATCAGATTACTGTTCTGTCACGTATTGCACGCTGATTCTGTTTTGCGTAACGGCGAGCTCTTTCATGACTAAGTCCACGATAGAAACTGCCTGCTTAACGTCCAGTTTATCACTAAGCACGACTACTTTATACTTGTCAGCATCTTCTTGTACGATCGCATTGGCGAACTGTTGGGACAGCGTTTCTTCAATGCCGTTAATTTTGGCTTCTTTTTCCTCCAATGCACGGAGCTCTTCAGTCGCTTTCGCATTTTCCTCTGGCGTTTTGCTCAGATCGCCGGCAATGGTCATAAGTTCCTCATACTTGCGATTGTTGCTCTCTTCGCGCTGCCATTGATAATTTTGGAACTGACTGCTTGCGGATGCCGCCGTATTTTGTTCTTCCATCTCCTTCAGTACTTCTTCATCCGTTTTGGTTGCATTTCCCTCGGTTTGACTGCTGGCATCAGGTGTGGTGGCCGTTCCTTTATCTGCTTCTTCATTCGTTTCAGCCTTGTTCTCACCTGATTCTGCTGCTGGAGTTTGCTCTGTTTCAGCAGCCTGCTGTCCTTCAGCAGCCGCAGGATTCTCCGTTTCCTCGGAAGCTGTCTGGCCTGCAGGATCAGAACCGGTTACTTCGCCTTCGTTCACAACTTCATTGATAACCAAACCTTCTGTAGGATCAAGAATGCCGGCTGTCTCTTTGACTTCCCCCTGATTGATACCATCCACTTGCTGGCTCTCCGCCACTGGGGCATTAACTGGACCAGCATCTTCAGTGAACAGATAATATGCGGACAAAATGACCATCAGACTCAGCATAGAAACGAGCCATACCGTTTGGCGTTTGTTATTCATTAGAACTTCCTCCTCAAATTAGCTTGATTCGTATAATAACTGGGCCATTCCACTCGGATTGCACTTGACTAGTCCTGCTTACGCGGCACGACCGATATTCGGTATGCAGCGACATTCAGTCCTTTTTCCACAGCATCGGTTATCAAATCCTTCACGACTTTGTTTTCGGCACCTTTGGCAACGACGAGCACCCCCCTGATCTGTGGTTTGAGCTTTTTCGTAACAATCGGTGTCTGATCCCCTGAAATTTCATAAGTAATGATCTCGCCATCGCGGGTATATTGGGTCATGTGCCTCTTGCCTCCGTTTGCATCCGTCTCCTCGGTCAGCTGCTGCGAATCTTTTACGTTTCGTTGCACGACCAATTCCTCGGTGGAATCGACAGTGACCATGACATCCACCGTTCCTACACCAACGATGTTTTCAAGTACACCCTTGATCTTGTCTTCAAATGCGAATTCTATGGCCTGAAACGGATTTTGATCTGCCAGATCAGTTGGTAAAGACGCCATCGATGCTACCGGATCCGGGGGTTCTCGTCCAATGTTCTCGGAATCAATCTTTTTCACATTGACGAAGGAGTTAAACAGCATAATTCCTACTCCGATCAGGCCCAGAATGATGAGCCAGCGGAACGTCTGGCTTCGTCTGGCTCCGCCTTCGCCTCCACCGAGCAGGCCTTCAATCTTTTTAAGCCATTGCTTCATCGGATACCCTCCTTTTTTTACAACGCCTGAGCGCTTTTCTGTTCCTTCACCTGTACGTTGGTGGCATCAATATCCCACTTTTCGGTGAGAAGTGTAATAATTTGCACAGCTTGCTCGGAGCGGGACGTCCCTTGTTCTTTTTGATCATTGCCTCCAGAAGCTCCATTCACAGGCTCGGATACGGTCCCATTCGTTTCATCTTGGTCCAGAGAACCTTCATTAACTGCATGTTGGTTAACATTCTCTTTGCCCACCTCAATCTGTACTTCAGGCACCTGTACCTGTCCAATCTCGATTGGCTGCGGAGATGAAGCTGCTTCGGAAGAATCCCCAGCTTGTTCAGATTCAAACACCGGGCTGGAGTTTACCGCTGTACCTTGCTGCTCAGTATCATTTCGCTTCCCGCTCCCAGGAGGGGACATTTGCACGATGACACTTTTAATCACGGGCAGATCCCCTTCGGAAGAAGCCTCTGTATCGGCCTGGCGTTTGGACATGACCAACTGGACTTCAACGGATTGAACCCGTTCTCCCGTCGTTTCCTCGATCTGCCCTTTCATCACACTCGCGAGTTCCCGTGCCGTCCACTGCAGGGATTGTTCCTGCTCATTCGATTGCAGCTGCCTGCCTTGAGCCAAGATCTGTTCCAGTGTAACATTCGCATCCGATGGTGATTCCATGGCTGTCATGGCCCGCTTCAGTTCACCAACCGGATCACTCCGCAGCAGCTTGGTAATGGGCGACAGGAGTGTTAGGAGGATGAGGAGGCTCAGCACAAGCTTGACGTAACGCTCCATGGAGCGGTTGGGTAACAGCATATCCACGAATGTTGCCAGCAGCACGATCATGATCAATTCCCGGAGCCAAGTGCTCAGCCACCCCATCCTTCCAGCTCCTTTCCCGAGATCACCCGCTCATCTCATCATGATTGTCAGGTTGCCCGCAGTAAGCAGTATCGTAATTGCCAGAAAAAACATCAATCCCACGGCAGCCAGAGCTGCGAAGACATAGATCATCGATTTCCCTATGGCTTGCAGGCAACCAACGATCGGCGTATCTCCTAACGGCTGCATGATTGCTCCCGTAATGTTGTAGATAAGGGCAAGTGTCAATATTTTCAGCGCAGGAAACGCACATAAAAACAGGATGATAATGACACCCGTAAGGCCAATGGCGTTTTTGACCAGCATGGAAGCCGTGATAACCGTGTCTGTTGCATCTGCAAATGTTCTTCCCACAATGGGGACAAAATTGCCTGCGATATACTTGGCGGCTTTGAGGCTTACGCCATCTGCAACGGAGCTTGAAGCCCCCTGTACGGAGATAACTCCGAGAAACATCGTCAGCAGAATGCCGAGTAATGCAACGCTAATGTTGCGAAGCAGATCTGCCAGTTGAGTCAGCTTATATTTGTCTGATATTGAACTGACAAGGTGCAGTACAGCCGAGAAAAATAATAGCGGAAATACAACGATGTGAATCAGCGTGCTGACCAGATGGATCATGAAAATGATCAGCGGATGCGTAACAGAAACGGTAATGATGTTTCCCATGGAGGCCAGGAGTGTGAATAGTAAAGGCACCATAGCCATCATAAAGTTGACCATACCTTCAATGGCTTCCTTGGCATATCCAATGGCTACGCTGAAGCTGTTAATCGCAATGACGATGATGACCATGTAACAGAGGGAGTAGGCGATTTTACTTATGTTGTTTTTCTCAAATGCGGTCTGCAGTGTTTCCAAAATCATGCTCAGAACACTCAGCATCACGATGGTGACGAGCAGTTTGCCGTTATATAAAATCTCATGCAGCATGAAAGTGCCAATGGCCACAAACACTGATTTTAGACTGAATCCCTCATTGCCCGGGATAAGCATATCCATGAAAGAAGGGGTCTTCCCATCCGGAAAAAAGCCACCATATTGCTGCATGAGCTGATCCCAATATTTCTCCACTTGATCCTTGGGAAGCTGATCGGCCTGCTGCTGCATCCATTCATCCGTGGGTGAGCTTGAGCCTGCTGCAACCTGTCCCATTATGGCAAACAGAAAACACATCACCAGCACGATTGTAAGGCGCCATCGCTGCTTGTCTTGCATCATGTTCATTTGCTGTATGCACGCCTCCTTCTAGACCGGCATCAGCTTCATGACGGTTTCAATAATAATGCTGATGATCGGAATAGCGAGTACGAGGATCAATACCTTACCGGCAAGTTCAATCTTGGAAGCGATGCTCTCCTGCCCGGCATCCCTTACAATCTGAGCACCGAATTCGGCAATGTATGCTATACCAATAATTTTCAACACCGTTTTCAGATAGATATTTTCCATGCCTGAATTTTCGGCCAGCCGCTTCAGCACCTCAATCACAGCGCCAATCTTGCCAATGAGCAGCATGAAAATCACAATGCCTGTCGCAGCCGCAATCAGAAAGGCAAACATCGGCTTCTGTTCCTTAACGATGAGAATAAGAACTGTTGCAATCAGGGCTAGACCCACGACTTGGATAATTTCCACAGGTCACCACCATCCCGGCTTCATGACCGTTTTCATTGAAACAGAAAGATCGATTTGATCTCTTGCAGCAGGCTGTCCAGCATGCGAACAACCATGAACAATACAACGACAAATCCGATCACGGTCACCCAGTGCGCCATATCTTCCTTTCCCATTTGTTTCAGCACCGTATGAATCATCGCAATGATGATTCCGATGCCCGCAATTTGGAAAATTGCGTTCACTTCTAGATTCATGACCTTGGCACCTCACTATCGCGGCAATTTCAAAAGATCAGAATGACGATTAACGCTCCGACAAGCATCCCGAGACTGCGGCTCATCCGTTCGTATTTCATTTGATCGGCTTGAGCACGGGATTCCTCATGCATAAGTTGTTGAATGGCTAGCGAAATGTGTTTGGTCTGATCCTGACGGTCGCTGGTGCCAAGGCTGTAGCTTAATTGCAGCATGACTTCCCTCTCATCTGCTTTCATCGCTGATTTTCCCCATGCTTGTTCAATTCCGGACTGCAGACTCTCTCGTGCCGTGTGACCCAGAGGAGGCTCCATTTGCTTGGCTGCATGAAGAAACAGGGTTTTGACAGGCTCTCTGGTTTGAACTCCCATTTTCCCCATCGCATCGGGAAGCGGGGTCAGTCCGTAGTTGATCTCCGTCATCAACCGCTGCAGGGCAGCAATCAATTCTCGCAGCTGTCTAGGTCTGAGCGCATACTGTTTGGCACGGTAAAAACCCGCGAGTGTGCTGGCAAGCAGAATCATTACAGCACCCAGCATGTTAACCAAAGGCTTCACCTCCTGCCTCGGTCTGCTGAAGACCTCGCATTTTGCCATCGGCCACCTTGAAGCTCATGCCTCTGCTCGTCCGCTGCAGCTGAACATAACGCTGAAACATCTGTGCTGCGATTAAGGTGCGTAATGCAGGCCTGGATGACAGCTCGGACAGATCCCGGCCGTGGGCAGTTGCAATAACCGAAACACCGGAATGCAGTGCCTCCATCACAGCTTCTGCATCTTCCGGACGACCGATCTCGTCCACGATAAGCACGTCTGGCGACATGGAACGAAGCATCATCATCATGCCTTCCGCCTTGGGACAACCATCCATGACATCGGTTCGGGGACCGATGTCAAACCCGGGTACACCTTTATAACTTCCGGCGATCTCGGATCGCTCATCCACAATGCCAACCTTAAGACGTGGCCTTAGCCCCTGAATCAGCTCACTGACACCTGTTAGCTTGGTTCCACTACTGATTTGTCTGGCCAAATCTCGCAGCAACGTCGTTTTCCCTTGCTGAGGCGGTGAGAGTATCAACGTGTGGAATACCTGTCCGCTCTTCAGATCCAACAGGTGGGGCAGGATTCGATCAGCTACCCCATGTACTTCCCGAGCTACCCTGACGTTGAAACCATTAATATCACGCAAATATTCCACTCGGCCGCCGCTTAACACCGTTCTGCCGGCCAATCCAATTCGGTGGCCTCCCGGAATGGTGATGAATCCTTTGCGCAGCTCTTCTTCCAGCGTATAGAGCGAATGATTGCTGATCAGATCCAGAAGCCGGTGTGTTACCTCTTTTTGAGGAATATAAGCTTCTTCAGGCTTCGCTGTCGTGCTGCCTTGTGCAGTAAGGAAGTGATAGGCGTTCCCAGCATTGATCTCGAGCGGCCTTCCTTCGCGGATACGTACTTCCTCCACTTGTTCCAATATAGCGGGCGGCATCCTTCCCAGAATGGTTCGAATCGGTTCCGGAAAGAGATCCTTCCAGTTCACCTTCATGAATAGGCCCCTCCAACCCTAAAATCGTATTTACCGCGTATCAGGTGCTTGTTCCTATCTCAAGTCTATGCCTGTACATTCAATTTATGACGCTGAAATCTAGCATTTCTTTCAGAACAGGCTTGAGAGTCAAATATCATAGATCCAGGCTTCTTCTAGGCACCCGTCTATATCATCATGCATATAGTGCTTGCAGACAGGTGAAATCCATTCCGGAGGGAAGAAAGTACCATCTATCCCCAATTGAAGAGAGGAGTTGTGGGGAGTGCAAGTCGACGTGGTAGGCAATGTGAATGAAGTCCGAAGAATCGATATCGCAGGGCGAAGTGCCGTTGTAATCGACGTGCTGCGTACAACAAGTACAATCGTTACAGCCTTGGCCTATGATGCTGCGGGTGTCATCGCGGTGGAGACCGTTCCTCAAGCCAAACAGATGACTGTTAAAGATTCGATTCGCGGAGGGGAGCGGTTCAACAAAAAAATCGCTGGATTCGAGGTGGGCAATTCCCCCTATGAATATATGACGCAGGAGATCGCGGGTAAAACCGTGATCCTGACCACTACCGACGGGACACGTGCGCTGATCAAAGCTGCCAGGGCAAGACATGTGCTGGCGGGTTCATTTTTGAACGTGCAGGCTGTTGCAGCCGCTCTCTGCCTGCTCCGAAGGGACGTTCTTTTGTTATGTGCTGGAGATCAGGATGAATTCGCACTGGAAGATGGATTGTGTGCAGGATGCATTATTGAAGAGCTGTACCGTCAATCCCATTACCCTATCAGGCTGAACGATCTTGGCAAGGTACTGCATCAGGCGGTTACCCAGTGCGAGGACACTTTACCGGATCTTGTCCGTGTATCTACAGGTGCAAGGCGGCTTGACAAATTGGGCAGAATGCATGACGTCACTTACTGCTCCCAGTTAAACGTGCTCGACTGTGTACCAGAGATGAGAGAAGATCATCGTATGGAATTGTTTCGGGGCTTGGAGGGAGAAAGGATATCCAAATTACTGTAAAGCACAAAAAAAGGTGTTCTGTCGCCTGGATGGGGCGATACAGAACACCTTTTGATCATTTATACATAGGCATCAAATTATCTGCGAACTTGTGGACCGCCAACGACAGCCTGCTCTGCCGTGTCGAGATCATACGCTGTGTGCAGTGCTTTGATCACATCATGAAGTTTGTCACCATCGATGACGCAAGATACCTTAATTTCGGATGTGCTGACCATTTTGATGCTCACACCTTGAGAAGAGATCACTTGGAACATTTTGGCTGCAACTCCTGGATGGCTGACCATGCCAGCACCCACGATTGATACTTTAACCAAATTATCTTCCGATGTGACTTCACGGTATGGCAAACGGCTGTGAAGGCCCTCTAGGACACGCAGCGCGTTCTCGCGATCAGACAATGCCACCGAGAATGAAAAGTCTGCTTTACCGTCCATCACACCACTTTGTACGATAATATCGACATCGATCTGTTCAGATGCAAGTGCACCAAACACCTCGGCAAGAACTCCCGGTACGTCGGGAACTCCCAAAATACTGATACGAGCCACATTTTTGTCATAGGCAATTCCGCTTACCACGACGCCTTGTTCCATTGCTGCTTCCTCCTTCACAACCGTTCCTTCATTATGGTTAAAGCTGGATCTTACAATCAAAGGCACACCGGAATGCTTCGCGTATTCAACCGCACGCGGGTGCAGTACTGCGGCCCCCAGGTTTGCAAGTTCCAACATTTCGTCATACGAAATTTCCTTAAGCTTGCGTGCGACTTTGACAATCCGGGGATCTGTCGAATAGATTCCGTCTACATCCGTATAGATTTCACACGCATCTGCCTTGATGGCTGCTGCCAGCGCTACTGCCGTTGTATCCGATCCACCGCGACCAAGTGTTGTAATTTCTCCATCTTCGGTCATGCCCTGAAATCCTGCAACGATTACAATATTGCCGTCCGCAAGCGCTTCATTCACACGTTCCGGATGGATATTATTAATTCTTGCTTTTCCATGTACCGGTTCAGTACGGAAGCCTGCTTGCCATCCGGTAAACGAAATTGCCTTACGTCCCAGTGCCTGAATGGCCATGGATAATAGCGAAATCGAGATCTGCTCTCCTGTGGTCAGCAGCATATCCATTTCCCGCGCAGGCAATTCACTGTTCAGCAGCTTCGCCTGATCAATCAGATCATCTGTCGTATCTCCCATAGCCGAAACCACAACCACACACTGATGTCCTTCATCAGCTTTCTCTACAACACGTCCGGCTACACGCTTCATGCGTTCCGTATCTCCGACCGAGCTGCCCCCAAACTTCATGACGTACAATGACAACGCAAATCCACTCCCTACCTTGTGCAGTATGCATAATTATGTCCATCGCCATTATTCTCTCCGAAAAATGACTTTAACCCAGTATATTACGAAAGTGACTGATAGGCTAATCTTTTTTCGAAAAAACCCTCTGCCAAATCATTGGCAAAGGGTTGAAATCATTGTGTATTTTGCTAACACCCCGTGAAAGTTACGCGCGGGAAGAGTATTTACCTTCGCGTGTATCGATCAACAGCACATCGCCTTCGTTGATGAACAATGGCACTTGTACGTTCAGGCCAGTTTCCACTTTAGCGTTTTTGGTAGCACCTTGAGCAGTGTTACCTTTTACGCTTGGCTCAGTCTCGATAACTTTCAACTCTACGCTTGTCGGCAGGTCAATACCGAGGATCTCACCTTGGTAGCTAACGATTTTTACGTTCATGTTTTCTTTCAGGAAGTTCAATTCCCATTCCAGTTGGTCGCTTGTCAATGTGAACTGATCGTATGTTTCGTTGTCCATGAATGTATGCTCATTGCCACTTGCATACAGATAAGATACGCCACGGTTTTCGATGATCGCACGGCCAATCGTTTCACCTGCACGGAATGTACGCTCAACGGTGTTACCGTTACGCAGGTTTTTCAATTTGGAACGTACGAAGGCAGCGCCTTTACCTGGTTTAACGTGTTGGAAGTCAAGTACAGTGAAGATATCTCCATCCACTTGTACGGTCAAGCCTGTTTTAAAATCGTTTACTGAAATCACGAAAAATCCCTCCTGATATGGTTGAAAAGTAGGCGATAAAAGACGATGGTTAATTTATAGGTCGGTTCATCTCTGAATTGCTGACCATGTGCTAGAGTGGCCGTTACGGTTCGGATCGTTCCTCTGATCGCTGTTGTCTCCTCATTTTCTTAATTAGACTTAGCTAAGGTTAAAAATGAGGAGACAAACGCGAACGCTTCGCTTCTTCAGAATCGATTCCGCCCCTTCACTACTTTTGCAATGATCCAGAACAATCAGCAATAACCTGTACCTAAAAAATAAAAATCGTATTATATCGCTAGTGGCTAGAATGTTAGCCGATAACGGTGAACTTCTTGTCCGACTTCGTTAAGATATGAATGCCTGTTTCCGTAATAACCACGTCATCCTCAATACGTACGCCGCCAAGTCCATCAATGTAGATTCCCGGTTCAACGGTTACAACCATGCCCGGTTTCAACACATCGTCACTTAGTTTGGACAGGCGCGGAGCTTCGTGAACTTCCATACCCAGGCCGTGGCCTGTGCTATGTCCAAATTGATCTCCATATCCGTATCCTGCAATGATATCACGTGCCAGCGCATCTGCTTCCCGTCCGGTCATGCCCGGTTTCAGGTTTTCAAGCGTATGTAACTGGGCTTCCAGTACAATATCATAAATTTTACGCAGCTCTGGTACAGGTGTACCCGTTGCAATCGTGCGTGTCAGATCTGAACAGTATCCGTCAAGCAATGCACCGAAGTCAAATGTAATTAGCTCATTTTGTCCGATGACCTTGCTGCTCGCTACGCCATGCGGCATTGCGGAACGTTCACCCGAAGCTACAATGGTGTCGAAGGAAGAGGATGTCGCTCCATGCTTGCGCATGAAAAACTCCATTTCCAAATCCACTTCACGCTCAGTCATGCCCGGTTTGGCAAACTGTAAAACGTGGCTAAACGTAGCATCGGCCAGATCAGCAGCTTTTTGCATTACAGCGATTTCATCCTCATCCTTGAAGATGCGAAGTTGTTCAACGATGCCTGATACAGCTTTCAATTCAATGGATTGAAGTGCTTCAGCATAAGCGGAGTGCGTGCCAAATGTGACTGTATCCTGCTCGAAGCCAACCTCTTTGATGTTTGCTGATGCCAGCAGTTCCCGCACCGATTCCATCGGTTTTGGTCCATGCTCCACAACGGTAAATCCTTTTGCTTGCTGCGGTGCCTGTGTCATATAACGAAAATCAGTCAGCAGATAGGCTTCCTGTTCCGTAATCAGCACATATCCCGCTGACCCTGTAAAGCCCGTCATGTAACGACGGTTGATCGGGTTCGTAATCAGCATTGCGGTGAGTTCGCGCTCACGCATGGCCTCACGCAACTTATTTACTCGTTTGTTTTCCATCGGTAACCCTTCTTTCTCTCACATTCCCGGGTCCCCGGCTCAGGTTTGTTTGTCCAGATGACGCACGAGAGCCAGCAGCCCCAGTTCATAGCTTACTTCGCCAAATCCGGCAATCTGCCCGATTGTTTCTGCAGCAATCACTGAATGATGTCTGAAAGCTTCGCGTGCATGAATGTTGGATAGATGTACTTCCACAGTAGGCACTTTGACTGCATTAATCGCATCACGTATAGCATAGCTGTAATGGGTGAACGCTCCGGCATTCAGCATGATTCCGTCTGCATCGTCCATCGCTGCATGAATACGATCAATGATGTCTCCCTCGTGGTTGGATTGATAAAAAGCGATGGAGACGCCAAGCTCCTCAGCCTGTCTGCGAATCTTGTCCTCAATATCCTTCAGACTAAGCGTTCCATAGATGCCAGGTTCACGTATACCAAGCATGTTCAGGTTCGGGCCATTGATCACAACAATCCGTTTCATAGCTGCTCCATCCTTTCTGCAAATAACCATCTGCTATTTTAACACAGCCATTGCCGGATTGAGAAGCTTTTTTGCGGCTATGCTCCCGCTTTCTCGGGCTCGCGTTTCCGTTCGTCCGTGTACTCCATGGCTACGGTATAGCCGATGAACAGCCCCCACAGCAAAAAGAAGCAAAACTCAGTGATAATGGAATCCCAAGTCAGACGGTTTATCGGCTTCACCATGTCCAGTTTGGGGCCAACCAGTACAAAGATGATCAGCCACCAAACGATCCCGTAACCAATACCGGGCAAGGGGCCTTTCCATTTTCTCAGCGTATATGTGTAAATTAGTGCAGCCACAATGGAGAACACAATGAAAAACAGCCAGCCTGTCAGATGCCCTGCAGCGGTATAGATGTACTCATGTTTGAAAAAGGGCTCCGCCAAAAAGCCCAACGGGATGATACTGAAGTGAAGCAGGTAGTTTAGCCAATGTATCCCTCCCCAAATAAAGCCTGCAAAGAAACCAAGCTCCACTGCAAAAGAAAACGGTTTGGTATAATAATGCTGCCCCTGGCGCTGCTTGGAGCGTCTGCCCTGATTCGCCTGAATTTCCGCATCCCCATGCTTTGTATCCACATGAGAAGCGTGTCTATCCGTATATTCTGCCATCTATATTCTCCTTTGCCTCAGTCATCTGTGTCTAAATAAAACCAGATTTCGATCATTCTCTACCGGGTAGTATGTTCAGAACAGGACAAACTTAACAACAACATCTCAAGGTTTGTCCCTGAAACTAGAAATCGGTCTCAAAATTCGATACAATAGGGGTATAAAACTACCTTTGAACCTGAGGGTATAGAACAGAATAGGAAGGTGAATAATTTGCCTCAACAATCCAAGCCTGTCAGCTACGGGGGGCAAGCTGTCATTGAAGGCGTAATGTTTGGCGGTAAACATGTCAACGTTACAGCTGTTCGAAGAAAAGACGGCGAAATTACGTATCTGGAAGTTCCCAAGCAAGACAAGACCTGGGTCATGAAATTGCGGCGGATTCCGTTACTGCGCGGGATTGTCAGCATTATAGATTCAAGTGTCAAAGGAAGCAAACATCTTAATTATTCTGCTGACGCTTATGCTGATGATGAACTCGAACCTGAAGAGAAGGCGAAACAAAAAGAAAAAGAAGGTTCCGGCTGGAGCCTTAGCATGATTATTGGTGTTACAGCGGTAGCCATTCTATCCTTCCTTTTTGGTAAAATTGTGCTCACGCTGCTTCCTGTCGTCATTGAGAATTTTTTGTTTAAAAATGCATTCGACAATCAGTTTTTGCATAATTTACTGGAAGGCGGCATTAAGCTGATTCTGCTTCTTGCTTACCTGTGGTTGATCTCACAGACGCCAATGATTAAACGACTATTCCAATACCACGGAGCGGAGCATAAGGTCATTAGTGCTCATGAAGCCGGTGAGGAACTTACACCTGAGAATGTTCAGAAATACAGTCGACTGCACTACCGCTGCGGAAGCAGCTTTATCATGCTGACGGTGATTATCGGTGTTTTCCTGTATTCCCTTTTCACCTACGACAACCTCTGGGAACGGATGGGACAGCGCCTGCTGTTACTGCCTGTTGTCCTCGGGATTTCATTCGAACTATTAAAGCTCACCAACTCGGTGCGTGACATTCCCGTACTGCGTTATCTCGGATACCCTGGACTTTGGCTGCAATTGCTCACTACCAAGGAGCCAACCAACGAACAGGTGGAAGTGTCCATCGCTTCATTTAACCGCATGCGTGAACTGGATGCGCAGCTTGCCAATGTATCAGCTACGTCCGAAGTACCTGTTGCAACACTCGATCCTGTGAAAGGGTGATTGATATGAATAAGCAGGCGGTCATGACTATCGTTTTTTGGGCAGCCATTGCTCTAGCTGCATTTGGAATAATACGCACACTGGGAGACAGAGGTATTCTCGGGTTGATTATTCCTGTTGTCGTTCTTGGGGCTATATTCCTGCTCTATAAGTTCCCACCGGGGCGTTGGGCACGTAAAACCAAGCCCAAGATCAAACCTTCTGCACGCACCATGGCTAAAATGAAGGCTCAATCCGGGTCCGGAGCAAGAAAAAGCAGCGGTTCCTCCAAAAAACGGAAAGATTATCCCTTTCATGTCATTCAAGGAAATAAGGGGAAAAGCGATGACGATATTCCCAAGTTTCACTAGTTTTTATCTGCAAAGTAAAAAGCACTGCTTCGTAACAGGAAGCAGTGCTTTTATTTGGTTATACAGGCGTTAAAGGGGGCGTTTGAGTTTTTTTTCGCTCTTCTCTTTTTTGTTTATCCAACTGCTCATCATAGAACTTCGTGTTCCATCGACTAAAAAACTCCGTACCTGCGGCAACACCCGATAAATACAATGCAGTACTTTCCTGTACGGACAGATTAAACTGTGTCGGCTTAACGCCCAGGGTGGGTATTTTAATCGTTCGGAAACGGTTAATCTGCTCAATATATCGCTCATCATGCGCTGTGAGCATCGTCTCAACCAATGCCTGAAGCATGCTTAAAGGACCTTTGATTCTGCTAGGCTCCCCCTCCGTCTTGCCAACCAGCTTGAAACCGATCGTGGGAATGATGTCTCCATCGCGCGCTGTACGTTCCCCGTCAAACAGCCATAACGGAAAATTACTGAGCAATCCTCCGTCCACGACATACACGAACTGATCGGGAAAACGCATGCCTTTGGACATCACAGGCGATCTGCGTATAGCCACCGGGTCAAAAAAATAGGGAATACTGCAGCTCATTCTTACAGCCTTGGCTACTTCGAACTTATTAGGGTCAATACCGAAACGCCGTATATCATCTGGAAGTACCAGTATAGTCCCGTTCGAGATATCCGATGCGGTAATCAGAAGCTTACCTGGTGGCAGGTCTGCGAATGTTCGAATTCCTTTTTGCTTGAGCATGTTCCCAATCCATGATTCAAGTGCTTCACCTGAATATAAACCCTTTTTCAAAAACAGCCTTGCCGCTGGTCCAATCCAGCGTATATCAAATATAGGTGAACGCCGCAGCAATGAGGCAAATGGCGTATTCTCTATGATGGATTTCATCTCTTCCGCTCGATATCCTGCGGCAATCAATGAAGCTACGATCGATCCGGAGGACGTCCCTGCCACACGATTGAACTGGACACCATAGTCCTGTGCACTCTGCACGGCACCTGCAAGCGAAATTCCCTTTACGCCTCCGCCTTCAAACACCCCATTGATTAACATATTAAAAACCCCCGTTCTCCAGGCAGTCCATTCCTACTGCCACTCTATGAGAACGAGGGTTGGTCATATTACGCTAAAATGAACTAAAGTCCATAATATGCTTTTAATTTCGCAATCAAGCCCAGCGGATTCTTCGTCAAATACTGCGAGCTAAAGTAAATATCGCCTTTGATCGTATCGTATTTCTCATTGTACGCGAGCTGATCAATAATTTCCTGGGAAGTCTGCCAGCCAACTTCAGGCGTACCCAGCTTATAAGGCGAGTGCCCAATATACAGTTTAACGTCGGTATTAGCGACTTCGTTTGCCCACCAATCCACCACTTTGTCATAGCGTGCTGCACTTAACGTCATGCTCCAGTATACTTGAGGTGCGACATAGTCAATCCACTCCTGTTTGATCCATGTACGTACGTCCGCATTCATGCTGTCATAGGCAGTTACTCCCGCTTTGGTATCGGAACCGGTGATATCGACAGCCTTATTGCGCCATACACCAAAAGGGCTGATTCCATACTCTACACCAGCTTTTACTTGGTGGATGCTCTCACCCAGCTGTTTAACAAACTGATTGATATTATCCCGTCTCCACTCGGCACGGTCTTTGGTATTCAATGTGTTATAGGCTTTAAAGGCAGCGTCATCGTTAAACGTTACATTAGAAGGATAAAAGTAATCGTCCAGGTGAACACCATCAATATCATATTGGTTTACCACTTCCATAATGGTGTCGATGATATGCTGTCTGGCTTCCGGAATTCCTGGATTAATGTAAAGTTTACCCGATGCATTCACGATCCAGTCCGGATGCAGTTTGGAAACATGATTGGCAGCAAGTCCGGTTGTGCTCACCGAGTTGGTTGCCCGGAACGGGTTAAACCAGGCATGGAATTCCAGTCCCCGTTTGTGAGCCTCCTCAATCATGAAGGCAAGTGGGTCATATCCTGGATCCTTGCCCTGAGTCCCTGTTAGCACACTATTCCATGGTACAAGACCTGAAGGATAGATGGCGTCTGCATTGGCCCGAACCTGAACAAATACGGCATTAATTCCCATGCTTTTGAGCGTATCCAGCTGCTGAGTATACTCCAGCTTCTGCTTTTCCACATTGCCTTTGGCACTGGAGGAAGGCCAATCACCGTTCACTGTTGAAATCCATGCACCACGCATGTCATCCGAGCTTGGCGTACTACCTGTTCCTCCTGGATTTGCCGGGGTAGCCGGGTCTGGCGTAGGAGCGTCTCCTGTCGTCAAACGAATTGTCTGTTCTGCCTGATTCCAATTCACTGTAATTCCAAGGTTTTCACTAACGAATCGAATTGGAACCATAACACGGCCCTTCTTCAGTTCAACCGATGCATCCAAATCGACTGCGATACCATCTACCGTCGCTTGCTGGCGTCCACTGGTCATGGTGATGACCGATTCGGATTTCTTGATCGTTACGGTCCTCGAAGCTTGTGACCAAAGGACGGACGCTCCCAATCCTTCACTAATTACACGCAGCGGAACCATCGTCACATTCACTTTGGGCAAAATGTAGGGCGATACATCGGATTCCAAACGTTGACCATCCAGATAAATATCAATCTCTTTTTGTGCAGCCTGCGCACTCAACCCAGCTGTCTGTAAACCCAGCACGAAAATGAGCAGCAGGATCAAACCATTACGAAGCTTCATCAGTACAATCCTCCATCATCATTAAAATTCTCGGCAAATTCTGCTAGTTTAATAGACGCTCCAAAGGATTGGTTAGTTGCGATAATTCACCAAATTATGGACAACAAAAAAACAGAGAGTATCTCTCTGCCATTTACAACGACAAAGATACACCCTCTGTTTTTTGAAAGTTTAAGCTCTTAAGGACCTCTGTGAATGCCCTATGCTGCCTCAGGATTCGGTATTGCTCATGAGTTCCTGAATATTTTGCAGATCACGCAATCGGCTCTCGTCCTGACGGAAATATTCTACCAAAGACTCGATGCAGGTAATGGAGTCCCAACTTAGATGATGCTCGATTCCTTCCACATCCTTGTAGATATTCTCTTCCTGGACACCGATCGTCGTCAAAAATTGTTCAAGCAGATGATGGCGTTCCATTAAACGTTTCCCCATCTTTTTCCCTTTTGGAGTAAGTACCAACCCGCGGTACTTTTCGTAAATCAGGTACTCGTCTTTGTCCAGCTTTTGGATCATCTTGGTCACCGATGAAGGATGCACTTCCAATCCTTCAGCTATATCTGACACACGAGCATAGCCCTTTTCATCAATCAGTTTGTATATACGCTCCAAATAATCTTCCATACTGGGCGTTGGCATCTGCTTCCCTCTCTTCTCTCTGACCGGCAATATTCTTGCCTGATCCCTATCTTATAATGATACATGTTATCAATACGCATTGGCAAGTCTTGTACGAATCAATCGCTATGTCGTTTGTAACACATGGGCGCTTCTGATCCGGTACGCAAGTATTGGCAAGGGTGACTTCTGCCCGTGTGAGGCAAACTAAGCAAGTTCCTATTGAAAGGAGTGATTCCGTGAGTACAAGTGTAGCGCAGCCCCCGGTTCGCAAAGCAAAAGGTACTAAACCCTTTATTCCCGATTTGGTCTATTTTGAACCCGGTGCGCTGGAATATGAGAAGGGCAAACGGATTATGGAATGGGTCACTTCCAAAGAAATTCCATATCAGATGACGACCTCCCATAACCGGATCACCAATCTGCCTGGTGAAACAGAGCAGGAAAAATACCGGATGGCGAAGCGGACCCTGGTCGTAGGTGTGCGCAAAACACTCAAATTTGATCAGTCCAAACCTTCCGCTGAATATGCGATCCCTATCTCAACGGGATGCATGGGCCATTGTCATTATTGTTATCTTCAAACCACGCTTGGAGCCAAGCCTTACGTCAGGGTGTATGTAAATACCGATGAGATCATTCAGGCGGCTAAAGGCTATATCGATGAGCGAGCACCTGAAATCACCCGATTTGAAGCAGCCTGTACTTCCGATCCGGTAGGACTCGAGCATATTACCGAAAATTTGAGTGATTTGATCCGTTTTATGGCGGATGAGGAATACGGACGTTTGCGGTTTGTGACGAAATATCATCACGTGGACCCATTGTTGAACATCAAACATAACGGTCATACCCGTATCCGGTTCAGTGTCAATTCGGATTATGTCATCAAGAACTTCGAGCCTGCTACTTCAAGGTTTGAAGAACGTATTGAAGCCGCAGGCAAAATCGCGCATGCGGGGTACCCGTTAGGATTTATCATCGCACCCATCATGTGGTATGACGGATGGCAGGAAGGATACGCGGAGCTTTTACAGAAGCTTGCCGACACGCTTCCGGAAGATGCCACGAAGGATCTAACGTTTGAAATGATTCAGCATCGATTTACCAAAACGGCAAAAGCCACCATTGAGAAACGCTACCCCAAAACCAAACTCGAAATGGACATCGAGAAAAGAAAAATGAAATGGGGCCGTTGGGGGCAGTATAAATATGTGTACAAGGATGACCAACAGGACGCACTGCGTGAGTTCATCACAGAGCAAATTTTTGAACACTTCCCGTTAGCGAACATTGATTACTTCACCTAAGTACTGACATCATATCCACGGTAGTGGCGATCAAAAAAGCAGGTTACATGGGACAGAATGTGCTCTGGCCTTCATGTAGCCTGCTTTGCTTATTTTCATACATTTAGTAGATCAATGGCCTTAACTGATACTTTGCTCAAATAATCATCCAATCGGGTGTAATCTGCTGCAGCCAAATGGTGATTTTGGTCATTTGATCCGTGAATAGCAGCACACCCAAAAACAGCATAAGCGCTCCCCCGGCTTTCATCATCACATTGGAATATCGCAAGATCCAGCGTGTTGAACCAATGAAAAAGGCTAGGATGAAGAAAGGTAATGCGAATCCAGCCGTATAACCGGTGATCAAGGCCAGCCAGGTTGTCGGTTCACTCGCAGCCATCGCAATAATCGCTGTCAGGATAGGTCCGATACACGGCGACCAGCCTGCGGAGAAACCAATCCCGAAAATAAAAGAGCCCAAGTAACCTGCTGGCTTCCATTTTAAATCCATCTTGCGCTCTTTCATCAGAAACTGCGGTTTGAATACCCCTAACAGGAATAAACCCATGAGCATAATTAAAATGGCAGATAACTGACGAATCAAATCACGGTTATCATTGAAAAATTGCCCAAACAATCCTGCTCCAAGTCCAAGCGAGTAAAAAACAGCCGAGAATCCCAAAATAAACGCCAGCGTGTGCGTTAACGTTTTAAGCCGTACTTCACGCTGATTGCGATCGTCTTTTAATCTTTGTACTGTCATTCCCGTAATGTAGGATAAATACGAAGGGTATAGTGGAAGACAACACGGTGATATAAATGAAGCTAATCCTGCGATAAAAGCCAGCCACACATTAACATCAGGCATGAAGCGGTGGTCTCCCTTCCCTGGGGCTCACTTGCACGAATATTTCTTCAGGCTCGGAACCCTTTTTTTCCAATCATCGTAAGAATCAGCATCATGATAAGCAATAATACAATCGTTGCTCCTGGAGCCAAATTCCAAATTCCCGCTACCACCAGACCAATAACTACTGCAATCTCCCCGATAACAACCGAGAGAATAATGGCTGACTTGAAACTGCGAGCCATAAGCAAACTTACGGCTACAGGAATGGTCAATAGTGCCGACACCAGCAGTGCCCCCACGATCTTAATCGCAGTACTAATCACCAGAGCCGTCATTACCGTTATCAGCATGTTAAGCAATTTTACAGGCAGACCTGTAACTGCCGCAGCGTCTTCCTCAAAACTGAGCAGGAAAAACTCCTTATGTAGCAGCGCAACAACGATAACTACAATCAGCGTTACCACTCCAACTAACTTCAAGTCGGTAGAGTCCAGTGTATAAATGCTGCCGAACAAGTAACTCATTACATCCGTATTGTACCCTTTGCCCAGTGTAAAGAACAACGAAGCAAGCGCGACGCCACCTGACATGATTATAGCAATGGATAACTCGGCATAAGTCTTATATGCCTTGCGCAGCTTCTCTATAGCAAAGGATGCGAGCACAGCAAAGACAAGTCCCACTGCAATCGGATAAACCTCAATCAAAAAACCGAGGGCAACCCCGGCAATCGTAACGTGAGATAGGGTATCCCCGATCATGGACAAACGCCGCAGCACCAGAAACAGTCCAATCAGTGGAGCTGTAATACCGATCAGCAATCCTCCTGCCAGTGCACGCTGAAAAAAATCACTCATTAAAATCTCCAAAACACACGACTCCTTCAGCCTTGTCTAATCTAGTTGTACAATATCATTATCGTACCAGGGCAGTAGTATGCTGCAAATTGGTCTCGGCACAATCCTCCACCTCATGCGAATGACGAACATGAAAGTTGATTTTCCCGTTGGTTGCTGCCGCTTCTGAACCAAGATAATTCTCCATCCGGTCCATATCATGTGAAACCATCAGGAACGTCATCCGGTGGTGTTCATGCATATGGGTAATAAGCTCAAAGAAACTTGCTTGAGACTCGGCATCAATCCCCACTGTAGGTTCGTCCAAAATCAACAAATCCGGGTGATTGATAAGCGCACGTGCCAAAAACACACGCTGCTGCTGTCCTCCGGACAATTGTCCAATCCGTTTGTTTGCCAGATCCTCGATACGCATAACCTCCAGTGCATCCGTGCACTGCTGCTGCGATTTGCGCGTTATCCGGCGGAACATATTCTTATTGTTGTACAAGCCAGACATGACCACTTCCCGCACGGTTGCAGGGAACAATGGGTTAAATGCATTTTTTTGCGGGACATAGCCGATCCGTTCCCAATCCTTGAATCTGCGAATCGACTGTCCGAACAATTTGATATCCCCCTGCGCTGGAGGCAGTAGTCCCACCAACATGCGCAGCAGTGTCGTTTTTCCCGCTCCGTTTGAACCGATAATACCGACAAAATCCCGTTCCTTGACCATAAAATCAAGATTTTCGATCACTCGCTGGTCACCGTAAGAGAAAGATAACTTCTCAATCTCAATGATTGGATCATGACATAGTGGCATGATTTGCTGCATGGCAAAGCCGCCCTTCATTATATATAAGGATTGCAAAAGAATCCTTCAGTCTATCTTATTTTAATGCGATCAGCAGATTTTGCAAATTTTTCTCCATCAGGGTGAAATAATCATCCCCATTAGCTGCCTGTTCCTTGGTAAGTCCTTCAACCGGATTCAGCACCATCGTTTCCACACCGGCTTCGCCAGCGAGTGTTTTGGCCAATTTGTCGGAGACCAGCTCTTCGAAGAAAATGTACTTGATGCCCTCTTCCTTCACAAGCTTGGACAGATTAACAATATCCTGACCTGTTGGTTCGGCATCCGGGGATAGCCCCATGATGGCATGCTGTGTCAAACCATAATCACGTGCAAGATATCCAAATGCTTGATGGGACACAACAATTTCTTTATTGGAGACTTTGGATAATTCGTCCGTAAAGCGCTGATCGAGCGCTTCGAGTTTGGTACGAAGTTCCTCATAACGCTGTTCGTAACCATCCTGATGATCAGGATCTACTTCGACCAGACTATTTTTGATATTTTCAGCCATCACGATAGCCGACTTGGGACTTACCCATGTGTGAGGGTCCACGTGATGGTCTGCAACGTCCTCTGTGCCTGCTTCTTCTGCGTGTTCGTCTTCATGCTCTTCTCCATGGTTATGCCCATCATCACCTTCAGCCGTCAGCAGGCTCACTCCATCACTTACAGCCACAGACTTCACTTGGGTGTCGCTGTTAAGGGATTTGAGAAAGTTAGGTACCCATCCTTCAAGGCCTGCACCGTTGTATAAGAACAATTGGGCTTTGGAGGTGTTTACAATGTCCTGGCTCTTTGGCGTCCAGTCATGGGGTTCAACACCAGTTGGCAGCAAATTAATAACGTTTGCGTCTTCACCGCCGATAGCTGTTGTAAACGCATATACAGGATAAAAACTCGTGATCACATTCACTTTGCCTTCCTCGATCTTGGCACTTTCCGAATTACTTTGTCCACACGCCGATAACATGAGCAAACTGAGAATAAGCAAGCTGCTCCATAACCATTTCGTTCTGGTTTGGCCACGTTTGCTTGTATGCTGTATCCGGGTATTCCTGGTTAGTGTTGTTTCATTATACCATTTCACTATTGCTTCACTCCGCATCTCTTAATCGTAAACATTACTGAAAGAATTATAGGTAACCTGAACGTGGTTGTCAAGCGGTCGGGTCCTATTTATTCTCCCCTGGAGCGCAGAGTTCATAACAGTATATGCTTGTTTTCCTACGTTATTAGCGGGGCAATCAAGACGAAAGAAAAAAGCGACCCGATAGCATCGGGTCACCTTCATTCTTCATATAATCAAGCGTCGGACTACATGTTCAGCAAATTTATTTTACTTGAGCACCATTAGGCATATTGTCCGGTACCGTAGCCAGTGTTAATTGGTCTCCATGAGATGCCGCCAAAATCATTCCTTGGGACAGCTCACCGCGCAATTTTACTGGTTTGAGATTCGTTACACAAATGACTTTGCGTCCAACCATCTCTTCCGGGGAGTAGAACTTCGCGATCCCTGATACGACCTGACGCTGCTCATAACCGAGATCCAGCTGCAATTTGAGCAGCTTATCTGCTTTTTTGACCGGTTCACAGGCGATAACCTGTGCTACACGCAGTTCCACTTTGGCAAAATCGTCGATGCCGATTTCTTCCTTGCTCTCAGGTGCAGTCACAGGTTCGGAAGCTTGCGCAGAATCACCAGCATTGCCTTGTGCGCCATCCGCTTGCGGTTCCGCTTTTTTGCCTCCGGTCATGGCTTCAGCAATATACGCAACTTCCTGCTCCGAGTCGAGACGAGGGAAAATTGGGTCACCCTTTTGCAGAGCATTACCCGCTGGAATGACACCCCACTGCTTAGACGTATCCCAAGCTGTAAGTTCGCCTTCCTGAATACCAAGCTGTTCCCAGATTTTATGCGGAGCACGAGTCAGGAACGGCTGCAGCAAGATGGAAGCAATACGCAGACTTTCGATCAAGTGAGACATAACAGATGCGAGTTCATCCCGTTTCGCTTCATCGCGTGCCAGAGCCCAAGGCTGTGTCTCATCAATATATTTGTTACTGCGGCTAACAAATTGGCTGATCGCCGTCAGCGCAACGGAAAATTGCAGATTTTCCATCGCCTGCTCCACTTTATCCACCGCAGCAAGGCCGGCTTCTTCCAGTGAAGCATCGAATTCTGTTACACCCGAAGTAAATGCTGGTGCCTTGCCTTCAAAGTACTTATCCACCATCGCAACGGTACGGTTAAGCAGGTTCCCCAGATCATTGGCCAGATCCGAGTTCACGCGCTCTACAAAGCTCTCTGGAGTGAACGTACCATCCGAACCGAATGGAACTTCACGCAGCAGATAATAACGCAGTGCATCCAGGCCGTAACGGTCAATCAGGGTCACTGGATCAACCACATTGCCCTTGGATTTGGACATTTTGCCGTCCTTCATCAATAACCAGCCATGTGCAAATACTTTTTTCGGCAAAGGCAGGTCAAGCGCCATCAGCATGATTGGCCAGTAGATGGTATGGAAACGAACGATTTCCTTACCTACCAGATGAACATCTGCAGGCCAGAACTGGTCATACAGTGATGAATCGGATGATCCGTAGCCGAGAGCCGTAATATAGTTGGACAATGCATCAATCCAAACATATACGACGTGCTTCGGATCGCCTTTGACTTTAACGCCCCATTCAAACGTTGTACGGGAAACGGCCAAATCTTCCAGACCCGGCTTGATAAAGTTGTTGATCATCTCGTTCTTGCGGGATTCCGGCTGAATAAAACCAGGATTCTCTTCATAATATTTCAGCAAACGATCTGCATATTTGCTCATGCGGAAGAAATAGGATTCCTCTTTGACAAGTTCTACCGGGTGTCCGCTATCTGGACTTTTGGCAGCGACAATTTCACCCTTCTCATTCTTTTCCACATCAACCAGTTGGGTTTCCGTGTAGTACGTTTCATCTGGAATGCTGTACCAGCCCTCGTACTCACCCTTATAGATATCTCCCTGTTTAAGCAAACGATCGAAAATATCCTGTACAACCGTTTTGTGGCGTTCTTCCGTTGTACGAATGAAGTCGTCATTGGAGATATCCAGCTTGTTCCACAGCTCCTTGATGCCTACAACGATGTCGTCTACAAATGCCTGTGGTGTCTGCCCCTTCTCCTGAGCCTTGCGTTCAATTTTCTGTCCGTGCTCATCGGTTCCTGTCAGGTAACGCACTGCATAACCGCGCAGACGTTTGTAACGAGCCATTGCATCTCCAGCTACCGTTGTGTACGCATGCCCAATATGCAATTTGTCACTCGGATAATAAATCGGCGTCGTCAGATAAAATGTTTTTTGATCAGTCATGAAAGACTTCTCCTCCTTCATATGTCATGCTTACTTTCGCGTTCTTAACTAAAAAAGAACACAAAAAACTCCCGCCCCTATGGGACGAGAGTAGATCTCACGTGTTACCACCCAAATTCCCCGTGCTTTTTGCAAAACACAGGCTCTGCCGGTCCTTCGACCGCCCATTAACGCTGGATCACGCCCCAACCTTACGACAGCGTCTACATACACGTCTGCACGCTCGGAAGAGGTTCCTCCGGGACCATATTCCATCCTCCTCCCAGACCGGTTCTCAGCTCATCCGGCTCTCTGCACTGGGGGTGTGTCTGTACTTATCCCTTCACTGGAAATCATTATACGAAAAATATACTGAAATGCTGCCCTCTTTGTCAAGTCGGCAGCTGCACAACTACGACCATGTCATTCATTTGATCAGGTGGTTAATGACTCCACCTTTATCCCTCATCATGTACCATGACCGTTTTTTCTGTCTTTGGCGGAACCAGATCAACGCCTCCCGGATGAAACGGATGGCATTTTGCGATACGCTTGGCAGCCAGCAGCGAACCTTTGAATGCGCCATGAACCTCAATCGCTTCCATTGCGTATGCCGAACAAGTTGGATAGAAGCGACATGTAGGTGGCTTCAAGGGAGAAATATAATTTCGATATACCCGAATGGGCGCCTGTGCCACTCTGCGGGATAGCTTCATGGTTAGTGTTTCCCGTGATCGTGTGAATGCCCAGTGGACACTTTCGTCGGAGCATATTCCGCACAATCTTTGCAGTATCCGAACACTTCAAATTTATGATCCACAACCTGAAACTGTTCTGGAGCATCTGCCAGCTGCATCGGACAAAAAACGATCGGATAGGTCTTCTGACATTTCAGACAGATCATATGATGGTGATGGTGATCTTCACTGCAATGCGCTCTGAATTTTACACCGTCTTCAAAAATGACCTGCTCCAGTACACCCAAATCCTGCATGACACGCAAGTTCCGGTATACCGTGTCAAAGCTCAGTCCGCTGTAAGTCTTACCCATATATTCATAGACGTCCTTGGGTGTAAGATACCCAGGAGATTCGGCAAATAACCGGGCCAGTGTCTTCCGCTGATCCGTAATGCGAAGTCCCTGTGAGGACATAGTATTAATAATCTGTTCTGTCGACAGCATGACTTCAAGCACCTCCTGTCATACAAGCATTATGCATACATCCTAAGAGCAAATCCAAATTAGCAAAAAGCTGGATTACTAAAGTATATTCGTCCAGATGCTACCCATTGGACTTCATGTGAATTACAATTATGCAACACTGATACCATGCTTGTTATTATAATTCTAATAATGCCTCAAATTCGGATTAGAGTCAACGAAACGGCTAGCTCACTATTCATCGTCAGTTTATTAAGAGTTTCATTAAAAAGGACCCCATTCACATGGAGTCCTTCTCTGACGGTTCAGAAGATTATTTCTTCGGGCGACTTTTGGGGTGATCGGGTATATAAGATATAAGCTTTCACTCCAAACCGTCCGTTCCTCGTTGCCTGGTCAAGATTACTTCTCAGCTGGAAGCGGCGTGAACAACAGATTGACAGGAAGATTGCTTCCTGGGGCCGCTGAGAACAGAATGGTAACACTCTCACCATAAGAGCCTGTACGGTAGAGTACACTTTGCTCGTTAGGAGCACTCAAGGATTTACCCTCGGATATTTGCACAACCTGGCCATTAACAAGTGCCACACCGGAATATTTACCACCACGAGGGTTGAACGAGATCAGCGTACGCGGTGCTACGTTATTCAGTGTAATTTTATAAAGCACACCAAAGTTACCGGCGTTGGAAGCATCTGTGTAGGCCATCGGGTCTGTTCCGACCAGGTTTGGATCACTTGCATTGTCACCAAGCGGAAGACGGGAAGGCTTCGCACCTACTTCCTGATCATACGTAATGACACGTGTTGCATTCGGGTATGTTCCCCGGTTGTGAACACCATCACGATCCAGTACAGGTAGCGTAGACCATACTTCCATCGGGTCTTTGTTTTCTTCAATCATAATAATGTTGTAGTCCAGTCTGTAATCGCTGAATACATCGGAGTACAGGGAGATTACTTGGCCCTTCTTCATCGGCAGAGCACTAAGTTCTGTAAGAACCAGTTTGCTCTCTCCAGGCTGCAGGACAACGTCCAATTTGCCAGTGCCTTCCTGCATGGATTTGAACCAGCGGTCAATCGATAGCTTCCCAGCTACAGTAGCAAACGGAGATGGACCCGCGAAGCCCATGTTTTGCTGCTCCAGTGTTGCCGGATACATATTGTTGTTGGTAGCCACAACGTACATTTTTACGTTTTTACCTGTATTATTCACGTGGTGAATCATAAAACGTGTTTGTCCAATCGAAGATTCCTTGTAGACAATTCCTTCGCTGTTGACCGTTTCCGGACTGTTACTGCGAATCAGAATGCTTTGCTCATCATAGTAAGTGTATGGAACTTTCTCCATGGCAGGTACTTCTCCACCATTGAAGGTAAACTTCCCACCAACCGGTGTGAACAATTGATTGAAATCAGAGAGAGTGTACAACGTTTCGCCCGTGATATTGATGATTTTAGAATAGCTGTTACTCAGACCGTGTTTGTCTGTAACTGTAATCGTAATGGTCTTCGGTCCTGGAACAAAGAATGCCAGTGCGTTGTTGTCCCACTCTGTTGTCTCAATAGCATTCTCGTCGTCTGTGCTTTGATCAATGTAGGTTATCTTTTCACCCATTTTGTACTCTTCCTTGTCTGTAGTGAACATCGCTACAGGAGGAAGATTGGGTTTTTGGACCTGGATTGTGACAGAGTAAGGATCACTCCATTGACCGCTTGAATCCTGGACAGCATACGTTACCGTATATGTACCTGGTTGGTCGAACGAATCCTGACGGCCAGTCCAGCGCTCATCCACAATATCCAGTCCTTTGGGAGAACTGTATTTCGTTGTGTATGTTACGTTGTCACCGGCAAAAACTTCTTTGGGTACCGTGAAACTGGCTACCGGTTTGGTACTCAGTTTCAATACCACCGTTTTGGCGGATTGGTTCACTGTATAAGTAATGTTGAGTGCCTGTGTAATTGAAGTCAGCGGCACCATAAACGTATTCTTTTGTTGGTAAGCAGCGCCCTTCATCGTTCTTGCTTCACCATTAACGGTATAGATTTTGCTGTTGGTCTTGAAACGCAGCTCATCTTCCCCGCTAATAATGATCGTTTCCTTGGTCGTGTTGTCGTACTTCACATCATAGCCAACTCGGTCAACCAGCGCGCGGATCGCTACATAGGATACACCATTTTTGACAGCCATCGGCTGTCCGGCAAGGTATGTCTTGCCATCTTGCACCATTTTATTGCTGTTCATGTACAGCGTCAGGTCTCCGCCGGCAGTTCCGGACTGACCACTAGTGGAAGGCTGCTCAACCTCTACAGGTGTAGGTGCTGGCGCTTCTTCCTCTGTACCTTCTGCATCTTCAGATTCAGCAGGAGCTGCAGGGTCAACTGGAGTAACGTCTGTACCTGATGATTCTGTGGATTCAGGATTCGTCTCCTCCGTTGTATCGTTATCGGAAGTCTGTGTACCTGATTGATCTTTTACTTCGGATTCCGCTATGGTTTGTTCTTTCTTAATAACCTCAACGGATTTAACTTTGGCTGTATTCACTGGTGTCGAATCGCTTTGATCAGCTGCCTGTGCATTCGCAGGAATGGCTGCAAACGCCTGAAAAACAGCTAAAGCGGTAAGTATAGACAATTTCTTCTTCAAATTCATTCTTTTTCTTTGGCTCCTTCTGCTCCCATTTTATTAATATCCCCCTCAAAAAGTCATACTATTAGACGCTTGTCACCGGGAAAAGTTGCTAAAAATAATAGATTAGAAATGTAAAGTTTTAATAGAGCGAAAACACTATGAAAATAATTAGTTATCATTTCATCATCATTCAAAGATTCAAATGATATATTCAACAAAAAAACCTTACCATTATATGGATGAATATCACCACATAATAGTAAGGCCGTCTTTATCACTTTAAAGTTAACTTAATCGGACGGGCAAGCTTCCACTCGGATTCAGTTCACCCGTAATTAACAAGGAGAGTGCACGTACCACGGCAGGTGTATTTTCGTAAGTACATACGTAAGCTCCCGGCCTGGGTATTTCCAGCAGATCATAGGGATTACGCAAAGCTACAACAATTAATGAATGGTTTACACTCAGCCGTTCAATCAAGTAACGCTGACCTTTGGGAAGAACCCCAGCCGAGGTGTACGTGCATACAATGACTTGTTCTCCCTCCATTACACTTTTCGTAATTCGTTCTGCTTCTTCATATGACGGCTGTGTTGTTATCTTATGCTCACGAACATGATTTTTGTATTGTCCAAGCACCACCCCAAGTGAATCCGAATGGGACCAGGGTTCATCTACCTCTGTTCGCTGTACAACCTCAGGCCATACAACAAATACATTTTGTTCGGGCTTTAATGGCAGTATACCGTCATTATGCACTACGGTAATGCTCTTGCATGCAATTTCATCTAACAGCACATTCTCCGGAACGGATGAAAACGAATATGGCATACTTAATTGTTCACTTGATTGATCACCGCAGCGTTTTTGCTTCCAATCCACGACACGCTCCAGCGCCAGGTCAATGATCTGCTCGTCGATGTCTCCATGGCGGACCGCTTCCACCACAGCATCTATAGCTGCAATTTGCTCCTCCAGGGTATGACTGACCAGAATTAAATCTGCTCCCGCCTTAACCGCACGAACAGCCGCATTCGCAACCCCATATGGTTTGGATATTGCGTGCATCTCCAGACAATCTGTAATAATAATTCCTTTAAACCCCATTTGTTCGCGCAGCAATTCATGTAATACGTTACGGGACAACGTTGCGGGAATTGGCTCTGGTTCAATTGCCGGGAAAATTACATGTGCGGTCATGATGGCATCCACACCTGCCTCAATGGCCCGGCGAAAAGGCCGCAGCTCCACCTGCTCCAGCCTTTGCCATTCATGCGGAACCGTTACCATGCCAAGATGTGAATCTACGGCTGTATCTCCATGCCCCGGAAAATGCTTCGCTGTGGCAGCTATGCCGCTGGACTGATATCCAGCAATGGCTGCCGCACCATGGACGGCGACGTTCTCGGCATTTTCCCCATAAGATCGCACGCCTATCACCGGATTAAGAACGTTATTGTTCACGTCAACAACGGGTGCAAGGTTCATATCGATCCCAATCCGCTTAAGCTCAGCCCCAAGAATTCGCGCACATTGATACGTATAGTCCGGATGACCTGTTGCACCAAGAGCCATGCTTCCCGGTACTCTGGTAATCCCGTCCTTATCAATTCTCGCAACCATACCGCCTTCCTGATCTACCGAGATCATAAGCGGCAGCTCACTGCTTTTTGCAGCCAAGCTCTGCAACTCGGCAGACAAACGGGTCAATTGTTCCACACTTTCCACGTTGCGCCTGAAGTAAATAACACCCCCAACATGGTAGTCCTGTATCAACCGCGTAATCTGTTCGTCCACTTGCTGTCCATGAAAGCCGCACATAAACAGCTGACCCACCTTTTGCTCCAGTGTGAAATGTCCCCATGAGCTCATGTATGCATTTCCTCCTCCAATGAAGTGGCTATTCTATGGCTTTGCCTGTATTCGGACGGCTTCATATGAAAATGTTTATGGAATACCTTGGAGAAATAACGCCGCTCTTTATAGCCCGTGGCTTCCCCAATTGACGTAATGCTCCATTCCGTTGTACTCAATAACATCGCTGCTGTTTCCATCCGTTTCTGGGTCATATATTCAACAAATGTGACCCCGACATGGCTTTTGAACAGCTGACAAAAATAACTTGAACTAATACCAAGCCAATCCGCTACTTCATCTATGCCAAGATCATGATCCAGATGTGTATCCATATACTCACATGCGGACTTGATCCATTCCGAAACCGAAGGACGCGAGGTGCTTTGTTTCTGACAGTGCCGGTATCGCTCAATAATCTGGTGGTCCAGACATACGGGCGTATCATCCAGAATAATCCTTGCCTTCATTGCTGAGTCAACAGCAAAGATGGCATTAAGTCTCTTTTGAATACGCTGAGCTAGTTGATCTGCTCTGGTCTCCCATCCAAGCGAAGCCTTGAGCAATATCCCCCATTCTCCCTTACGGACGTGAGTTATGATGCTTCCTTCGATTATTTCGGTTAGATCTCTAAGATTGGTATGAATTTCATCATGCCACTGCTGATGCTGGTCAGCTGTCCATCCGATGGAATGGCGGAAATAACCTTCTGCATCCACAAGAATCAGGACATAGCGATCAGCAGAGGGCAACGTTTCCGAGGATTGCACGGGGAAGCATGCCAGGTTTTCCTTTTCACCCCGCAGCAAGTCTGTCACATGTTTGTGCCTGATCCAGTTTTCCATTTCTATACTTCGATGGCGTTCAGACTCACTAGTTACTCTCTTCTGAATAATTTGTTCAGTTAACTCACGTAATTTGTTCTCCAGATCCGAGTAATCAATGGGTTTACATATGTATTCATGTACATTGTAACGGATGGCCGTTCGGGCATATTCGAACTGCTGATATCCGGTCAGCAAAATAATTTCACATGACTCGCCCCGCTCGCGCAGGATTCGAATAAGTTCCAAACCATCCATGGTAGGCATGCGGATATCGCACAGCATAATGTCAGGATGGCAATCAGCCACCTTATCCAGTGCTTCTATTCCACTTCTGGCCGTGCCCGTAATTTCAATCCCCATGTCCTCCCAGGGCAGGATCAGTCTCAAATTTTCCAAAATCGGCAGCTCATCATCAACAATCATTGCCGTCAGATTCATCTAGGCATCCCCCTGCTCATATCGTGGAATTATGCATTGAATCACTGTCCCATGTCCTGGAGCAGAACATATGAATATGCCATATCCCGCCCCGTATCGAATTCGTATCCGATCCGCTACACTTCGTAAGCCGAGTCCCCGGCGTTCAGCCATGGAGGATAGGGAAAGCTCCCCTTCCTTTGCATGCGAATGTTCCGGAGGATCCTCTGCCATATATTCGAATCTCCCCATTATTTCCTGGGGAATGCCAAGTCCGTTATCCTCCACTTGCAGTATCAGATTATGGTGGAGCTCAAACGCACTGATTCGAAGTACTCCCTTGTACTCAATACCCTCGAAGCCATGCTGAATGCTATTTTCAACTAAAGGCTGCAAGGTCAGTTTAAGTACGGAGGATGCATATAAATGAGTAGGAATATCCACTTCGTACGTAAACAATTCGCTGAATCTGTATTGCTGAATTTCAAGATAACTCTGGAGATGCCTTACTTCCTCGCCCAGTGGAATTTCTTCCTGATCCTGAATACTGATACGAAGAATATTGCCAAGACGGTTTACCATTTCGCTGACTTTCCGTCCCTCTCCTCGCATCGCAAGCCCGTTGATGGATTCCAATGTATTGAACAGGAAGTGTGGTTTGATCTGAGCCTGCAGCACACGCAGTTCAGCCTTGGCCTTTTGCTGCTGCTCTGCCCGCACACGGCGAAACAGGCTTCCAATCCTGTCCAGCAGTTCATTGAATCCATGGGCCAGAAGCTGCATCTCATCGAATCCCTTACCTTCAACCCGTGCGTTGAAGTCACCATCCTCGACTCGCCGCATGAAGCGGACCAGCACCGCAATATTGCCGGTTATCCGATTCATGAAAAACAGGTTGAAGACCATCGCAGCAAGAAGACAGACCAGAATAATAATCACCGACCAGCCTGCAAACACATTGGTTTCGGCCGACAACGCTTCCCACGAGGTGACACTGATTAAACTCCAACCGTAGTTTTTCAGATGATACTGGGACAGGATACTCTCCGTGCCATCAAATACGGTCCGGATGCTGCTGAAGCCGGGTCCATAACTGGCCGCGTTTACGCCGAGGTTCTCCATCTTCTCCCCACTGTACCGCCCGGATGGGTCATAGACGACCAAACCTTCTTCATTAATTAATAAAAAGGACGTATTTTGAGCGGAATCACTGATCTGCAAATGCCGGAAGATGCGATCAATCTCCCCCTTTTTGATTTGTACCACCAGAATTCCGATATTTTGAAAATAACTGAGTTCCTTCACTAACCTGATCTGCGTAAAGACAGGATCGTTACCGGTAAGTTCGGGATATTCAAGCGGGGCAAGCCATTTGGGCACGCCATTAAGCTGATGGATTTCCTGAAATAAAGGGTGTACCTTGAATTGCTGAAAAGGAAGCGTTTCAAAATTTTCCTTGGTAAATATGGAGACGATCTGATTGTTCTGGGACGAACGCAGATCATATAAGAAAGCATAGCTAATGAACGGATAGTTATATAGAAGAGATCGGAAATTGCGCTGGCTGGCATTGAGCGATAATTGATTACCGGTCCCGAGATCCTGCTTGGTCGGATCTTTGGCGTTAAGTGCCATTTGAAATACCGACGTGGCGATCCCGTTATCCGTGACATTGTTTATCTGCTGAAAAACATTTTCGATATTGTAACTAATGGCCTGGAGGGCATATTCGGCCTGTTGGTTGTATTTCTTCTCAATTGTATGTGAGGTAACCAGAAACATCCCGATACCCAGTGCACACATCGGTACAATAATTAACAGCAGAAATGCCAAGGCCAGCTTCATGCGCAAGTTCATATCCGTTCTCCCCAATAACCGCTTAGGCCATCAACCCTTGACGCCGCCTGCGGTCACACCTTCAATGATTTTCTCCTGCAGTATGGCGTAAATAACAATGACAGGCACAACACTATATACAATTCCTGCGGACATCTGGGCATAGTTCATCTGGTACTGATCACGAAACTGGACCATGCCTACAGGCAGGGTGCGCAGCTTATCTGTAGATAGGAAATAATTGGCGAGCAAAAATTCGTTCCAGTTGCCGAGGAAATTCACGATAAATACCGTAACGATGGCTGGAACTGTAAGAGGTATCACTATTTTAGCAAAGATCCCTGGGGCCCTCAAGCCATCCATTACCGCTGCTTCCTCTATCTCTCCGGGAAGTGATCTCATAAAAGCAGCCAGTATGATAATCGTAAAAGGAATGGCATTGGCTACATAGGGAACAATCAGAGCCAGATGCGTGTCCAATATGCCCAGCTTGCGGACGAGCAAATAAATGGGCAGCATGAGCGCATTGTTCGGAATAAGCATGCCGGCCAGTATAAGACTATAGAGAAACAGGCTCCACTTGCGGTGTCTCATCCGGGTTACAGCAAAAGCAAACATGGCGCCCAGTATAATGGTACCTGCCGAAGAGAGCACCGAAATGTACATGCTGTTCCAGAAATACGTACCAATCTTGGCGTTGACCCAGGCTTCCACGTAATTGCTAAACACCCAGTTCGTTGGCAGACCAAAAGGATGAAGAGCAATCTCATTGTTATCCTGTTTGAATGAAGAGAAGATAACGAATAAAAAGGGAAATAAAATAGCGATCAAATATAACATCAACAACACATGAGGAATACTGGCTCGTATATGCTTTACCATCAATACTCCACCCTTTCGTTGTGCCTTGCCACGAGCAGTTGGTACACAGCCGTCAGCACAAGTGTCAGAGCAAAGATCAGGACCGCTACCGTATTGCCGTATCCATATTTAAAATTGGTAATCGCATATTTGATCATATACGTAGCGAGCACCTCGGTGGAGCCGGCCGGTCCGCCTTTGGTCATTACAAGCACAATATCTGCTGCCTTCATCGCTCCGGCAATGGACAGCATGATGACAACCGAAATAATGGGCCTGATGAGTGGCAGCGTGATTCGGGTGGCCCGCTGCACTGCCGTCGCACCATCGATGGCTGCCGCTTCATCCAGGTCACGGGGAATGGCGAGAATGGCCGCCAGCACCATGACAATGTAAAATCCGGTCCACTGCCAGGCATTGGTCACAAGAATGGACAGCATCGCGAAACGATTATCCGAAAGCCAATACACCGGCGGAATGCCAAACGTATTGAGCAGTTGATTCAATAGCCCGATGTTGGGCTCATAGATAAATCCCCACAAAATACCGATGACTGCCGTCGACATAATGGAAGGTAAAAAAACAGCCGTTTTGTATACTCCCTTTAATCGTTTGACATTGGCAATAAGCAATGAGAATAATACAATCAGCGGAACCTGGATCAATACGGAAAATCCGATAAAAAAGCCATTATTGCGTGTGGATATCCAAAACCGTTCATCGGTTAAAGCCTTGGCGTAATTCGACAAACCCACAAATCGTGGGTCTGTCGAAACGCCATTCCAGCTGGTCAAGCTATAGTACAGTGAGCTGCCAATCGGATACAGGAAAAACATGACAAACAAGATCAATGCCGGTAATACAAACAGCGTGTAAATGAGTGGGCTGCGGAGTGAAGTATTCATATTCAGCCTCCTTCAGTAACTTCAGTTGCAGCTTGGGGTAGAGTAGATCCATTATTCCACAGAAGCGTTGGCTTCCTCCTGAACTTGCTGCAGCTCCTCCGCCATCTTCTCCGGCGTGGTCTGTCCACCAATTAGTTTTTGAATCTGCAGATTGCTGATCTCGGTGGTCACATCCGCCTGTACCAGCGCATCAAAGGCTGGGAATGATGTCTGGGATGCATTCAGGACAGCAACGATTTCCTTCATCAGCTCGTCGGTAATGCTGTCCGTTAATACCTTCTCATCCAGCTTCATGGCAGGAAGGACTCCATCTTCCACAAGTCCACGCACCTGCATATCTTCATTATAGAAGTTTTTGATGAACGCTTTTACCGCTTCCAGCTTCTGAGGATCTTCCGCTACAGATGCCGAGAAGCCATATCCATTATTGACGTCACGCATAAGGGAAGTCTGATCTCCCACGCCATTCTCTACCGGCGGCATATTGAAGAATCCAACCTTGCCGATCAACGATTCCCCGCTCTGTCCTTCCTTAAATACTGATGATTTCCATGTTCCGTCGTACATCAATATTGCTTCACCACTTGTGAATTGAGTCGTATACTCTGCGTATTCGAAGCCGAGCTCGCCTTTTTTGAAATACCCCTTATCGACCCATTCCTTATGCTTCGCAAAACCTTGAATCACACCCGGATCGGTCCATTTGGCTTCACCAGTTGCAAACTTCGCAGTAATCTCGGGACCGGCATAACGGGACCACAGATGATTCGTCAACATCAGCGGGACCCAGCCCGCTTTGGAAGCAGAGGCAAGTGGCACTTTCCCATCCGCTTTGATCTCGGCCAGCATGTTATCAAGCTCAGCCATGGTCGTTGGTGCTTGCCAGCCCTTTTTTGCAAAATATTCTTTGTTATAGAAAAAACCTTCGCCTGATCCACCAATCGGCAGTCCATACACTTTGCCTTCATACGTGAATGGTTCAAGGGATGTAAACTGATCCTGAATGCCCAGCTCTTGCAAAATCGGTGTCAGATCCAGCAGCATGCCTTCCTTGGCATACACTTTGGAGTCCGGGCTGCCGAACAGTTCGAAAATATCCGGTGGATTGCCGGCAGCCATTTCCCCGCGAAGCTTTTCCTTCCGGTTCACATCCGATTCAACCCCGTCCAGCGTAAAGGTCAGATTAGGGACCTCACTTTCCACTTTGTCGACGACGTCCTGCAGAATGGCCAGCCGTTTCTGTTTATCCGCCCCTACTTGGGTGTGACGCAGCAGCATTTCCACCGGTTCCTTGCTCGTCTCCGGTTCGGAGCCTGAAGCTCCCTGCGGATTTTCGTTCCCTGAGCCCGAACATGCAGCCAGCGTCCAGGACGTAACCAGCAGCAGTGAGAGCAGCATTATCATTCTTTTTTTCATCGTCGTTGACCCTCCTCGGCATATTGCGCATTTGGTTTTACACTCTGATTATAAAAAGCCGGAGCTACCATCGTAAGGATGACAATTCATCAATAAGGGGATAAAATCCTTCACTGAACAAGCCTTTTCGTAATCCTCATGTAAAATGCAACAAAAAACAGCCCTTGCGACGTTTGTCGCAAAGACTGTTTGAAGAGTGGGTTCATTTTCTATCGGACCCATGGATATGGATCATTTTGCCCGAGCAAGTGTGTCTGTCGTTTCTTTCCGCCCCTGTTCAATCAAGCGATAAGCCCGTTCCACTTCTTCTTCGGTAGGAGACGGAACGCCTTCGAGCGGATATACTTTTCCCAGTGCCTGCCATTTGTATATGCCCATCTGGTGATATGGTAAAATCTCAAACTTCTCCACACCATTCAATGTTCCGATATAGCGTCCCAGGTTAAGCAGATCTTGTTCATCATCATGAATGCCTGGCACGTATACGTGCCGAATCCACATTTTCCGGCCATGATCCGATAACCAGCGGGCCATCCGAAGTGTTCTCTCATTGGATTTCCCGGTAAGCTTGATATGCTTTTCATCATCGATATGTTTCAGATCCAGCATGACCAGATCCGTATGGTCCAACAAGTCAAGAATACGCTCAGGTTCATTATAGCCATTGCTGTCCAGGGTGGTGTGCAGTCCCCAGCGCCGCTTCACTTCCTTGAAAACCTGGCCGACGAAATGAGCCTGCAGCGTCGGTTCGCCTCCCGATACCGTAAGTCCGCCACCCGAACTGCGATAATAGGTCAAGTATGGCTCGATCTCAGCAAGAACTTCCTCCACGCTCATATCCCGGCCTCCATCAAGCGCCCATGTATCCGGGTTGTGACAATATTGGCATTTCAGGTGACATCCCTGCATAAAAAGCACGAAGCGGATGCCTGGGCCGTCAACCGTCCCGAAAGTTTCGAGTGAATGAATATGTCCGTTAACCATGCTGCCTCTTCCTTTCTGTATCCGCATCCGCTGTGCGTTTATGATGGTGATCTACTCCTGTTTACCGTTTTATTACATCGAACCGTGGAAGGTCCGGTTAATGACATCCAGCTGCTGCTCACGCGTCAATTTGATGAAGTTTACGGCATAACCGGATACCCTAACGGTCAATTGTGGATAATTTTCCGGATGCTCCATGGCGTCAATCAGCTGCTGACGATCGAACACGTTCACGTTCAGATGGTGAGCACCTTGACCGAAATAACCGTCCATCATGGCAACCAGATTGGATTTGCGCGTATCGGACTCTTTACCGAGCGCTTTAGGCACAATCGAGAATGTGTTGGAGATACCGTCCAGGCTGTGTTCGTAAGGCAATTTGGCTACAGAACCCAGGGATGCCAGAGCTCCTTTTTTGTCACGTCCATGCATCGGGTTGGCACCTGGAGCAAACGGTTCGCCTGCTTTACGTCCATCCGGTGTTGTACCGGTTTTTTTGCCGTACACCACATTGGATGTGATGGTCAGTACGGATTGGGTTGGAATGGCATTACGGTACGCTTTATGTTTGCGGATCATGCCCATGAAGCTCTCTACCAGTTCAACCGCGATGCTGTCGACGCTGTCTTCATTGTTACCGTAACAAGGGAAGTCTCCTTCAATTACAAAATCAACGGCGATTCCTTGCTCGTTACGAATCGGTTTAACTTTTGCATATTTAATTGCACTCAAGGAGTCGGCTGCAACGGACAGGCCGGCAATACCACAGGCCATGGTGCGTACGATATCGCGGTCATGCAGAGCCATCTCGATCCGTTCATAACTGTATTTGTCATGCATGTAGTGAATCACGTTAAGGGTATTCATGTACAGTTTAGCCAGCCATTCCATCATCGGTTTGAACCGTTTCATGACCTCATTGTAATCCAGCACTTCGCTTGTAATGGCCGGATATTCCGGTCCGACCTGTGCACCGGATTTCTCGTCACGTCCACCATTAATCGCATACAGCAGTGCTTTCGCCAGGTTGGCACGAGCGCCGAAGAACTGCATTTGTTTACCGATCTTCATCGCCGATACGCAGCACGCAATACCATAATCATCTCCGTAGATTGGACGCATCAGATCATCATTCTCATACTGGATGGAGCTGGTTTCAATGGATACTTTGCTGCAATACTCTTTGAACGCCTCCGGAAGTTTGGTAGACCAGAGTACGGTCAGGTTAGGTTCCGGTGCGGGTCCCAGATTGTGCAGCGTGTGCAGGAAACGGAAGCTGTTTTTCGTTACGCGTGTTTCCCCGTTCACGGACATCCCGCCGATGGACTCGGTTACCCATGTCGGGTCACCGCTGAAGAGCTCGTTGTAGTCCGGTGTACGCAGGAATTTGACGATCCGCAACTTCATGACGAAATGGTCAACCAGTTCCTGAGCCTGCTCCTCGGTGAGATGACCTTCCTGCAGGTCACGTTCAATGTAAATGTCAAGGAATGAAGATACACGTCCAAGGGACATGGCCGCACCATTTTGCTCTTTGATGGCAGCCAGGTAACCGAAGTACAGCCATTGGAACGCTTCTTTCGCTGTGGTAGCCGGCAGGGAGATATCAAAGCCGTGCATTTCGCCCAGCTGCTTCAATTCCTGCAGAGCCCGGATTTGTTCGGATAACTCTTCACGCAGACGGATAACATCTTCATCAATGACATCCACTTCAAGAGCGTTCAGTTCTCCTTTTTTGGCACGGATCAGGAAGTCCACCCCGTACAGAGCAACCCGGCGGTAATCGCCGATGATCCGGCCGCGACCATAAGCATCAGGCAGACCGGTAATGATACCTGCTTTGCGTGCTGCACGCATCTCGGATGTATACGCATCGAATACACCCTGATTATGTGTTTTGCGAATATTAGTAAATATATCAATGACTTCTTGAGGCATTTCGAAGCCGTAAGCCTGACATGCATCAATCATCATGCGAATTCCGCCTGTTGGCTGAATGGAGCGTTTGAATGGAGCATCAGTTTGCACACCGACGATCTGCTCTTTGGATTGATCCAGATACCCGGGTTCGTGAGACACGATCGTTGCCGGAGTATTTACGTCCACATCCAGTACGCCGCCGTTGTCCCGTTCCTTTTTAGTCAGATCGGATACGATGTCCCACAGGTCTTTCGTATTCTGTGTTGCCCCTGCGAGGAATGACTCATCCCCATAATACGGAGACAGGTTATGTGCCAAGAAATCATTCACATCCACGGATTTGGTCCATGTGCCTTTGGTAAAGTTTCTCCAGCCTGTTTGTTGTTTTACGTCTTTTTCGATCACCGACATAGTAATCCCTCCACAAATTTGGATTTCCGGACACATGACAGGGTGCAGCAAAATCGTCTCATCTGTGCCCAGAGCCGCGATTAATGTGAACTTTTTCACATATCAGCCGGAACACGTTCTCTCTACATGGGAACCGGAACCGCGGGATGGATGTTTTTCTTACATTTTCAGTATACGTCTTGCGGGTTTCACCATCTGTGATTTTTATCACAAAGTTAGTGAACTTCCTCACTTCACCATCGCAGGATCATGGTGAGCCCCATAATTATTCACACTTAGCCACTGCGCGGGCCAGAACAACTTCCGATCGCTGTTATCACTGGATTTTTTTCATTTCTTATTCTAATTGGGAAAATCCATTGATAAAGGCGAGCGCTTCGCTTCTTCAGTTTTTTCTGTCCTCTCCGTTAATGTGTGAATACCAAACCGTTCAACGGATCCCCAAAAGATTCCGTCATCGACAAAAGGACGGCAATGTGGGCTCCCCTTTCGGGGAACCCTGAACCTATTGCCTAAACCTTAAACTCATTTTTGCTTGTTAACGATACTGTTTATTCAAACCGTCCGTAGAACGCATTGCGGTAAACGTCTGCCAGTTCAGTCACCAGCGGCAGTTTCGGATTGGCGGTTGTACATTGATCTTCGAAAGCACGATCGGCCAGGTAATCCACGTGAGCTTCAAAGTCCTTGGCATCAAATCCGATTTCCTGGAACGATTCCTCAATACCGAGTGTTTTGTTCAGTTTGCGAATTGCATTGATGAGGCTGTTCACCCCTTCTTCTGTAGTACGTGCAGGCAATCCCAGAATTCGGGCAATTTCAGCATACCGCTCATCTGCTACGAAGTGCGAATATTTCGGGAATGATGCAAATTTGGTCGGTTTTTTCGCGTTATAACGAATGACGTGCGGCATCAGGATTGCATTGGTACGTCCATGTGCGGTGTGATACTGTCCGCCCCATTTGTGCGCCAAGCTGTGGTTAATGCCCAGGAACGCGTTAGCAAAAGCCATACCGGCAATCGTCGAAGCATTATGCATTTTCTCACGTGCCAGTTTATCCCCTTGCAGCGCCGATTGCTCCAGGTATTGGAATACCAGCTGGATGGCTTTGATCGCCAGACCATCCGTGTAATCATTGGCCATAACCGATACATACGCTTCGATGGCATGTGTCAGTACGTCCATACCTGTATCTGCAACCGCTGTTTTTGGCAGTGAATAGACGAATTCAGGGTCCACGATGGCTACATCTGGAGTCAGCTCATAGTCTGCCAGTGGATATTTGGTGTTGCCCAGATTTTTATCTGTGATTACGGCAAACGATGTTACTTCCGATCCTGTACCCGACGTTGTCGGAATCGCTACGAATTTTGCTTTTGATCCAAGGCGCGGATATTTGTAGATACGTTTACGGATATCCATGAATTTTTGCTTCAGATCATTGAAGTCCGTGTCCGGATATTCGTAGAACAACCACATGGCTTTGGCAGCGTCCATTGGTGATCCACCACCAAGAGCGATAATGCAGTCAGGCTGGAAGCGGCGCATCATATCTGTACCGCGGTCTACCGTTGTTGTTGATGGATCGGGCTCAACATCCGAGAATACTTCGATTGCTACCGGCATTTGGCGTTGACGCAGATAATGCTCCACTTTTTCCACATAGCCCAGTTTGACCATCATGGCATCCGTAACGATGGCTACGCGAGTAATATCAGGCATTTTGGCCAGATACTGCGTTGCTCCTTTTTCGAAGTACACTTTGTTTGGCACTTTGAACCATTGCATATTCACGGTACGGCGAGCCACCCTTTTCACGTTAATTAAGTTGACGGCAGTGACATTCGATGAGGTGGAGTTACGGCCATATGAACCGCATCCCAGGGTCAACGACGGCATGTTGGTGTTGTAGATGTCCCCAATGGCGCCGTGTGTGGATGGCGAATTCACGATAATCCGTCCCGTTTGCAGACGATCCGCAAATTTGCTTATGACTTCTTCATTATTCGAGTGAATAACGGAGGAGTGACCCATGCCGCCAAAGGCAACCACTTCCGCAGCACGCTCAATCCCTTCAGCTGCTGTTTTTACTTTGTAACAAGCCAGTACCGGACTTAATTTCTCTGCAGACAGCGGGAACTTGGTGCCGACGCCCTCAATCTCTGCTACAAGAATTTTGGTGCCAGCCGGAACCTCGATACCACACATTTGCGCAATGGTTACTGCCGATTGACCGACAATTGCCGGGTTAACCGCACATTTCTCCGCATTGATGGCACCTGCTGTCAATTTGGCAGCTTCATCCTTATTGACGAAATAACAACCGTTCGCAATCATTTTCTTTTTCACCTGATCGAAGATCGGTTCTTCGATGATGACCGCTTGCTCGGAGGCGCAGATCATACCGTTGTCGAATGACTTGGACAAGATCAGATCCGTTACAGCCTGATTGATATCTGCCGTTTTCTCGATAAAGCAAGGTACATTCCCTGGTCCAACGCCCAGTGCCGGTTTACCACAGCTGTACGCTGCGCGTACCATGCCTGATCCACCCGTTGCCAGAATGAGCGCCACATCATTATGATTCATCAGTGCATTCGTGCGGTCCATGGAAGGATCATCAATCCACTGGATACAGTCGGCCGGAGCACCATGCTTCACCGCCGCTTCGAGCAGAATTTTGGCGGCTTCGCGGCTGCAGTTCTGAGCGGAAGGGTGGAATCCAAAGATGATCGGGTTACGTGTTTTGATGGAAATCAACGCTTTGAACATCGTCGTGGATGTGGGATTAGTCACCGGTGTAATACCCATGATAATGCCTACAGGCTCCGCTATTTTCTGGAAGCTCTCATACTCGTTATCTTCAATCACGCCTACGGTTTTGTCATATTTGATGCTGTGATACACATATTCTGTTGCAAAGATATTTTTGGTGATTTTATCTTCATACACTCCGCGGCCGGTTTCTTCCACTGCCATTTTGGCAAGCATCATGTGTTTGTCCAGACCTGCCAGTGCCATGGCTTGCACAATGCGATCAATCTGTTTTTGATCCATGGACATGAATGCTGCGTGTGCTTTATTCGCTTTGTCAATTAACGTTTGAATATACTGACCTGCTGTCGGTTCTTTTACTGGGGCGACTTCGTTCTTTACAGCCATCTCCCTCATCCTCCTAAAGGTTCGTATTGTTTTTTGGTTTGTCTCTCTTCTTTACGTACACATCGTAACATGTCGAAAAGGTTAATTATGTGATTTTTTTCACAAAGTATAACAAATTTAATTTAAGTTTTTTGGAGTTCCTTCTGAAGGTCATTTTCACTTCCTATTTAAAATATATAGCTGTCAAATGCAGCCTTCCCTCTCCAAAGTGAATTTAATCACAATGTTTGAAATTTCGCCATTTTTGCCCCCTTTCCATGCCCCTCAAACGGTAAGATTAGGTATATACTGAACTTAAAAATTGAACCACCGCAATTTGTACCGTCCTCCCCTGCGGAATTGACCCTAATCAGGACGGTAACGGTTGCGGCGAACCACGGAGCGCGGACTGCAGCATGATTGTAATCCCCCTCCGGTGGATACAAAGGGGAGATAGACTTATGAGAGAACAACTGAGTGTCATGGAAAAACGCGGCAATACCAACTGTTTCTCGGAAGTGAATTTCAATCATCTGCTCGTAACCATGAAAGACCGTACCTATCCTGAAGGGACCCACCTGTATTGGGAAGGTGATGTGTCCGACAAACTTTATTATATGAAAAGGGGCCGTGCCCAGATCACCAAATCCACGGATGAAGGCAAAGAGCTTATCATGTACATGTACCAGTCCGGTGATATGATTGGTCAGGCAGATCCGTTCTTCGGTTCCAAGCATACCTTCTCGGCGGAAGTGCTGGAAGACAGTGAAATCGGTGTACTGGAGCACAAAGACCTGGAAATGCTGATCTGTCAGCACTGTGACTTCGCCATTGACTTTATGAAATGGATGGGCATTCATCACCGCTTAACCCAAACCAAATTTCGTGACCTGATGTTATACGGCAAACCTGGTGCGCTCTGTTCCACCTTGATCCGATTGTCCAATTCTTATGGCGAGCCCCACGGCGATCACGTGATTATTCATAAAAAAATTACCCACACGGATCTGTCCAACATGATTGGAGCTACCCGCGAAAGTGTGAACCGCATGCTTAGCGATTTGCGCAAAAAAGATGCCATTGAATATGATAACGGCATGATTGTTATCAAGGACCTGAAGATGCTCCAAGGCATCTGTCATTGTGAATTATGTCCCAATGAGATTTGCCGCATCTAAGCATTAAGCACTTGAAGTCATCACCTTCCGGTAATGAGCTTAATCTATAAGTGACATGAAAAAAGCCCGTCCTCCTAAAGAGGTGCGGGCTTTATGTTTATGTTTAAGATGCCGTTAACTGTAATTTAACCGCATCCCGTGGATTCAACTTCATATCCAAACCGTTTTCCATCAGTTCCTTGTCATTCACCATGATCACCCAACGCTGATTCATGCGTGGAACAACATTTTCAACCGAAACGACGTATTTGTTATTTTCCGACATTCTGACGATGCCGCTGGACTTAAGTACATCGCGAACCGTGCACTCCTGGATATAGACACCCGCATATTGACGATTAAGGTCTGGCATAATATTGCCGCCGCTGATCTTGAGCAGGGTTGTCTGATATGCAACACCTTCTCCTGTACTGTCGGCGGCTTTTACGTAAATGATCACTTCATCCTTGGCATGAAGCTCCATGCCCCAGTTTTCCGGATCAATATCCTTGCCGTTTAGCTTAACTGCCCAGCTTAGCGAGGAATCAAGTGAAACTTCCCCTACGGATTGAATCCGCTTGCCGTCGGCCGTAAAATCAACCAGACCACTGTTCAATAGCGCCTTCTTAAGCGTGAGTCCTTCACTAAAATCCCTCTTGATCGACTTCGTTGCATCAGGCAAAAAAGTGCTTCCATCGACAGCAACGGTAATGGTATTGGAAGTATCGGTCTCCTTGACCACCGGCTGTTCAGAAGGCTGTGTCTCTGTACATCCGGCTAGAATTGCCATAATAAGCAAACATAAACCGATGTAACCGGGGAACTTCTTCATCATGTCGGTAACACCACCCTGCGTAAAATCTTCACCCTGTTGTCCATAACCTCTATTATGGCACAATATTCATCCAAAAAAAGTGTCAATGCCGTTACTTTTCTTCCATATTCCTTCCTGCAGCACAAAGAGCCCGCTTGCGGGCTCCTTTGTTCGGATCGTTCAACCCTTATATTTAATTCCCCTCTATTGAACACACGCCTGCATATAAGTCCGGCCCCCGTCCCCATTTTTCAGGTACGGATTAAGCCCATGGAACTGTTCCTCCGACACATACACACCTGTCAAAAGTCGCCCTTCGAGCAGCTCTCCATCCATCTGTACACAGAATGTAGGAGCTGTTACGTATTCCTGATACAGCGGGATCTGACTGTACGGATGGTGAATCTTGTAGAGCTTGCCCTGCTCATGCAGGGGACGCTCTGAGAAGTATGTCGGTACAATGTACCGGGCGATGACATCCAGCTCTTGTGTGGTATAAAAAGCTTCATCACCAAGCCACGGTGCCAGCAGCCTGATTTTTTCATACTGGGACCATACAATGGCTTGAATTAGCATTTCGGGTTTTACATATCTTCGTTTCCCGGAAGCTCCAGTAAGCTGGCCACGTGGAAAATCATCATCCAGCTTATCCTGCACAGACCCCGGGTATCTTATTTCACAACCAATGCATTTCCAGCCTGACGATGTCTGAATCCACTTTTGCAGGACGACCGGAGCCAGTTCTTGCCCATTGCTGTTTCCAAGTGGAACTGCTTCCCCTGGGTCCTGGTTACCCACGTGGGGATTAACATAATATTTAAACAGTTCCGCAGCTTTTTTGTAAATCAGATGAACCTGAATGGATGCGCTCTCAAGTTCCGCAATATCTTGCTTGCCGTAGCGTACTTCACGGGATAAGCTTTCTTCTCTCATGACAAGTGGCCTCCTCGCTCCGGCCGCCTGCGGCCATTTTTCTTAAATTATACTATAACTTCTGTCAATATGTGCAAGGCCTGCAGGAAAAAGGTGGTTTATTTCTACATTCCTGTATATTGAACAGACCAGCCATGATGACTAAGTAAGTATATAAGACAAAAAACTCCTGATTTCAGCGAAATCAAGAGCTCCCTGTTGTCAGGTCACATCATTGAGCCTGGACATATGAATCGTTTAATCTACCCATTGCTCTGCCCAGTCCTGAATTTGGTTCATCACAGGCTGCAAAGCTTTCCCTTTTTCTGTTAGCTCGTATTCAATACGAACCGGCGTCTCGGGATAAACATGACGAATCAGAATACCTTCACTCTCCAGATCCTTCATCCGTTCAGATAACATCTTGTCACTCATTGACGGAATCAGGTTGGAAATATCCTTGAATCGCTTAGACCCACTCATCAACGTTTGAATAATCAGACCGTTCCAGCGTTTGCCCAAAAACGAGAATGCCGTCTCAAAACGCGGACACATCCGTAAATCTTGGCCTTCCACATTAATCACCTCTTTAGAGATCACTGAACTTACATTTAGTTAGTATATTTCATAATAACACATTTACGTCACAAAGAAAACGTCTGCCGTAAAAAAGTTAAAATTTAATAGGCTTCTTTGCATTTTGACTATACAACAAGTATACCTCAGGACGATTCGATGAACCATGGCAAATATCGTATAACGCCCATGTACCTATCTTACCCAAAAAGAACCCAACTGCCACAGTCATACTTGACTCGGAGAAGGGTTCTTAGGTATACGTTTCACTTGCCCATCAGATACTACTTTTGCGGCCTAGACCAGCACGCCACCAAATGGTCTTACAGGTTCGCTCTTGCCAAATTGCGGCTTGAAGCTGCGGGCAGGATATGCCCATTTTACTGCATTGCTGATCACTCTCAGAATTTCCGGCTTGTAATACGTCGGATAGGTTTCATGGCCTGGACGGAAGTAGAAGATTTTGCCTTCGCCGCGACGGAACGTGCAGCCGCTTCGGAATACTTCCCCACCCTGGAAGTTGCTTACGAACACGAGCTCATCGGGTACCGGAATATCGAAGAATTCACCGTACATTTCTTCCTTTTCAAGTACAATCTTGCCTTCAATCCCATCCGCAATGGGATGAGAAGGATTGACACACCATACGATCTCCTGCTCGTCAGCAACACGCCATTTCAGATCACAACTGGTGCCCATCAAGGCCTTGAACGGTTTGGAGAAATGCCCGGAATGCAGAACAATCAATCCCATGCCGTTCAGTACTCGCTGTGCAACCTTCTGTGAGACCTCGTCGCTTACACGATCATGTGCCATATGTCCCCACCATATCAGCACATCTGTGGAATTCAGCACCTCATCACTTAAGCCGTGTTCAGGCTGATCCAGTGTAGCTGTCCGAATCGCAAATCCTTCGCCGCCGAGTCCGTCTGCCAGCGCCCGGTGCAATCCGTCCGGATAGACTTCCCTTACTTCATCGTGAATTTTCTCATGGACAAACTCATTCCAAATGGTGACGTTAATCATATTCAATTTCCCCCTAGTATAGCTCTAAACCCACCACATATCGCCCAGCGGTTCCTCAATCAATACTTGCTGGAGATTTTGTACGGCTTTAGAGAATCCTTCTTCAACCGACATCAGACCGTCTTCGTGTTCAATACTTACAACGTAATCGTAGCCTACGAGACGCAGGGCACTGATAATATCCGCCCAAGTCTTGTTATCATGACCATAACCTACCGAGCGGAACTGCCAAGCGCGGTCAAGCATGTTTGTGTAATCCTGCATATCTGTCAAACCATGTTTGTTTACGTTTACCGGATCGATCGTTGTATCTTTAGCATGGAAGTGATGGATCGCGCCTTCACGTCCCAGAATGTGAATCGCTTGTACCGGATCAATTCCTTGCCACCACATGTGACTTGGATCCAGGTTCGCACCAATGACTTCGCCTGCAGCTTCACGCAGTCTTAACAATGTAGCTGGAGTATGCACTGAGAATCCACCATGCAGTTCCAATCCTACTTTCACATTGTGATCTGCTGCATACTTGCCCCACTCTGTCCAGTACGGGATCACTTTGTTCTCCCATTGCCATTTCAACACTTCCTGGAAATCATTCGGCCACGGTGCAACAGGCCAGTTCGGATACTTCGCATCTTCATGGTCTCCCGGACATCCGGAGAATGTGTTTACTACAGGAACTTCCAGCTTTTGTGCCAATTGGACTGTTTTCACGAAATCATCGTGGAAACCTTTGGCGATATCTTTTTGCGGATGAAGCGGGTTACCGTGACAGCTCAGTGCGCTGATGGTCAGACCGCGTGATTCCACTGCATTTTTAAAGTTTTTCAGTGCTGCTTCATTGTTCAAAAGCTCCTCAGGGTTGCAATGTGCATTGCCTGGATGGCCTCCAGTTCCAATCTCTACTGCTTTCAAACCCTTGGATGCTACGTAGTCAAGTGCATCCTCCAATTTACGTCCTCCGAATAGTACCAAAAATACGCCGAGTTTCAAGTGCGATTCCTCCCTGGATTAAATATCGAATAATTGCTGATTAAATGAACCAAGAACTGCATAAATGTACCGTTCAGATCACAAGTTTGTTTTAATAGTGTGGAAAATCTAGAGCATTTCTATCCTGAAATTAAACGTAACAATACTGGTTATTCCAGATGGAAAAACCATCTTCCTGTGTTGCCCTAACTTCAACTTAAATCAACTGAATTACCTTAATTCGATTGCACAATTTCTGTCGGATCCTCATTTGCTTTGGTGGCTGCATTTGGATCGTAAGTACTCTCAAGCATAACGTGCTTGCCCTCCAAAGAAGAGCGCTGGAATGCATGCATCGCTTCTAGCACGTGATACGCGAGCTTGCCGCTGGCTTTGTGTTCCCGTCCGGCACGAATGGATTCGACCATCTCGGTAACACCAATTCCGCGTTCATTCTGACTGCTCTCGAATACAGGGGTTACCGTCTCCCACGTATCCTGACCGAATCTGCGCAGCTTCACTTCCCCATTGAAATAGTTAGGATCCGGTACACTCAGCGTGCCTTCGGTTCCGTAAATTTCAATCCGAGGCAAGTCCGAAGCCCCACGAATATCGAAGCTGGTAATCATTGTTGCAATGGCTCCGTCGGTAAAATCGATGGTACCTGCCAGATGCGTCGGAGTTTGTACCCGGAGAGGCGTTCCTTCCTTCGGTCCCGAACCAATAACACGATCGGTGATCTGAATGCCTGCAGAAGAACTAATTCTCCGAATGGGTCCCAGCAATGTAACCAGCGCTGTCAGATAGTAGGGTCCCATGTCAAACATAGGTCCTCCACCTGCAATGTAAAAGAACTCGGGATCGGGATGCCATGCCTCAGGTCCGCCACCCATGAAGAAGGAAGTCGCCGCAATCGGTTTCCCGATCAGACCGTCTACAATAGCCTGACGTGCCGTCTGAATGCCTGATCCAAGGAAGGTATCCGGTGCGGAACCAACATACAATCCCTTCTCTTCAGCAAGTTCAATGACTTTGCGGCCGTCTTCAAGCGAAATGGCCAGTGGCTTCTCGGCATAGACATGCTTGCCTGATTCGAGCACAGCCAGATCGGTCATGGCATGACTGCCAGGCACCGTCAGGTTCAGCACAAGCTCGATTTCCTTATTTTGCAGCAACTCATCTACATTGTAAACGTTTGCGATATTAAATTCATCTGCCCGTTCCTGAGCACGTTCACGGATCAAGTCCGCTACGGCTACAATTTCAATGAGCGGGCTATTTTTCAGATTCTCCAGATAGATGGCGCTGATGTTACCGCACCCGATGATGCCTGCTTTTAATTTCTCCAATGTGACGTTCATCTCCTTACGCATGGTGAGAAGCTGTGATGAATGTTTTGTGCCTTGAATTTAATACTATGGTATTCCGTTTTGGGTTCAATTAAAATGAATAATATGATCGAAACATGAACTATCTGGTCATAATTTTCAAATTGCAAGGAGTATGCCAATGCCGACCGATTATTCCTGCCAGGTTCTTACAGCAGGCTTCTCATTTCATCGCAAACCCTATGCTGGTATTCATCCCGACGGGGTTAAGAACTACCTCCTAAGGCTGCAGACCGACGGTCGCTGCCGGGCACGAATAGACGGCGAGATGTCACTCGTCGATGCGGGCGATCTGCTTCTTTTCAGTCCGGACGAGCCTTATGAACTCAAAATAGACAATGAACGGAATCCGATGGGAGAACGACTCGTAGAGAGCGGTGACTACCATATCTTTTTTAATGGTTCCTGGGTGGATGAATGGTGGGAACGCCACAAAAGGCCAAACCGGATTAAGGTCGAATTGACCGAAAGCCTGCTGACCCTGTTCCGTCAACTCGTGCTGGAGCAGCGCCGAATCTCCAATCCATATCCCGAGATCTCCAGTTACTACATGCGTATCTTATGTCTGGAGGTGGATCGTCTTCTCTCTGAACATCCGACGATAACCAACACCAACTATGTGGCGTATGAAATAAAAAATTATATCGAGGAGAATGCTTCCTCCCTGTTCAAACTTGAAGATGTAGCAACCCATGTTGGTATCAGCGTGTCACGCGGGGTTCATCTGTTCAAGGAAGCGTTTGGCAAAAGTATCATGCAGTATACCCTGGACGTACGGCTGAACATGGCCAGAGAACGGATCATCTTCAGTCCAATGACGCTGGAGCATGTCGCCGAATCGTCGGGGTTTAACAATTACACGTATTTCCACCGCGTATTCCGCTCCCGGTTCGGCATGTCGCCCAAGGAATTCCGGCTCATACACCGAGAACAGATGTAAGGTATTATACGTAAATTCTGCTTATTTGCGCGCGGCGATTGCCTCCGATACCACCATGGCCAAGTCTTCGTTGCCAAACATGGACAACACACCCAGCACCGTATCATCCGGAATCTCTCCGGCTTCCTCCTTCGGCACAACCAGCTGCAGCACTTGCTGCAGCCGTTCATTGGTCTGCTGATCCGGGTAAGCTTGCCGGTACATCTCTTCTGGGTCCAGTCCATGATTGGCACACCACTGGGCAAATACAAGAATCATCATTTCTTCTTCCTGTTTATAGGTTTCTACGACCGCTTCCTCGATCTGTTTTCTGCGTTCCTTTTCATATTCGTCCATTGTGTCATTCCTCCATATGAGTTATGTTCTTTATCCCGTTTTCACAAAAAATCACTTGCGAATCAGCTGCTCTGCCAGCTCATGGCTATCCATTACGTGGCTGGAGCTAATGATGCAATCGTCCGGCGTGTCCAGGTTAGCCAAGAAATGATTGACGGCTCCGCTAAATCCTCTGCGCGTTAATATGGAGTCCCAGCTGCCGAAAGTTTCTTTGCGCTCAAGCTCTCCGCGTTCGGTATATCTGGCCTCTTCCATATTCACAACTTCTACCGATCTGCCTCCGCCGTGAAGTTCGATCTTCTCCAGGTCAGCCCCCGCCTCGCGCACCATATCGAATCGTCCAATGGCCTTTCTTCCAAGCTTGGCTGATCCGGCAGCATGAAGAAGCTGGTCCAACTCATTCGTCCGGACCCATTGATGAACCAGCTCCACATGATGATCCGAATACCATAACATCAGATCCAGCATATGAATCAGATCATCATAGATCGTTTTTGCTGCAGGAAGATGCTGAATGCCTGTCCGATGCTTCGTTAACATCAGGGATTCAAACCCCTGCCCCCGTTGCATCCACGCTTTCGCTTTCTGGTACATCGGTGCAAATCTTCGGTTAAAACCTACCGCAAGGAGCAGCCCCTGTGCCTCAGCAAAAGCAGTCATTTCTTCGGATTCCCGCAAGGTGTAGGACAGTGGTTTGTCCACATATACAGCCAGTCCCCGTTCCAAACATTGCATGACAATATCAAAATGTGCTTCCGTTGCTGTATGTACAAAAACGGCATCCAGATCCCAGGACAATAGTTCCTTCAGATCCGTCGTTCCGTTATCTAATCTATAAGCATGCTGAGCAGCCGTTACCGACTCTGGAGAACGGTTCATAATACCGGCAATTTCCACATCAGGATGCGCGGTTAACAGGGGCAAGTATACTTTGTGAGCAATACCCCCAAGTCCGATGATCCCAGCTCGGGTTCGCTTGGTTGTTTCCATGATAAGCATTCCACCTTCAGATGAGTTCTAAGTTCCACGACCTATAGTGTAACCCTTCAGCCAGCAACATGCCAGTTGATCAGCATAAGAAGGATTGAATTATCCGGTTCCCGGTCGAACGTGGTACACTTGGGTAGAAAGGCATGTAGGATCAGGAGATTGGAGTAGTGCCCTGACCTGAAAGGAGCGTTTGGGGATTTGCGGAAATGGTTATGGCTCCTCTTGTATGTTTTGCTCGCCGGAGTCACGTTTATTTACAGATATGAACTGCTGGCATGGACTGATCAGAATCAGTCCATCCCTCTTCTAATTATCATAGCAATGCTTTTTGCATTGGTACCTGTGATTCCCTACAAGTTTGTAATCGCAGCTTTGGGGTACAGTTACGGCACCACAACAGCAGCTTGGGTATGCTGGGTGGGGACCACCCTCGCAGCACTGCTCGTTTATGCGGGAGCGAGATATGCTTTTCGTCATCAGGCCAGAGCTTACCTGGATCGCATCCGTGGATTGAGTCGTTTTACCACCTGGATGGAGGCGCATCCCTTTATGGGCATTATGATGCTTCGCCTGCTTCCCGTTGTGCCTCAAACTGCGGTCAATATCTATGCCGGCATTACCTACACCCCTTTTTGGGTGTTCATGGTGGCTACGGCCATCGGGAAAATGCCTGCCATTTTAATTTTTGCCTATGCGGGCGCGCAAGCCGAAACTTCCATCTGGGGGAGTCTGCTCATTTTTGTGGGATACTTTGCCATTATGGGCCTCGTCTTGCTGCTGTTTCGTGTTCGCTCGCGAAAAAAGACCTGATGATTATTCATCAACATGACTAATGAGCTTCATCGTCCCTGTCCGGCTTGGTTGGCTTGCCAATTCAGGATATAATAGAAGTGTAAGCCAAATTCATTGATCTTCATCAGAAATGGAGTGACTATAGCATGGAACAACATTCAAGCGAAAAAGCAACATTTGCAGGCGGATGCTTCTGGTGTATGGTATCCCCCTTTGAGGAACTGCCCGGAATCCACAAGATCGTATCGGGTTATACAGGAGGACATACCGAGAATCCCACATATGAGGAAGTCTGTTCGGAGACGACAGGACACGTAGAGGCCGTTCAAATTACGTTCGACCCTTCCATCTTCCCTTATGAGAAGCTCGTCGAGTTATTCTGGCAGCAGATCGATCCGACAGATACGGGTGGACAATTCCATGACCGCGGATCTTCATACCAGACGGCCATCTTCTACCACAGCGAAGAACAGCGTCAGATTGCAGAAGCCTCCAAGGCGGCTCTGGAGCAGAGCGGACGGTTTGATAAGCCGATCTTCACACCCATTTTGCCTGCCAAACCATTCTATGAGGCGGAAGAACATCATCAGGACTATCACCACAAAAATCCGGCTCACTATAAACGGTATCGCAAAGGCTCCGGACGTGAAGACTTTATCGAGCGCAACTGGTCCGGCAATGTGGATAAAAGCAATCTGAAAGAGCGTCTGACTCCACTTCAATACGAAGTGACCCAGAATAATGCAACGGAACCTGCGTTCCACAACGAGTTCTGGGATCACCACGGTGACGGAATCTATGTTGATATCGTTTCTGGCGAGCCTCTCTTCAGCTCAACGGACAAGTACGATTCCGGCTGCGGCTGGCCAAGTTTCACGCGTCCATTGCGTGATTACAACGTGAAGGAAAAAACAGATCTCAGCCATTTCATGATTCGTACCGAAGTCAGAAGCCGTGAAGGAGATTCTCATCTGGGTCACCTGTTTAACGACGGTCCTGTCGAAGCCGGTGGTATGCGGTACTGCATTAACTCCGCCGCTCTTCGCTTTGTACCGAAGGAAGACTTGCAAAAAGAGGGATACGGCGAGTATGCAGTCCTCTTCAAATAAATTAAATACGACTGCCTGACCGTAGAACCAATACACGGTCCAAAAAAGCAGGAGCAGCGGGTTATCACCGGTGCTCCTGCTTTTTTCATGTTCCTATTTGAATCAGATAAGACATGTAAAGAGTTCCAATCGGTCCATGAAAAGCCAAGCCTCCTGCTATTATCGTTGCTCGGACTTTCCATGGTTACGCTGCCTTTTATCGAATGGGTTCACATCCGCAAATACAGGACAACAGAGGATTAACGTATCTGCGCAACGTCCCTCCCCTGATGCCCTGTTCCATTTACTTCTTCACATCCAGCTGACGACCCAGCCGATCCAGTAGGCAAATGGAATGAGCAGCAGCTGAGCCACAAGCGTGCCGAATAAACGAGATACCAGCATGCAGCCATAAATCTGATTCATTCGGTCCAAACGGATTTCGCCTCGCAGGGATTTGTCACTGAGCAGAGAAATTCGCGGATCGATCAGGATCGTTAGCAAAATGGTCGCCATTCCGTTGATCAGCCCTGTCGATTGAGACGCAGCCACTGCCTGCCCTGGATATAGATAAGCTGCGTACAAACTGGATAATACGCCCGTTGTGTAAATGGCTGTGACCGCTACATTAAGCGTCATTAGACGTCTTGGCATTCCATGCTGTACTAGCCGCTTAGCCATCTTCCAGGAAGGCGGTGTAATATAGTAGGCTGCGTTTCTGATCTTGGTCCCGTTCAGCAACCCGCGTACCATCACCGGAATGGACCCCGCTGCTTCAAAATGCACAACCATTCTGGACGCAAGCTTCACCATTGTTGGAAAACACAATATGGCGATTGCGGTTCCTGCTGTCGCCGCCCCCATCAGCCAGTGCAGCTGCACGGCAAAATGTGAGTTCCCTCCACTTGTTGCGGTATCCACCAGATTCCCTACCATCGGTCCCTGGGCCATATTCGATGTACGCGATACCAACAGCAGAATCCCGGACAAGGAAAGGGCCAGCGCAATTCTGCGGGTTCTTAGCCCGCCAAGACGAAGTGCATAAGACAGGCTGTCTGCAGCATGAATAAGCATGGTAAACAGCATCGGAATTGCCAGACTCAGACTGAACATATGATTGTACTCCTTTTATTTTCCTGTATTGGACTTTTTGTACATGTGACAGCATTATACCCCTCCAGCATGCAAAAGTATAGGAATGCCATCCCTGTATGACAGCTCATTCCCACTTCACAGCCTGTCCATTTTGTCGTTTATCCCTTCTCCCATAGGGTAATATACAACTAACCATGATTACTCTATAGGAGGGATTCAGGCATGCCTTGGAATAAGAATGATTATCCGGTATCCATGAAAAATCTGGAGCCACGTATCCGACATAAGGCGATTGAAATCGCCAATGCCCTGCTGGATGACGGGTATGAGGAAGGACGCGCAATAGCAATAGCCACTGCCAAAGCCGAAGAATGGGATGAGAACCATCCTGCAACGGGTTCAACGGATTCGAGCCGATCATCTGATGGTAGCGGTTCTGCTTCTAAACGTCGCCATTCAGAGCCCGTCTCCTCTTCCAAAAGCCATGACAATATTCACGTCGTACCCACGGACTCGGGCTGGGCCATTAAGGAAGAAGGCCAATCCCAATATGTATCCACGTTTGACACCAAATCGGAAGCGGTGAACGCCGCCAAAGAAATCAGCGACGAGCAGAACATTCGGGCCATTATTCATAACCAGGATGGACAAATCGCTTCTTCCATCAAACCCTGACAGGTTTGTGAATCGCCCTGATCTTGAATCCATATGAAGAGTAACTTCCCAGCTTAGAAAAGCATCAAAAAAAGTCCTTTTCACCGCCGCTCAGGCAGTCAAAAGGACTTTTTGGTTAATTTCATTTAATGTGTGACTCCTCTCGCCACCGAAGTCCGTGATGCAGGGGCAGTCACCGCCTTGGCTGCCGAAGGCATCGATACCTTCACAGCTGAGGTCGTAACAGGCCGGCGTACCGGAACACTGACCACGTACGTAATGACTTTGCTGGCAATCCACACGGCCAGAATGGTATATAAAGTTTCTTTTACCGGAAGAAAGAAAAGGGATAAGCCCAGTACAAACGCATCACTGACAAAGAAAACTGTTCCCAGCTTCCATCCCTTCCAGCGGCTAACGAGCACGGCGAGAATATCGTCTCCGCCTGTCGCCCCGCCGAATCGGAGCACGATCCCTGCCCCTACACCCGTCAATACGCCGGATAGGACTGCGGGAATCCACAGGTTTCCGTTGAATGACATCTGCAATGTGGAGTATCGTTCAAAGCCGTCATAGAACAGGGAGAATGCGCCGACGCCAATCAGCGCCTGAATCATGAACTTCCAGCCCTTGATGAACCAGGCCAGAATCATGACCGGGATGTCGAGTAACAGCATGCCAATGGCAGGCGATAAGCCCGTCGCGTATTTTCCGAGCAGGGCCAGACCGACAAATCCGCCCTCCGATAAATGATTCTGAAAATTAATGTGATAGTAGGCAAATGCCAAAATAAAAGTACCGAGCAGCATGATGGCGAGTTTTCCCGCCTCAGCCTTAATGTGTTGTTTGGTTAACGATGTTCTCTTCATTCAGGTTCCCTCGCAGTTTGTAGGTTGGTTTTTAGACCGACCGTACCCTGCAAAAGGCAAGCCTGGAAGAAATCATCGTATTTGTCCTTCGAATATTCATTCCAATCCCCTCTTTCGCAGAGTCAGCCGTTTTTTTGAATACGGTTGGTTTACTCTACAAGGGGCGCTAAGTGTATGAGAGATCGTAACGTTTCCAGATCGTCCTTGGGGAGATTGTCCTTCGGGAACTCATGGTATCCTGATCCTTTCTGTCTGTTTGTGGTTAGCTATTTCAATTAAACTGGCGTACATCACACGTTTGACTCATGAACTTTACACTTAACCACTTCGATTGCAGCTCCCTCTTCCGATCGCTGTTATCCCCGAAATTTTTTGATTCCCTTCTCCTAAGGGAAAAATTCGGTGATAAACGCGAGCGCTTCGCTTCTCCAGATGGGTTCTGCACTCTTCGTTCCGTGTAAATGACAATCTGATAAAAACATGTAATTTCTCTATCCAGTTTAAACTTCTATAGCTAACTTGCTTGTTCTTCTATTATATAACACCGACGTAGACGGGTCTAAACAGCAGACCCTTCAAAAATGCGCATAAAGCATGCTCTGGGCGGCTCCAGCAGGCAAACAGCCACACCAGGACAATCAATGCTTACTAATGGTGCAACCTGCTCCTTCATTCTATGACCAATGATTGCGAATATAACTGTCCAGTCACCCAACTGTGACAATTTGGGGCCTTTTTTTATTTTTGTGCGAATTTTGAAGGAATCATTGGGAGCTTTCACATACACTATAGCAAACGAAATCGGCTTATTCTTGACCTGCGTGGACGTTTTCCAGACTTACTCTGCTTTTTATGGTATAATATAACAATTGAATCCCACTACCGTTTAAGCGAGGCGGATTGATGAAAACGTTGAAGCCAAGAGTCTTTATTGGCTGCTCGCTGGAAGCGAAGCCGATTGCAGCCGCAGTACACGAAAATTTGCGTTTCTCAGCCGAAGTTACTCCTTGGTACTCCGGTGTTTTCAATCCAAGCAGCTATACGATGGACGATCTGGAAACAGAGGTGCGCACGACGGACTTTGCCATTTTTATTTTTCATCCGGATGATATATCCAAAATTCGCGGGAAGTACTATGCATCTGTCCGGGATAATACAATGCTGGAAATGGGTTTGTTTATGGGCCGTTTGGGACGAAAGCGTATTTTTTTCATTCTTCCGGAGGATATTACAGACATCAAGGATGCTGCAAAAATTGAGGGATTACGTATGCCTACCGATCTGCTTGGTTTGAATCCACTGGTCTATGAGATTCGTTCTGATGGCAAGTGGGCGCCAGCCGTGTCGGTTGCATGCTCCAAAATCGCTGACAGTATAGAAGAACAAGGACGATGGGTAGACCCAGAATTGGAGAAAATCATCAATCAGCATAAAGTGACTGAAGGAGAAGCACGATTACAATTGCTAAAGCTTCTGAGGTTCTTCAGAGAGCTGCTGCGGGTTCGCAAAGCTGATGCCGTCATGCTCGACCGAATGAGTGATGCCCTCCGTACGGCATTTGTGTCCCATCCTCCATTCGCAGTACGTGGTACAGCCATATACCGTACAGATGACAGTGGTTATATCGAGCAATTATGTGGTAATGTAGGGGAACCGGGGAGAAAATATGAGTTGTCTGCCAATGACGACAAAGAGCCGGATGACCCCAAGCGCATCCTGGTCATTGATTCTTACCGTGAAAATAAAATCAAGATTAACCTGTATGACGATTACCTTGAGAAAGAATATCTGCTATGCTATCCTGTAGCCAAGAGGTATGTGATTACGGTTCATATTATTGGACATATAGAAGCGGATGAGGCGGTATTTCAACAGATTGACCTACAGAATCGTCAACTGTTTAACGCCATCAACGATTTGTTAGGAGGCGAACCGGAATGAAACCGGAAATGAAAAAAATAAGCAAGCGCTGGGGCAGCGAAAAGAAGGTACGCCTCAGCTCTGCGCCCGAATCATCACGACCGGTTCCGGAACCTAAGGAAGAAGATCGTTTCCACAAACCGGCCGTCCCGCTAATTACGATCGGCCCCTCGCTTAAGGGGAAGGAAAGACCTTATAAGGTCATCTTGGAAAAAGAAGCTTTGTACGAGAAACCTCAATATTTAGCTTAACTTTCTATGCATTATTCTCGATTCTGCCGCTGTAATCGGCAGTACGTCCAGGCCCCGCCGCCCAAGGCAGGGGCTTTTTTGTTGGCATTCTCCCGCAAGTAAACCAACCGGAACATCCTCTCCCCACTAAACTCGTAAAGCTTAAGAATCCAGTCCTGCAATTGCATTAGGCCATTTCTTACGCTCTTAGGTTTCCTGCAAAACCCAGAAATTATACCTAAAATTTGGAGTATGCTTGTCCTGTTCAATCATCCCCATAATGAACGTACATGGCCCTGCCGAAAGCCCAATCCCATTTTTTTCTTGTTGTATTCCGTATCACCGTTGCATATATTGATTATAATATAAGAACACATGTTCTGTAAATATATATGTTCGAATTCAAGGTTAAGGAAGTGAATGTATGTCATCCTCCCCTTCCGCCCCATCCCCTACGGATGAAGACCATCAATTGGTTAAAAGCCTTGTTGTGCGTACCCTGCTGCTGGATGTGCTTGAACGGGATATTCACACCCTGGATACACTACTGCTGAAAATGCCCGAGGTGTACGTCCTATCCCTGACCCGCATACAAAATCAGGTACTTCAAGAAATGCTGGCAGTTCGGCAGCAGATGCGGAAACGCGGTGTCAAAATTGTTGAGGAGAAACGTGAACAGGAAGGCATCGAAACACTCTACCTGTGCAGAGGATATTGGCAGCGGTTCTACATGCTCTGGACGTTCGCACGTAATGAAGTTAAGCAAGAACTCAGCCGACATCTGCATTTTGATCTGACGCAGCGCTTGTAGCTTGGACCAGAATACAGGTTGACCCGGAGTGGCTGGGTTCATTAAGATGGAATAGAACGTTATCGTTATCAACGATGAGACTATATTAGACGTGAAATGAATTCTTCCTAAAACAAAAAAGCCTGCCGTCTATAATAAGGCGAACAGACTCTATGATTAGAAATTCCCTCAGACGTCTCATTACTCAAGGAGTTGTACTTCATGAATTCAAATTCGGGTAACCAACCATCCACCAGATATACAGGCATTGCTGCAGATATCACCGAGTTGATCGGACAGACGCCGGCGGTAAAACTCAATAGGCTCACAGGCAGCGACTCTGCTGACGTATATGTGAAACTGGAATATTTCAATCCAAGCGGCAGTGTCAAGGACCGTGCCGCTTACAATCTGATCGTTCAGGCTGAACGGGCAGGGCTGCTGCTTCCCGGAGCAACCATCATCGAGCCGACCAGCGGCAACACCGGCATCGGTCTGGCCATGAATGCAGCCGCCAAAGGATATAAGGCCATTCTCGTCATGCCGGACAATATGTCCAAGGAGCGCATCAACATTCTGAAAGCCTATGGCGCAGATGTCGTACTCACTCCAGCGGCTGAACGTATGCCCGGAGCTATCCGCAAAGCCAAGGAGCTTCATGCTGACATTCCGGGAAGCTTCATTCCTCAGCAATTCGAGAATCAAGCCAATCCGGATATTCACCGGGTTACCACTGCTCCCGAGATTATGCAGCAGATGGAAGGCAAGCTGGATGCCTTCATTGCAACCGCGGGCACAGGCGGAACCATTACCGGAACCGGTGAAGAGCTGCGCAAGCAGCTGCCAGATATCCGGATCTATGCGGTGGAGCCCAAAGGTTCACCCGTGCTGTCCGGCGGCGATCCCGGTCCCCACAAGCTCGTCGGTACAAGTCCGGGGTTCATACCGGACATTCTGAATACCGACGTGTGGGACTCCATTATCCAGGTGTCCGATGAGGATGCACTGGATACCATGCGGCAGCTTGCTGCCCGAGAAGGGCTGCTGCTCGGCCCTTCATCTGGTGCTTCGGCCTGGGCCGCACTGCGCATTGCGCGGGAATTGGGACCAGGCCACCGAGTGCTCTGCATTGCGCCGGATACCGGAGAACGGTATTTGAGCATGGGTATTTTTTAACACAACATAATCTGTACTCCCAAAAAAGGCTGTCCCTTAAGTCATCATGTTGACCGAGGGCAGCCTATTCACGTTCACTTACTCCATGAACCGGATACACGCTTAGCTAGGAATAAGGGAAACTCCACTTCAGGCACCCTCAATATCATATCAAAATCAAAATAAGCTCCTGCTCACCTGCAGATGATTCATCCGCAGAGAACAAGAACTTATTTCAATAAGGAATCATTTTAAGAACATTTAACCTAAAGCAATCAGTGTGTCAACGTGGTCCATTCCACACCTTTGGGAAGCAGGGCCGCAATGCGGTCTTTGGCTTCCTTTTTGGTATACAGCGATTCATCGAGAATAACCGCAGAACCCGAGTCACTGCTTGTGCGAATCAAACGTCCCAGACCTTGCTTCACGCGCAGCAGCATGTATGGAAGATCAATCTCTTCGTAGGGTGCCGCCGATGCACTGCGTTTAGCATTAAATACAGGATCCTGCGGTGGATACGGAAGCGACCAGATCATGACATTGGATAATGAAGGCCCTGGAACGTCCAGTCCCTCCCACAGATTGACGGAGCACAGCACACTCTCCTCATCCTGCTGGAACGCTGCAATCAGATCACTGATCTCCCGGTCGCCTTCGTACATGAATCGCAGTCCCTGCGCTTCCGGGACATGAACGATGTCCTGTTTAAACGTTAGCAGCTCTTCCATGGTACGGAACAGAATAAGCGCACGACCGCCACTTTCCTGAAGCATCGACACAGCATCGCGCATCCGATTTTCGTTCTCCGGGTGACCTGGTACAGCTTGATCTGTAATCTTCATCTGCATTTTATCCGCATAGTCATATGGAGAAGCAACCGAGAATGATACAAAATCATCAATCCCCAGACTGTCTGCTACATAACGGAAGGAATTGTCCACAGACAAGGTTGCAGACGAGAATACAATGGGAATCCCGGTATTGAACACCCGCTCGTTCAGGATTTCTTTTACCGTGCGAGGCATGATGGACAGTGTCGTCTCGTCCTCATTCTCTTCAGCCCAGCAAATGTAGCCATCTTCCTTGCGGAACAGAGACAATGCTGTCTGGATCATATCCAGATGTTCTTCCACTACTCGCATTTGATACCCATCCAGAGAGAACAGTCCGCTCTCAAACACCAGTTCTTCACCGATGGCATCCAGCACACTGGTCAGACGTTCAATTTCACGCAGCAGCGGTGCTTCTACCCGAACTTCCTTCCGTTCCGATCCAGGGATAGCTACCGTGTAGGTATCCAGCAGCTTAAACAATCGTTCACTGCTCTCAATGGCTTCGTCCACACGTTCTGCAAGGGTTTCACGAATCTCCCCTTCCAAAAGCCGGGTTACAAGTTCCTCAAAGATGCGGTGTTTCAGTTTGTAGCTGAGTGCGTTCAGCGCTGCCTCTTCAAGCAGATGTCCTTCATCAAATACAACCGAGCTGTGATCAGGCAGCAGCGGCAGCTGTCCCTCGCGTTTGCGGGCCTCATAGGTCCACACATGCTCCATGTAATAATCATGGGAGCAGATGATGATGTCCTTGGAGCGGCGATAGTGGTCGCGTGATAACGTCAGGCCGCAGCGCTGTCTTTTTGGACAAACAAAACAATCCTGGAATGGGTCCCAGTTGATCTTGTTCCACTGGCGATCGTTCAAATGCGGATACTGTTTGCGGTCACCATAGGGATGGAAAGCCTGAAGCGTTCCAGGTGTATTCACGAAGTCCGGCAGGCTCTCATGCACTTCTTCAATGACAGGTGCATCCTCATCCGCGAATCTCACTGCACTTAATTTGTTCAAACAAACGTATTGATCTGGTGATTTACCGAGACGAGCGTCCACCTGAAGATCCAGATGTTCAGCCAGCTTCGCAATATCTCCGCCCGGCTTCACCAATTGTTCAATCAATGACTCATCGGCGCAGGCAATCACTGCCGGTTTGCCCGTATAACGTGCATAACAGACCGCATAGAGCAGGTAGACTAACGTCTTGCCTGTCCCTACACCAGCCTCAGCCATAATAGTCTTTTTATCTCCATAGGCCCGTTCGAGCTGGTACGCCATAAAAATCTGTTCATCCCGTACCTCGAAGCCGGACTCAGGCAAAATATCGTAAAAAACATCGGCTACCCACTCTCCCAATCGGGATACAAAGGGCTCTGCCGGGTCATATGCAAAAGGATAACGTTGTGTAGACAATCCTTGGTCAGCCTCCATTCTTATACAAGCGGTCCTCAACATTTCCCGTTCAAAAAAGTCCGCTGGGCAAAAGTTAATTATCTCATACCATGAGGTAAGTGACAAGCTTTTTTTTATTACAAGAAATGTATAGAACAAGGATGCAGGGAAAATATATATTCGAATCCATCAAAAGGAAAGGCGGTGCTCCATGAATAATCATTCTTCACACTCAGAGCATTCCCCAGACACGTCACCAGAGACTTTAACGGATCGTCAGGGCCATCCCATCACCGATAATCAGAATGTCCGAACCGTCGGCAGCCGGGGACCGACTACGCTGGAGAATTATCATTTTCTCGAAAAGATTACGCATTTTGACCGCGAGCGTATTCCTGAGCGGGTGGTACATGCACGCGGTGCTGGTGCTCATGGCATATTTGAAGCATACGGAACAGCGGGTGATGAGCCCGTATCCAAATATACACGTGCTCGTCTGTTTCAGGAGAAAGGCAAACAAACCCCTGTGTTTGTCCGTTTTTCCACGGTAATCCATGGGGGGCATTCACCAGAGACGCTCCGTGACCCGCGCGGCTTCGCTGTGAAATTTTATACCGAAGACGGCAACTGGGATCTGGTTGGCAACAACCTGAAAATCTTTTTCATTCGTGATCCGCTGAAATTCCCGGATATGGTACATGCCTTTAAACCGGACCCGTTGACCAATGCACAGGACATGGAGCGGTTTTTCGACTTCGTTTCGCTTAGTCCTGAAGCTACCCATATGATTACGTTCCTCTTCTCTCCATGGGGAATACCGGCCAATTATCGCCAAATGCAGGGATCGGGCGTCAATACATACAAATGGGTAAACCAAGAAGGCACAGGCGTGCTCATTAAATATCACTGGGAACCCCTCAAACAAGGGATACGGAACCTGCTGCAAAAAGACGCGAGCGAGATTCAGGGACAGAATTTCAACCATGCCACCCTGGATCTGTATCATGCGATTGAACAGGGCGATTACCCGGAGTGGGAGCTGTGCGTTCAGATCATGGAAGACGGCGAACATCCGGAGCTGGACTTCGATCCACTCGATCCGACCAAGCTGTGGCCGCCAGAGCAATTTCCATTTTTGCCTGTTGGAAAAATGACCTTGAACCGCAATCCTGAGGATTACTTTAACGAAGTGGAACAAGCTGCGTTTGGCACGGGTGTTCTCGTGGATGGGCTGGATTTCTCGGATGACAAATTGCTGCAAGGGCGCACCTTCTCCTACTCAGATACCCAACGTCACCGGGTTGGAGCGAACTATTTGCAGCTGCCTGTGAATGCTCCCAAAAATCGCGTAGCTACCAACCAAAGCGGTGGTCAGATGCAGTACAAAGTTGATCGCGCGCCAGGACAGAACCCGCATGTGAACTACGAGCCTTCTTCTCTGGGGGGTCTGTCCGAAGCGGCTCCACGCGGCAAGGAGCATGAACCCCTTATTGAAGGTCGTCTGGTTCGGGAGAAAATTCCGCGTCCTAACGACTTCGGTCAAGCCGGTGATACATACCGGGCGTTTGAAGATTGGGAGCGAGAGGAACTGGTCAGCAACCTGGTTGATGCACTCTCCAAATGTAAACCGGACATTCGTGAACGCATGATCTCACACTTCACTCAGGCCGATGCCGACTACGGTCGCCGTGTAGCTGAAGGACTGGCATCTGTGCCGACCGATGACAGTGCCACGGTTCAGCCGAAACATGAACCAAGCGCGGAAGAAGCATCCCGGCGCGGGCACGAAGCAGATCCGTATTAAAATTCGAAACAAGGACAGCTGTGACAGAAGAGCTTAGCAAGTAGTACCGTATCAAAAATTCATCTTGGATCTGACCACCATGCGGCAAGGGTCCCGATGGCATCTGCCTAATGCAGCTGTAATCGGGGCTTTTTTGAGTTATATCCATGGACAAACAATCTTCCAATTAAGTCTGTCTTTACCAAGTTTAATGAAGTCTAGGTTCATTTCGGTCGATCAACCTTGTTTTCATGCCATTTTGTCATCCAGTTGACCCCTTCCCCGCGTTCATTTCAGATGATTGCTCGTTAAATTAAGGCGATCTGCCAATGTAAGGATTATGCATCACCTTTTAAATAGCAGCACTTGAGACCTCGACGTCTGACATACCGGCTTGTATAGCTGACCCAATGAAATGATTATTGTTGATAACGCTTACACGTTTTACGATGAACCTGTGCCTTACCGAAATGCACTATTCCATAACCAAGGAGGTTTCACAATGAAATGGTTCCCTTCTGCTTCTAATTATCCATCTGTACGCTCTGAACGTTCGTTGAAATCAAAAATGGCCTGCCTCTGCCTGTGTGCTGCTTTTCCTGTATTGTTATTTGGCGGGGGATCCGCTGGAGCGTTGAAACTCATCGAGAATGGTGCACAAAATTCATCAGAACAGGCTGCCTCGACAACTACCGCTACAATTGCTGCTGGTGATTTATATGTCGCCCCTAACGGATCAGCAAGCAATCCGGGAACACTGGCAAGCCCAACCACACTCGCAAATGCACTGACTCAGATTGCTCCGGGCAAGACCATTTATCTGCGAGGTGGAACCTACAGCTTTTCGGAAACGGTTACCATTGAACGAGGCAACAGCGGGACATCGGGACAGCGCAAAAATCTGATTGCCTACGGATCGGAGAAGCCTATCTTCGATTTCTCGGCCCAAGCCTTTGCGTCCACGAATCGGGGCTTGCAAATGTTCGGGGACTACTGGTTGGTTAAAGGGCTTGAAGTAAAAGGGGCAGGCGATAACGGGATTTTCATCGGAGGCAGTTACAACCGTCTGGAGCAGATCGAGGCTCATCATAATCGGGATACGGGGATTCAGCTGGGACGATATGCTTCCACCGCCGCCAAGAGTGAATGGCCTGCTTACAATGAAGTCATTCGCTCCTACTCTCACGACAATTATGATCCTGATAACGGCGAGGATGCAGACGGTTTTGCCGCGAAATTGACCGTGGGCCCGGGCAACCTTTTCGATGGCTGCATTGCAGCCTACAATGTGGATGATGGATGGGATCTATACAGCAAAACGGATACGGGTGCTATCGGTGTGGTCACGATCCGTAACAGCATAGCATATGCCAACGGCGCAACATCAGATGGTACATCCACCTCCAACAGTGATGGCAACGGCTTCAAGCTGGGCGGCGAGAAAATTGCCGTGAATCATATTGTGGAAAACAGCATTGCCTTAAATAATAAAAAACATGGCTTCACATACAACAGTAATCCCGGTTCTATTCAGATGAAAAATAACACGTCCTGGAACAACGGCCAAAGCAATTTTGCCTTTGATGTAGGCACCCATCTTTTCACCAACAATCTGTCCTTCCAGGGCGGCGCCAGTGACAAAACAAGCGGTACGGACGTCAGCAGCACCAACGTCTGGTGGAAAAACAAAAAGAGCGTAAATGACAAAGGCCTGCTCGCGAGTGCAGACGACTTTGTCTCCCTTGTACCATCTGTAACTCGCAGCAGCGATGGGACGCCTGTACTGGGTAATTTCCTGAAGCTTGCTGCAGGCAGTGATCTGATTGGCTCGGGTACGCCAGCGGGTACGAATATTGGAGCAAGATAAGTGGTATGTAGTTTTGAGTTAGAGTAAATCATGTAAGTTGAGTGCACATGTGATCAAAATGAATCGGTTTATAGAAGAACCCCCTTCACGATGCCAGCCAAATTTGCCGGTGTTGGTGAAGGGGGTTTTTGAGTTGCTGTGGAGATCCGGTTGACCTATGAATTTTCGCTATTTCTCCTGTGGATATATAAATACATAATTATTCTCATCCGACTTCTCTTCGGAGAAAACAAAATCTAACCGATCAAAGTTTCTAATCTCCTTCACATCTGTAATCTTACGCTCTGCCATGTACCGTACCATCTCACCTCTGGCCATTTTCGCCCGGGTTGCCTTTTCAACCATCTTCCCATTGACCATTTGTCCAAATACACAATTGATAAATCGGGTTTCCTCGCTCAAAAAAGGAATGATGTTTTTGCTGTACTCCTTGGAAGCCAAATTTAGAATACAATTGCTTTCTGATTGAAGCTGATCTGCCAGCTTGCTGCCCCAAAAATGATATAGCGAGCTGAAACCCGGACCTTGCAGCTTGCCCTGCATCTCCAACCGATAAGGTGTAACCCCGTCCAGAGGCCGTAACATGCCATAAAAACCAGATAATATGCGCAAACGCTGCTCCAGATACGCCAGTTCTTCCTGCTGAAAAACACCCGCTGCCATATACTGATACTGAATGCCCTCATAGGCATAGATGGCTGGCGTAAGATTGGCTTTTACATTCATTTTTCGAATCCGTTCCATGTTCTGTTCAGCGATTGCATCATTACACTTCCATAACGCCTTGAGCTCGTCATAGGATAACTTTTGGAGCACACTCAACAGTTGTTCTGACTCGTTTATAAAACGCGGCATCTGCGCGCTGGTCATCAGATCGGTATCGATCTTCATCTTTTTGGCAGGTGATATGATAATTCTCATCGTGCTAATCCATCCTTAATCTACCGTTGTTTTTATCGTTATCCATTGTACAGGATTGGACAGGCGAATCCAATGGTGAAGCATATTTCCCTCTCTTGCCTTTGTAGAATAACTTGGAACAAACAGACTGTAGTCTAGGTTACATTTTGACATGAACAATCGATCGAACCCGCTTTGTCTGGCATAGGCCCTTGCTACTAGACCCAAGCAAGAACTTATCAATATGCTATTAGCTGAAGTTGGGCCCATATTCTCATGGTCACCATGAACTGTTTTGTTATGATTATGTACGATGTATTTGTATTGCTATTTTCCAAAGAGAAAGGGTGCCGCATTTTATGTTTGTTTTTCATTTACTACTCGCTCTCGCACTTTTGGGCGGTTCAGGCAGCTCCAATGATGTCACATCTACACCACTGGAAATCAATCCGTTACAGCCTCATCCTGCTGATTCTGAGCTTGTCTTGGAATCCGGTTTAAAGCCTTTCCGTGCTGAACTAACATACAAAGGACTTAAGCCAGATTATAATCCATTCGAGCAAGCTGCCAGCGATCTTCAGGACAAGCTTTTTGAAAGTGCACCATCTCCGCTTCTGTCCGAACCGGGAGATACAGGCACATTTGATTACGGCGGACAACTCAAACTGTTAAAAGCTGTGCCTCTGAAACAAAGTATTGAATTCGGGCCATTAACGATTCATATTATGGATGTTCAATTATTAGAGGCCCGTGAGATTCCTCAGGACTCCCGAGAAAACATTGCTATTCTTAATCAAGAAGATATCGGTTCTGATATGACTTATATCAAAATCGTCTACAGTGTAGAAAATACAACGGTTCAAAATATCGGATTTTACGGTTTGAATTCAATCCATCCGAACACGGGTAAACCCATCTCAGCAGATCGTAATTTCATGAGGAAATCTTATGTTTATCATCAATACGACGGCGTAGTCATGGATAATATGGTCTATGGTTTCGTATATACAGATGACCCCGACAAGCTGGAATCCATTGAATTGGTTTTCAATAGAATCTATGACTATGACACCGGAGAGACCATTGTAGAGCCTACTTCGTTGAGTATTCCTTTCACGGTCCAACCATAAAAATAAACTCATATTTACTTCAGTGCCGAGATATCATTTGTCCGCGATAATATCATTGTTAAACCCCAGCCACGTACCTGCAGAAGAGCAGCATACACAGCTGGGGTTCCTTGTTGTTATTAAAAAAAAATGTATTTGCTCTATCTACTGCCTCAACCTGTCTCATCTCGTAAAATCATGCTGCCCAATCGTCAGGAGTGTCGGCCTGCTTTTGCTCCATAGCGAAGTTGCAATCTTCGGATTGTAATAATAGAGCGCACCATTCGTCGGATCAGCACCATTCAAAGCTTTACGCGCTGCCTTATAAGAAGTAGCCGTCGGCTTTGTATTGAACTGACCATCATCAATTGCAGTGAACTGTCCTTTCTGGAAAATCACCTGCGGGATGGATGACGGAAATGCATTGGATTGCACCCGATTCAAGACGACCGCCCCTACAGCAACCTGTCCTTCAAAGGATTCCCCGCGCGCTTCCCCGTGAATTAGCTTCGCCAACTGGCGCAACGTCTCACCTTCTGCTTTGGCCTTTTTGTTCAGCCTATTCAGTGTCGCCGGGCCTGCAATCCCATCCGCACTCAGGCCCTGAGCCTGCTGAAATTTGCGTACAGCGCTTTTGGTAATGGAACCGTAATATCCGGTCAATCCGGCTTTGAAGTAACCCAGATCCCGCAATTGCTCCTGCAATTGCAGCACATGCTCACTTTGAACGCCCTGCTCCAGCTTCTGGGCTCCCGCAGACGGAGCTGCCATCGTGAGGCCAAGAGCAATCGCAAAGGCACTGAGTAGTACACTGACTCGTCCTGCTCTTTTGCCAGCCTTTTTCCCCCTCCGATGAGTTACTGCCCGACTCACGGTGATCGGTTCCATGCTGCCAGCAATTTTGCTTAATTCTAACCTATAGGCCCTGATCAGTTCATTGGCACTTTTCGTTCCATTCACATTATGCTTTTTAGCCATTTTATTCGTTTGATCCATTTTATTATCGTTTTTCATGATTCAATTAACCTCCATTATTCTGAGTCCAGACTCCATATCTTCCCCTGAACCCTCCCTTATGGACATCCCGAGTGTCATTATAGGATATCGCCAAAGTGCCGTCTATCGGACCGATGGAGCATGAAAAACAGGGCCTTGAATATAGCAAAAAGAGGCATGAGCCCATGGTCATATCAGGGCTATGCCTCTTCTTGTATCAACCTTATGCCGCTTGTCCAGCCTCCATTTCCGTAGGCAGGCAGACCCGCACAAAAGTTGCGCTTGAATTTATTTACATCTACTCTGCCAGTTCCTGACCCTTCGTTTCCCGGCCGAGGAACAGTACAGCCGCTGCGCCAATCAGGATCGTCACGAAGAAAATCGTGAAAATCAGGCTGATGGCCACCTCACGCTGAACCAGCATGCCGACCATCAATGGAGCAAGTACGCCCCCAATGCGGCCCACCGATGTGGCAAGACCCACACCTGTCGAACGAACCGAATCTGGATATAGTTCCGGACTATACGCGTACAGACCACCCCATGCCCCCAGATTGAAGAAAGAAAGGCAGATGCCTGCGGTGAGAATCGCCGCTTCGGTTGTTGCCAAACCAAAAGCAATCGCACTCACTGCCGTCAGTGTAAGATAAACGACCAGGACGAATTTACGTCCGTACCGCTCGATAAAATAAGCCGCTGTAAAGTAACCTGGGAGCTGTGCCAAGGTCATAATCAGCACGTACTGAAAGCTTTTGACCAGAGTGAAGCCTTTGGCCATCACGACGGAAGGCAGCCACAGGAACATGCCATAGTAGGAGAAAATTACCGTAAACCACAAGATCCAGAGCATGATGGTTGTCCGGCGATGCGGAGCAGACCATACTGCAGCCACTTTCTCCCGGAACGTCGTCTTCTGGATGGTCTTGTTTTGCTTGTAACGCGGCGGGTCCTGAATGACACGGCGCAGATACAGCGCGTAGAATGCCGGAACGGCACCAATCGCAAATGCAATTCTCCAGCCGTATTCAGGAATCACAAAGTTGGCAATGAGTGCCGATACAATCCAGCCTCCAGCCCAGAAGCTCTCCAGCAGCACGACGGCACGGCCGCGTTCTGCTGTTGGCATGGACTCTGATACCAGTGTGGAGGCTACAGGCAGCTCGCCACCAAGCCCAATTCCAGCAATCAGGCGCAGTACGCACAGTACGGCAAAGCCGGTCGCCAGTGCAGACAAACCGCTCGCGATGGTGAAGATTAACAGGGTCCACATCAAAATGGCCTTACGGCCAAAACGGTCAGCGAGTGCACCCGCAAGCAATGCACCCAGCGCCATACCGATGGAGTTGATACTGGTCAGCACACCGACTTGTCCGGGACTGAGGCTCCATTCCTTGGCAAGAGCTGCCACAATGAAGGAAATCATTCCGACCTCCATTGCATCAAACAGCCAGCTCATCCCGGCACTAAACAGCAGCTTGCGCTGCTTGGGATTCCGCAACACTTCCAGTTTAGTCATAACGATAGCTCCTTGATCTCTATGTAGTCATTCTGACACTAAACCATTATTATGCAGAATGATCCAGAAATCAATGAAAAATACGCTCTCCTCCACGTCACCTTCCAATAGCTCACCCCTTGAGTGAACCCGCAGTCAGACCTGCAACAAAATAACGCTGGAGCAAAATGAACAGCACAACCATCGGAATGGCCGTCACCAGTACTCCCGTCAGCATCATCGGATAGTTCGTCACGTACTCCCCGCGAAACTGCATAAGTGCCAGCGGTAACGTCAATTTGGACTTGCTGCTGAGCATGAGCATCGGAATAAGCAGATCATTCCAAACCATAACCAGTAGGAACGTAGCCGTTGCCGCAAGTGAAGGCGCAGCCAGCGGCAGCGCAATCCGTGTGTATAGGCGCCACTCGCTTGCTCCATCCATGCTGCCCGCCTCCAGAATTTCGGCATTCAGCATGCGTATGAAACCCGTAAGCATGAATACGGAGACAGGCATCAGCATGGCGGCCGATACAACGATCAGGCCCGTCAGACTGTCAGACCAGCCCAGCGTACGTGTAAGGGAGTAGATCGGCAGCATGCTGACCTGGGAAGGAACAATAAGCCCAGCCACAAACAGGCCAAACACAATCTTACCCACGCTTCCGCCCCAGCGAACAATGGCGTAGGCAATCATGCTGCTCAGCAGCAGCTCAATCACCACCGTCCCCAGTGTCACGACAAGACTGTTTCCGAAATATTGCCACATTGGCTGATTGCGAAACATGCCCGTAACGTTATCCCATGTAAACGGATCAGGCCAGCTGAATGGACTGGTAAAGAAGTTGCTGCTTGTTTTGAATGAGGATACAAATACGAAGTACAGCGGCACGATAATCAGCAGCGCGTACACCAACAATATCAGGCGATTGAACCATTTAAGAAACATGTGAACTCCCTTCTGCCTCTTGTGTGAGCACGTTCCGGCATCAATAGCTTACCCGGTCGGCACGCAGTGCCTTGAACTGCACAAACGTCAGCAAGGCCAGCAGAACCAGGAAGATCATCGAACCCGCAGAAGCGAGGCCAAATGAATAGCTGCCAAAGGCGGTATGATAGATATACGTCGTCAAAATTTCAGTTGCGTAGTTCGGGCCTCCGTCCGTCATGGTGAAAATAAGATCAAATGCCTTAAACGATTGGATCGTTGTATAGGCAACGACAATCGTAGCCGAAGGGGCAAGCAGCGGCCAGGTCACCGTACGGAATACCTGCCATTTGCTGCCACCGTCCATTCGGGCGGCCTCATACAGTTCAGCCGGAATACCTTGCAGTCCAGCGATAAACACAATCATCATTTGCCCGGCATGAGCCCAGACCTGCACGGCTGCAATGGAGTAGATTGCAATTTTGGGATCACCGATCCAGTTGCGTGCAAGACTCTCCATACCTGCCCCGTTTAACCCATAGTTGATCAATCCAATGGATGGATCATACATGAAAGCCCAGATCAACCCAACCGATACGGAGGACAAAATGGCCGGGAGAAAATACAGGGCGCGAAGTACAATCCGCGTTTTGGTGTTTCGGACGAGCAGTAATGCCAGCACAAGTGAAATAAAGGTTTGGGCAATAACCACCGTGAGCATGAATTCAACGTTATTGCCAAAAGCCTTGCGAAAGACGATGCTGCTGAGACTGTCCTTATAATTATCCAGCCCTACAAACGCATACGACGGGGATACCCCGTCCCAATCCGTAAAGGAGTAGAACAGCCCCGTCAATGTAGGAAATACGAACAGTCCCACGTACAGCAGCAACCCGGGTAACAGAAACAGGGATAGCTGAATACGATTCTTCATGACTTATTTCCCGATATGCTGATCGATGATCGCTTGTGCCTGCTGCGCAGCTTCTTCAGGGGAAGTCCCGCTAAGCACGGCCTGAATGGAGTTGGTGACTGCCTTCTGATTATCTCCGTTCAGAATGGTGAACCGTGGCTGGAACACGGTCTTTTTGTTTGCCCACTCCCCTGCAACCTGGAGTTCGGCAGAATCATACTTCACGTCATTTACGGTTACGTTCTGACCCGTCTGGTTGGCATACGCTCCAGCCACTTCGGGTTTGCTCAGAAACTCGATAAACTTCTTCGCTTCTTCCGGATGTTTGGACTTGCTGTTTACCGCAAGCATGAACGTCGTGGTATGAACCCCTTCATACTTTGCCTGATCTGCACTTACGGTAATAGGTGCAAGCAGCTTTTGCTCCAAATTCGGATTTTGCAGCTTGTTCTGAGCGAGCTGATAGGAACCACTTGCAAGCATGGCTGCCTTCTCCTGAATGAACAACGCTCCGGCCGCCGGATCCTTGGTACCCAGTGCATCCTGCTGGAAGTAGCCTTTATCGTTCAGCTCCTTAATCTGCGTGAGTGTTTTCACCCAGAACTCATCTGTCAGTTTCGCCTTGCCTGCTTCCACTTTGGTAAAAATGTCGTCACTTGGTGCATTATTCATCACCATGGTGTTCATGAACTGCCCTGGACCAATGTCCGCTCCGGCAAAGGCAATCGGAATAATTCCGTTGTCTTTCAGTGTCTGGCAGAGCGCCAGGAAACTGTCCCAGTCCTTCGGCGGTGTCAGACCGTATTTTTCAAACAGCTTCACATTATAAATTGGATCGTTGTATACGAGCTGATACGGAATGGCATATTGCTTGCCATCCTGCTGGCCTGCCTCAATCAGCTTGGAGTTATATGCAGAGAGAAAAGATGACCCTGTCAGGTCCGTGAACAATCCGGCTTTGGTAAAAGCATCGAACTGTGCACCCGGGAAGGAGGCAAATACATCCCCTACCGAACCATCACTGATTTTGGATTGAACGGTGGACTGATACTGATCTGATGGGAGCGTCTGCATCTCCACATGAATGTTCGGATTTTCCTTTTCAAACGCGTCAATGGTCTTGTTCAGCGCTTCAGCATCTTCACCACGCCAGTGCATGAAGCTGATGGTGACTTTGCCTGAACCGGAGGCACCGTTATCGCCTGCTGCAGAGTTATCCCCGCCTCCACAAGCGGACAGCAGCAAGGACATGACCAGCATACTGACCAGGGGAAGGATCAATTTTTTATTTTTTCTCATGAAAGACGACCTCCTGAGTAATGATGAATTAGGTAATAATTGAATTAATTGCTGCTAAGCTGATGCTTCACATTTCTCGTACTCCACTTGCTGCGAATGATCGGCATCACTTTCTCACCGAATATTTCGGCTTCTTCCAGATGCGGATAGCCTGACAAGATGAATGTGGTCACACCGAGATCCGCGTATTCCATCAGTCGTTCAGCAACCTGTTCTGCCGTGCCCACGATGAGGATTGCCCCGCCCGAACGAACAACGGAAAGACCTGTCCACAAGTTGGGACCCACAACGAATTGCTGCTTCTCGGACAATTCACGGAGCTCATTCTGTCTGCGCTGGTTGGTGGCGTCTGTCTGAGCAAAAGCCGCTTTCGCTTTCTCGATGGCTTCAGGGGGAACTTTGCTAATAATCTCCCACGCTGCTGCCCAAGCTTCTTCTTCGGTATCCCGAATGAGCACCTGTGCCCGCATTCCGTAACGCAACTGGCGATCCTGTCCTGTTTCCTGTTTCACCTGCTCGCGGATCACTTCGATCTCCTCAATCTGTTCCTGAATCCAGTCGTGCGGTTCACCCCACATGAGGAACGTATCCGCATGCTCTACAGCCACTCTTTTGGCAATGGGTGAACTTCCCCCCAGATAAAATGGAGGGTAGGGCTTCTGGACCGTTTCCGGCATGCCTACCGGACCCTTAAAGTTGTAATACTGACCATTAAACTCCGAATTATCATCGCTGGATGCTTCGGCGTTCGCTTTGGAACCACTTCCGGCAAACTCGGTCAGGTTGAGTCCGGTCGATTGTGTCCACGAACGCTTCATCACTTCCATGTACTCGCTCGCCCGTACGTAACGTTCGTCATGGGCATGCGCCAGCGGATCTCCCAGTTCCTCCAGATCTCGGACCGAGCTGCCCGTCACGACATTAATCATGGCACGTCCGCCAGAGAGTTGATCTAGTGCAGCTCCCATCCGTGCGGCGAGCACCGGTGTAACCAGGCCTGGTCGAATGGCCACGAGAGGACGAAGTGTTTGAGTGTGACTCATTACTGCCGAACCGACGACCCAAGCATCCAGACATGCCCCACCGGTCGGGATCAATACGAATTCAAATCCTGCCGTTTCGGCCGTTTGTGCTACCTGTATCAAATAATCCAGGCTCGGTTCCCGTTCCGGGGCGACCCCAACATATTTTCCGTCTCCAGCCGTTGGCAAAAACCATCCGAATTTCAGTTCTTCGTGTTCACTCATATAAGGTCATTCCTCTCTGTTGATAAATAAAGTCCCATTTCAAAAATAAAAATAACAGCTGCGAAGTAGCCGTTCCGGTAACGAATCGTTCTTCCGATCGCTGTTATCCCCGGATTTTTTTGCATCCCTTTCTCAAGGGGAAAATTCCGGGATAAAGGCGAGCGTTACACTTCTCCAGAATCGATTTCGTCCCCTCCACTACTTTTGCACTTATCAAAAACTGATTTTAAGATTGCGCCTTATTTTCAAATTGTAATTTGTAAGAAGCATTCTAATGCCGATTAATTAACTTGGTTTAATAGGTATGGTCATCATATCAATTGATTTGTCTGTGATCAATGTCATTTTACGACAACTTTATTTTGTCATTTTGTGGTCATCTTACAGGAATAAGTCATCCTGTTCTTGAATATATACAAAACCCACCTGTATAATAGGTTATATTATATTAACTCACAGATAGATATTGAAAATTAAACTTATGTTAAAGAGGTGTTCCTGATGACGGAGAGCATGAAGGAGGACCACCACGAGTTTTTGGATATTATTTTTTTTACTCCGTCCGAATTCGAGAAGGCTGGTGGAGCCTGGCCTATACGAATCGGACGCAATATCGCCAAGAACAATTATCATATCGGCCCTCGCACAACACCTTATCATTACCTGCTGTTTGTCCTCGAGGGAGAGGGTACATTTATACAGAACGGACAAGAGTATCCCCTCAGAGCCCGGGATGCATTCTGTCTGTTTCCGCATGTGACCCATGAGTATTGGACTGATCCCAAGGAGCCGCTCCAGAAGATCTTTATCGCCTTTGATGGTACCCATGCAACCGAACTTCTCTCGCGGCTTGGACTTACGCCAGATGCTCCTCATCGTTCCGGTATACTGACTCCGGAGACGGCTAGTGGAATGCGTGCTTTTATGGAGGAAGTTCGCAGACCTCAGGGGGGAGCAAGTGACCTGGGACGCCTCACACGGTTTCTCGGTCTATTTGATCGCGTTTCTCGTTCCTCTGCAGCCAAGGGAATGCAGCCGGATGCGGCTATCCCCTGGCTGCAAAAAGGGAAGGAATACATGGATATCCATTTTGCCGGAGGGATCACGGTAGAGGGCGTGTCTGCTCATGCGGGGGTCGACCGAACCCATTTTGCCAAACAATTTCGTAAAGCGTACGGGCTGTCTCCGGTGCAATACATCCAGCAGCTCAAAATGGACCAGGCCAAGCGCCTGCTCGTCCAAACCCCTTTGACCTTGACGGAAGTAGCTCATTCGGTCGGTTATCCGGATTTATTCTCCTTCTCCAAAGCGTTCAAAAAACAGGTGGGTCTGCCGCCCAATCGGTACCGGACAAGCGAAAACGGTAAAAGCTGATTGCCAAGTCCAGCGCGGCAAAAAGCAAATAAAAAGAAAAAGGCAAGTCTCCATTAACCGGAAACTTGCCTTTTTGCTGCCTTACTTTTCCCATACTGTCCATTATTTCTCCTCATCACTCTTGCGAGCCAGGGGAAGTCCATTTTCCTTTGCGTACCACGCTTCATAATGATGCACAGCGACTCCAGTAAATGAGGAATGAGATCCGGCCAGGTCAAACACCCTGGCGATCTCTTCATCCATATTGCTTATGGATTTTCCGAAAAAGGTCAGATGCTCACCCTCATGTGTATCGGCAAGCTCCGCTCCAATCCATACGTCCTTATGAAGTTCATCCGCCTCATCCAGCTCTTCCTTCGACAGGTCGTACATCTGCTGACCACTATCCCGATAAGCCATGATCGCAACGGCATCAAAGTGGGAAATGACCCACCTGCTGAACGTTCCTCCGCCTTCGGTTGCCTGACGGGCATCCAGCCAGAACGGTATGGCTGCACTCATATAGAGTCCTGCATCCTTACCAGCTTTCGTCCAGGCCTTCATGTTGTCACTCCACTCTGCAATGACGCTGTCCTGCTCATTCTCCCAGCGCTGCAGTTGGTAGGGCTCCACATCCAGCTGAATGCCTTCGAAACGCTCATTTTTGGCCGATGCGGCATTATATGCACGAATGCGTTCGATGAAAGTTAGTCCCTCTTCCTGTTTGTCCCTGTAGGCCCAGTCCGCATGACCATTCAGGGCATGTACCTGGATCTCTGCCTGCCGGGCAGACGCAATGAATTTACGATACGTATCATCCGATACCTCATCCTGTATCTGTAGGAAAATGACATCAACACCCTGCTCCTTGGAGAAGGAGATGATATCCGGGGTCTGTTCTGCGATGATGGAAGCATCCCACAGCCAGGTCGCTTTTTTCTCCTCTGCCGAAAACCATTTGAACAGCCAGGGCAACAGCAGCAAACAAAAGGTCAGCGCGAGCAGAGCCCATTTTGTCCTCACCGACATCCTGCCCCAGCGAATCATGTTGTTTCTCAGACGAGCAACGCTTCACTTGGTTCCAGCACAGGGTGCTGAACCGAGTGTCCAATTTTGTAAATGTGCGGCTGTGTGTAGGTCCGGAACGCATTGCGTGTATCCAGAATTGGCACACCCAAATCGGCAATATCGCTGTATGGCAGATCTCTGTGGTTGGTAATCAGCACGATGCAGTCATATTTCTTGAATTGCTCCAGGTTGAATGCTTCGCTGTACACCGTATCGTCATGCTTGTCACGGAAGGAATCGGCATATGGATCGAAGTAGCTGACATTCGCTCCGCTTTCCTTGAACAGTTCATATACTTCGAGTCCCGGTGACTCACGCAGGTCTGCAATATTCGGCTTGTACGACATGCCGAGCAGCAGGATGTTGGAGTTCCGAACAGATTTCGCGTATTCGTTCAAAATCGTTGATGTTTTGTTCAGCACATAGTACGGCATGTTGTCATTGGTCGATTGTGCCAGCTCGATAAATTTGCTGTAGAAGCGGAACCCTTTCGCTTTCCAGGACAGATACATCGGGTCAAGCGGAATGCAGTGGCCTCCGATGCCTGGGCCTGGGTAGAACGGCATGAATCCGAAAGGCTTCGTCGCCGCTGCATCAATGACTTCCCAGATGTCGATGCCCATGCGGTCACACATCATCGCCATTTCATTTACAAACGCAATGTTTACGCTGCGGAACGTATTCTCCAGCAGTTTGGACATCTCTGCCACTTTTGGTGAAGATACAGGTACAACCGTTTGTACATACTTGCTATACAGTGCCGTACCAAGTTTCAGACAAGCTTCCGTTGTCCCGCCGATAACTTTCGGCGTATTGTACGTGGTAAATCTTCCGTTGGACGGGTCCACACGTTCAGGCGAGAAGCAAAGGAAATAATCCTTGCCGGCTTCATGGCCGATTTTGTCCAGCTTTTGCTGAATCAGTTCTTCTGTTGTACCCGGGTAGGTTGTGCTCTCCAGTGTAATCAGCATGCCCGGTTTCATGTGCAGTTTGATCTGATCCACTACAGTCTCAATGTAGGATGTATCCGGATCCTGGTTCTCACTGAGCGGTGTTGGCACGCAGATGCTCAAGGCATCAATGACGCGCAGCATGCTGTAATCCGTTGTAGGCTGGAAGCGGCCTGTTTGCATCACTTTTTTCAATTCCTCGGACGAGATATCGTGAATATAGGAATCCCCATTATAGATACTGTCGACCTTGGACGCATCCAGGTCAATACCGATTACCGTAAAGCCTTGATTCACCATTTCCACGGCAAGTGGAAGTCCTACGTAACCGAGCCCGACCACGCCGAGCACCGCTTCTTTGTTTTCAATGGCATTCAGTAAAGTATGGAATTGTTGATTCTCCATGATATTCCCTCCAGGTTAATGTATTTGTAATGTTCCGTAATTCCGTTTCGGTTGATCATCTTATTAGTGCAGGCAGCGACGAATACGTGCATCCAGCTCCACAGGGGAGAAAGGTTTGGTCATATAATCGTCCACGCCGCTGCGGAAGCATTGGCTGATCGTCTGTTCGACACGCTGCTCGGTCAGCACAACAATCTTTGGCGGCTGCTCGACATCCAGGTTCTGAATATGGTGAATGAACGGCAGGCCGTCAATGCCATACAGATTGAGTTCAGTCAGCACCAGATCAGGTGACACCTTCTCAATCAATTCAAGTGCAGCAAGCCCATCTACAGCTTCATACGTCTCATAGCCTTGCATTTTTAGGCGCAGCTGGAGGAACTCACGAACCGTGGGGTCGTTATCCACGATCAAAATTCTGCCCGGCTCGTCCGCCGTCTTGTCCAGCGTATAGATATGAATCTCCGACGGGTCAACCAGCTTCGCGGATTCAGCCATGTGCTGAATCGTCGCCTGAGAAGGACGCTCACTATCCTTGAAGCTCGCCAGCGTAATCTGCGGCTCGGCTCCAGGAACCGTCTCCTGCAGCTCATGCTTGATGCGAAGCCCTTCATAGTGGACTTCGTTCAGCGTCAAACCGGGCAGCAGGACCGCAAGCGTCTGGGTTGCCCCATCCGTCCATAGCTGGAAGGCGAACTCACTCGTTTGCTCCAGATAGTTCCTGACCTGCTGCTCCGGCTGGGCCTGTACACCTCCGCAATGGATGAACATTAAGCCGCAAGTTCCGGCACCCGTATCCTTCAATCCCTGTTCTACACTTCGGTACACATTAACGGCAGCTTCACGCTGCAATGTTGCCGTATTAGGCATGTTCTTTTCCACCCTTCTCCCTTGGTTATCTATTCTGTTGCTGCTGTATTGCCATTCGTGAAAATTCAATGCTGCTTATAGCCAGCACCATTCGATGCAGATACGAATCAGGCAGCTTCGGTTCCCTTTTCTTCCTCGGACCAGCTCTGACGTGTCATGGTTCCCCATGAATTGTTGTTTTGCATGAACTGAATATGTCCCTGCAATCTCCACAGGACGCCAAGCTGGTGATAGCCTACAAATTTTAAAGCGGAGTAAACCAGCATTTTGACCAGATCCGACAGCTTGTTGTATCTCCGGAACGCAATTTCTTCCAGAATCAATGCCCCTACGCTCAGCAGATAACCGCTCACGAAGTTCAGCAATCCGAACAGAACAAGAATCGGCCACTGCGTCATATCGAGCAGCACATAACCAGCAAGAGCGATCAGACCGGTAATCCGGAAATAAGGGTTGAGCGCTTCAAAAATGACGTTGTATGGCATGGTCAGCATGCCCATCACCTTATATTTCGGGTTGAACAGCATGCCGCGGTTCTCCAGCATGTTCTTCAGGTTACCGCGTCCCCAGCGCTTGCGCTGACTGGACAAGATGCGGTAGGAATCCGGCGCCTGTGTCCAGCAAACAGCTTCAGGACAAAAGGCTACACGGTATTTCAATTTATTTTCCAGCATATAGCGATGAAGCTTGATGATAATGTTCATGTCTTCTCCGGGATATCCGTCCCGGTATCCGCCAACGGCAATGACAGCATCTTTGCGGAACATACCGAAGGCACCCGACACGATGATCAGTCCATTCATGTGGCTCCAGCCAATCCGTCCGCCCAGAAAGGCTTTGAGATACTCAATGGATTGGAACATCGGCCACATTTTGCGCGGCAGGGAGACATCCTGTACAGCTCCGTTCTCGATTTTGCATCCATTCGCTATGCGAACATCTCCGCCAATCGCCACCGTCTCTTCGGGATTCTCCATATACATGCGTGCCATGCGAATCAAGGCATCCTTTTCCAGCAAAGAATCGGCATCAATGGAAGAAATCAGCGGATAGTGGGACAGGTTAATTCCCGCATTCAGCGAGTCTGCCTTTCCCCCATTTTCCTTGTCGATTACATACAGATCGGGGAATTCCGGATTGTGGTATATCCCGCGTATGGTTTGACAAGGAATTTTGCCGCGCATCTTGGTATCCGTTACGGGTTTCAGACGGTATTCCTTCAGCAGCACTTTCAACGTACTGTCACTGGAACCGTCATTCACCACGATGACTTCATACGTCGGGTAGTTCAGTGTCATCAGACAGTTCACATTTTCAATAATCGTCAATTCTTCATTGTAAGCAGGCACCAGCAGGGATACTGAAGGCACCAGCTCCGATCCTGACAATGTGTTGTATTTGGAATAATGGGACCGTCTGAAAATGGTCCAGATGTTACGGAATGATAGCGCCAGAATGGAAAAATACAGCGCATTTACAGCAACGACATAGTAGATGGCTACCATGCCATAAATCAATAATAGATCCCTAAGCAGTGTAATCCCCTCCTACCGCAGCCACACTGGTGCGTCTCTTCGTTGTTCGGTTACCCGGTACAGGGGCAAAATATTGGTCATAAAGCAGTCTTCTCTTGTTATGCACAATCATCTGGTCCACCGCTTTGTGATCGGCTCCGGATTGCTTCATCGTGCTCTCAATTTGCTGCATGGCAATCTCGCGCTCAACACCGGTACCTTGCACCGCTGCCTGACATAACGCTTCGAATCCGGGTTCGCCCAGCATGCTCAAGCTCTCTGCACTCGTATAGCGCACTCTCCAGTCTTCGTCACGGAGCGCCTTACGCAGCAGTGGAATGCTGCCTGCCGCATGCTTCGAACCAAGCGCCTGAACCACTTCTGCCCGTACTTCCGGATCAGCATCCTTCATCAGCTTGAGAATCGTCTCATCCTGAAGTGCCGGACTTGCACTCAGATACAGCTTCACCGCTTCCGCCCGTACATCCTGATGCTCTGCACCGACCAACCGGTCGAGTGCCGGCATGACTTCAGGTACAGCCTGTCCCCACATGGCAACAAGTCCAACCTTTACAAAATCAGGATTGCGGTCTTCCAGCAGCTCAATCAGAAGTCTGCTCGTATCCAGACTGGTCTCAAGCAAAATGTCCGCAGCTAGATGATGAATCGACTTCCCTTTGGTCAATAACACTTCAAGCATGTCCTTCAATTCACCCTGACGGGTTGTGCTTCTCGCAATGGAACGTCCAATCACGAATGCCATGGGCCCAGGCTTCTCATCCTTGAGCAACTCCATTAGGCCCGGAACGGCTTCGGGACAGCGCATGCCGCCCAATCGGTAAGCTGCATCGATCTGCCGACCATAACGCAGACGGCCCAGTTCTTTCAGATCATGCTCTACGAATCCTGCTTCGCGACAGAGTGCAATCAATTTGTCCCGGTACTCCCCTTTGAATTGATCAATCCACTCAATAAGCTTGCTCTGAATTACCTGTCGTTCAACCGGAGCCAGCTTGCCGGGAGGCAATCTCAGCGGACGGCCTTCAGTCAGTGCCGTTTGCAGATACGTGAAGTAATCCCGCTGCTTTTGTTTGTAGAATTCAATCTTGCGCCGTTTGCCGTTATGGGACACTTTCATGGCAAACAGCAGGATCACACCCAGAGCGACGAGCGCTATACAGATGTACAAAAATAGATAGGCCAAAGCCAAACTCGAAAACATGTGAAAAGGTCCTCCTTTATACTCACTTAATTCATCTGAGAACTTGGAATTTGTTCGAAGACTTTCTTCATTTCTTCGTAACTCAGCTTCAGTCGTTCACTGTATTTCACCTGTTCCCACGGCTGCCAGCTATACACAGGCAAGGTTGTCAAATCCAGCGTCGTCTGATCACCTGCAGGCCAGGCTACGTTGCCCGTCGATCGATCCATTAACCATGGAATCAGCGTTATCCCTTCGGTCGTCACCGTCTTAAACGCCCGTCCTTCCTGCAGGGGTCCATAATCGATCACTTGCAGTGAACTTGGGTCACCAAACCCAAGCAGCATCCAGGGAATTCGCATCTCCACTTGATTGCCGTCATACTGCCAGGTCGTCAATGAATCCGTGTCGGACTGTCCGGGAGCCGTTGTTCCCCGCTTCAGGATTCCTACCTTCTCATTCATAAACGGATGAGCGGACCGGGTATCCGGCGGCGTCATCCTCAGACTGACTGCCAAATTCCATGGATGGAAGGGATCAGCGGCCTCAGCTTGCTTGTCCGGCAGCATATCGTATCCTTCCTTGCCGTACAGACGCTGGTTAAAATCATAGTCCTTGGCGATCTCAACCTGGGATTCATCATCCTGTCCCAGCGTGATGACCGTTTCGAGACCGTCACTTAGCGTTCGTTCCGGAAGCCGCTCGCCAGGCTGATTGCCGCCTGCCAGTGTATCCGTGCCTATGCGGAGCACCGTTTGATCTGGATCAAACGGCTGGTCCAGCGTCATCCCAATGTACAGGTAGGCCTCGTCGTGGGTCAGCTTCATTTCCTTAATGCCGTCCACCTTTCCCTGCCATACCGTAACTTCTTTTTCGTTCAGTGCAGCCCAGTCATCCAGTTTCCCATCGATGGTCAGCTGTTCCTGTTTGCCGGGGTCCATGGCGAGCAGACCGAACATTTTCTCGTTGGTCAGCACGTTTAGCCAGTAGGCCCGCCGATCAGCAGGGATTTCAAAAGGCATCGTGTTCCAGGTTTTCTTGAACCATTCATCCTGCCACATGAACAGAATCGCTCCCGCATACCCTTCGTCATAGATATCCTGAGTCAGTGAAGCGTCAATGGCTCCTTGTTCAGCCTCATTATGTCCGCCCTGATCCCTTCCTCCCATACCTAGATGAGAAATCCCAAGGGAAGAAGGTACACCATACTCCGTTACCATTACAGGCATATCGGAATACTCGGCTTTTAGCTTGCGTAGATAGCTTTTGTACGTGTTGTACTCGCCGTTTGCATCCTTGATCGTTTGAAGGGTCTTGTCCGTATGGAATAAATCCGGATAGTAGGGATACACATGGTATGCTGCAAAATATCCTCCCTGCCATTCCTCCGGCTGAATATGCCGGGCATCCACACTGACGAGGTCCTCCTCGTACAATGGTTCGCCTGGGTGTTCCAGCACATCGGTTGTCACCCAATTGGTGAACGTCATCGGATGTTCCCATCCATACTTCTTCTCCAGAACGGCTGTGTAGTCCAGCAGCTCGGCTAACCAGTTCTCGAAAGGCGAAGCATCTGCTGTCCCGGAAAAATGAACGCCCTTGTATTGCGGAACATCGGGATGTTTTTCATTCGTGTTGTCTACCATCGTGGGATCCCACTCTGTGCCAACATGCCAGGCCATCAGATATTTACCGGCATTCTTCTTGTACTTGCCGCTGGAGGCTCCAGCCTTTTCGGGAATATCCGCATCCCCATATACCGCGGTTACCGCTTTTTCAATCTCCTGCTTGAACGTCTGTTCAATGTGATCAGCAAAAGCGTCCTGCTTCTCAATCAACTCTTCTTCCGGCGACCATATACCCTGTATAAAATATAACGGCTGCTCCCGGCCTCGGTTATAATCGACCAATGCTGAGTAAAAAATCGGTTCGTGGACCGTATATACCCGTATGACATTGGCCCCCATCTCCTGAATCTGCTGGAACCACCTTAGGTAATCCTCTTCGGTCAGGGGAAATTCTCCCGGATAATATCCCGGCGAAGTTGCACCCAGGTTGACGCCCTTAACGAACATCTCCCTCCATGTTCCATCGGGCCCGTATTCCATGAACCGGTCTCCCTCGGTCTTGAATTTCATCTCCGTGCCATTCTCGGCTGTGTAGGTAACGAGCTGGGGCTGCATGTAGTGCCAACCGGCCAATATTCCACCGGTCAGTACAACCGCTCCCGTCAACATCGTCAACATCCAGCGCTTTCTTCTTCGTCTGCTCATGGCTCCTGATTGCTCACCTCTCTATTATGCATCCTGCCTGTTCTTGGTCTGAATCTGAAATTAAAGCTAACAGACATGCAGCCATTCATACTGCTTGGATGTCCGCTCCGGGTAGAGATGCCAGCGGTGTGTTCTCACTATAGCGCCAATACTCTGCATTTGTAACTAGGCTGATGGAAGCAAACGTGGAATGCAACATTCTGCCCATAATTCGTAAAAACGGCCATGAACTAGCATGAAAAGTTTGCCTAGCTTCTCTTCTTCACGAATGCCATTTTGACATTAAGAAAACCACGTTCTGAACTCTCTAACCTGTTGCAGTTCTCTACCCGTTAAAGTTATATGCAACGCGGTATGCAGCAGCTGTTTCTGCTTGAACACTTACCCCTTTAAACGCAAGTAATATGTTAAAGTTGCGGACGTTTTTACAGTATTAACCATAAAGATTACAAAATTGATACTATAGTCCGATAACGTATCAGTGAAAACCCGCGGCCTGACAAGGTTTTCTGAAAAGTGCAGAAAAGCAAAAAAGGACATCAGTCCCCCCTCATAGGACTGTGCCCATTTATATTACTTTTACAAAAAACGAAATGAACACCGGGTCATCACCCTGAAGTCACGAATCTCTTACATCAAATGTAAAAAAGCACATCTTATTTCCTAAATTCTGACTCTATTATTTGGATTCCATAATTGTGTCCAATTTGCAAAAAAATTCCGGTTGCCGCTTTAGAGCATTCGGGATATGCTTATAAAACAGGAACACACGTTCCAAAATGTAAATAAACTGTAAAAAGCATACGGCTGAATAGCTCTGTCTGTTCGTGAACAGCCGAATCATGGAATAAAGGAGAGACCTGTTATGTCCCGCAAAGATGGACGCGTCATTATGCTCGCAGACTGCCAGTCATTTTATGCCAGTGTGGAGAAATCGGCACATCCCGAATACAAAGACCGTCCCCTTGTCGTAGCGGGAGATCCAGCGCGCCGTTCCGGCATCATCCTTGCGGCCTGCCCTATTGCCAAATCTTATGGAATTACGACGGCTGAGCGACTGGGTGAAGCCCTCGCCAAATGTCCGGACGTTGTCGTTGTTCGCCCCCGGATGGCGGAATACATTCGCGTATCGCTTCACATCACCCGGATTCTTCAGTCCTACACTGACCTTGTTGAGCCCTACAGTATTGATGAGCAGTTTCTCGATGTCACCGGAAGCCTGGAGCTGTTCGGCAGCCCGGAGACGATTGCCCGCAGCATTCAATCCAGGGTCATGGAGGAGACGGGCGTGTATATTCGGATTGGCATCAGTGATACCAAAGTGGTGAGCAAAATGGCCTGTGACTTATATGCCAAAAAAGTCCCCGGAGGCATCTGTGTACTGAATCGTAAGGACATGGAGAAAACAATCTGGACCAAACCTGTCCGGGAGATGTTCATGGTCGGTTCACGGATGGGGAAACATCTCTATAACATGGGTATTCACACCATTGGTGATTTGGCACAGACGCCTCTGACCAGACTGAGGGAACGCTGGGGAGTTAATGGTGAAGTAATATGGCGCATTGCTCGCGGTTTGGACGATTCACCCGTGAAACCCGGGACATACACACATCAGCAGCAGGGCATTGGACATCAGATGACGCTTCCCAGAGATTATGAGTCCTGGGAAGAGATCAAGGTTGTCCTGCTTGAGCTGGCAGAGCTCGTCTGTCGACGCTCCCGGGATAAATCACTGATGGGTAATGTGGTCTCCGTGGGATGCCGCGGGCAGGATTACGACCGCCCAACTGGCTTCTCGCGCCAGATGAAGTTGAACGAGCCAACCAACATTACGGATGAAGTCTATGATGCGGCCGCGGCGCTCTTCCTTCGTCATTGGGACGGTTTACCCATCCGCCGCATCAGCATCTCACTGACCGGGCTGGTGCCTGATTCCGAAGTACAGCTGTCCTGGTTCGATGATCGTGAACGCAAAAGAGAACTGGAACGTGCCACAGATGACATCAAGCGCAAGTTCGGAGACACCGCCATCATGCGGGCTTCCTCGCTCTGCTCGTCTGCACAGGCACAGGACCGTTCCCATAAAATTGGAGGTCATTACAAATGAGTAAAAAACTGCAGCAAAACGGACTCTTTGAGTCTTCGCGCATGATGCTTCCCGAGCACCGGGAAGCTTACATTCTTCATCAGGAACAGCTTGCTCCCCGGACCCGTCCATCACTGGATGCTCAGGCAGCGGAAGAAATGTCCCGTTTGCTCAGCAATTCAATGATGCTTGGAGATGCGGTGACCATAACCCTGTTCCATGAACATGACGATATCCGGTTTACTGGACAGGTACTGAAGCTGGACCCTACTGTACGAACTCTAAGGCTGCTGACATCTAACGGGACCCGGGACGTTCAGATGAATCTGATTACCACTGTGACACTGGCGAATGAATGACCCAGAAGAAAGCAAAATCCAACGTTCCATCTTATATCGGCAATAGGAACTATTCACTTTGCCAACTCTCATTAGCGAATATTCCGCAATAGATGCAGCCGAATTCATGCATGCAGGACCCTTTTCCTACACTTCCAATATGGCTTTACGAGGCAACCCAACACCCATTTTTACTGGAATCGACTTCGTCCAAAAGAAGCAAAATGACCGATATATGATTCATCGGCCATTTTGGTGGGTATATGGGGAAATCTTTAGAAAAGACTCCAGTCAAATTCCTTGGAAAGGCGCTCCAGCAAATGCACACCCGCAATGCTGTTCCCTTTTCGATTCAGAGCTGGTCCTACAAGACCAATGCCAAATTGGCCAGGAACAAGGGTGATAATTCCGCCGGATACTCCGCTCTTGGCAGGCAGCCCGACTTCAATGGCAAATTCGCCCGATGCGTTATACATACCGCAGGTCGTCATGAAGGTTTTGGCAATCTGTACATAACGGCGTGGAATGAGTTCATTTCCGGTAATCGGATCTGTGCCATCATGAGCAAGCACCAGAGCCATGCGCGCCAGATCCGCACAAGTCACCTCGATCGAACAGTGTCGGAAATAGACACAGAGCACATCTTCCACATCTTCCTTGATCACACCATTATGCTTCAAAAAGTAAGCCAGCGAACGGTTCAAGTGACCTGTCTCCGATTCGGACCGGAAGACCTCTTCGTTATAGTCCAGCCGATCATTATTCGCGAGCTTGCGGAAAAACTCCAGAATTCGCCGTGACTTCTCTTCCTTGCAGTCTCCCGCGACCAGGGAGGACACCGTTATGGCTCCTGCATTGATCAGCGGGTTAAAAGGGATACCCGGTTCAACCAGTTCAAGCTTGATCATCGAATTGTAATCGTCACCCGTAGGTTCTTTTCCTACATTAAAGAAAACCGCTTCTTCCCCATGATCCATCAGGGCCAGAATTAGTGTGAACACTTTGGAGATGCTCTGCATCGTAAAGGGTACACCGCAATCTCCGGCAGACACATGATTGCCTTCGGCGTCCATAATATGTATACCCAGCTCATCCTGTGAAGCCTTGACCAGCTCCGGGATATAGGAAGCGACCTTTCCCTGCCCTGTATGCAAACGACTGGTCTCCAGCCATTCCGGCAGCAATTCGTTCAGACGCTCCATTACCGTATTGCTCATCTCCATCCCCTCCATATCTCTGTGCAGCATCCTGCATTATTCCCGGCCGGGTATGAGCTCCATGCCAGGTATAAGCAGAATGTGTATATATCATTACCCTTCTGGCTTGATCGGTTACCGACGTACCCTAAGGTTTAATTCCAGAATCTCGCCGGGGAGTCCTTCCATATCGCCTGTCCATGTGGATACAAAGTTCTGTCTGGTTAATATTCGACGGGATGCCACGTTGGATGGGTCAATGATCGCGTAGAGCACACCAATTCCCGCCGCCTGTGCTTTTAAAATGAGACGCGACGCAATGGACGTGCCATGACCTTGGCCCCAGTATTCAGGCAAAACCATATAGCCCATCTCCGCTCGGGACGAATCGGATTCATCCTGAATGAGTTTGGCGTAAGCGAGCCCAGCTCCATCTGCACCTGATACCCGGTAATATCCGCAACTGGAGCTCAGATTATAATCTAGCATGGACCGGAATTGGGTCTTCGCCTCCTCCTCCGGGAGAGTTCGTTCCGTAATCTGTTTCATGACTTCCATATTGGAAACCAAAGCATAATAGTCTGAAAAATCGGGTTCAGCATATTTAACGAAGTTCATCGAAATCCTCCTCCAACTCCGAACAGATGTTGTTGTCCTTTAATTCACCTAGAGTATAGCAGAAGCACAGGATACAATGCACGCTGCCCCCAAGCGATCTACTACCAACCAGTAGTGTTCCCCTAACCCTATTGAAAAAAGCGGCCTCCGCAGAGACCGCCATTCATTTACTTAATATAGAAACATTAAATTATAACGATATTCTAGTTCGAATTCACTCAGCTTGCCCGTGATGAAGGTTTGAGACTCATTGGGCCTTCATGCTGACGTGTACGACGATTTTGACCCGGAGGTGTAATCATCAAGGCAAGCAGCAGGGAAACTGCACAGAGGATGGCAATAACGATAAACGTCAGATGGAATCCGCCCAGCAGGGCACTGATGAAGGATCCAGCCAAGGCTCCAATTCCAAATCCCTGATAGATGACGCCATAGTTTTTGCTCTGATTTTTCAGTCCGAAGTAATCCGCGACAATCGCCGGAAATACGGTAATGTTACCACCGAAACAGAACGCAACTGCAGCCACGCAGGCGAAGAACACGCCATAGGTCAGCGGAACGAGGCTTAGTATCATGACGGCGACTGCTGTAACCAGCAGTGCCCCGGCAATGACTTTCATCCGGCCTACTTTGTCCGACAAGGCCCCCAGAACGATACGCCCTGCCGTATTGAAGATCGCAACCATTGCTACAGCATTCGCAGCGGTAGCCACGTCAAGACCTGCCAGCTGTACGCCGATGTCTTTGACAATACCGATCAGATACAAGCCGCTCATACAAGCCGTGAAGAAAATAATGAAGAGCATATACGCTTCTTTGGTGCGAAGCATTTCTTTTACCGTGTACTGATGACGAATAACTTCTTCCTGCTTCGCCCCTTCAGTCTTGCTAACGGGAGCCTGTTCACGAACAACGGCTTCACGAATCAGGAAAGATCCGGCCACAATCAGGACCAGGACGATGATACCCCAATACATAAATGCCTGAGCAGGTCCTACAGCACCAATCAATGCCGAGTTCACATATTTAAACAACAGACTGCCTGTACCAAAAGCACCAACGGAAATACCCGAGATGAGACCTTTGCGTTCCGGGAACCATTTGATCAAGTTGGATAACGACGTGATGTATGCGGTCCCGTCTGCGAAGCCAACCACGAATCCTGCCAAAATGTAGAGCAGTGTTAATGAAGTAACCTGAGAACTGAGCACCAGTCCCAGACCAAGAAAAATCCCTGCAACACGGATCAGACGCTGAAGTCCCCACCGTTCCTGCAATCGGCCTGCAAACAGCGTAGCAAATGCGAGTGCAAAACTCGTGATCGAAAAAGTTATCGCGACCGAGCTGACATCCCATCCGAAACGGTCAGACAGCGGTTGATTAAATAAACTCCAGGTGTAGATGGTTCCAAGGCCCATTTGTACAATAATTGTTCCAAGTACAATAAGCCAACGATTCATTTTTATGGATGTCGATGCTGAATTAGGTGCTGATGAAATAGCTGCTTTCATCGTGATCTCCCCTTTGTCGATGTCATGTCTGAGCACATTGTCCAACATTTGGTGAATGACAATGCTGCTTTGAATGCGTTCACAAGCTAATCATACATGAAAGGGGATTCATAACACCGATTTAAGCATGAGTTGCATCAGAAACGGAATGAAATGCCTCTATATGCGCATGAGCTGCCTGAATTCCTTGACCTTGCCCCGGCTAACCGGCACTTCCGCTTCCAGATCGCGCAGACGGAGCAGATAGGTATTGTTAAACCAGGGTACAATCTCACGAATTTGAGACAGATTGACCAGGTAAGAACGGTGACAGCGGAAAAAGGACTCCTGAGGCAGTCGGCCATGAAAATCCGAAATGCTCACTGGCATCGTAAACTCACCATTTTTGGTATACACCTTCGTTACTTTCTCTTGTGCTTCCGCATAATAAATGTCGGCTGTATCCGTTACGATAATGTTATCGTTTCGCAGCAGATTAATTCGTATTCCACTTCCGGCGACAGATGCTTTTGGCGGTGATCCTTGTACGGAAGTGTCATCCGTCACTAGAGCCTGCCCATGTTCAACCAATCCCTCTCCCGCATGATCACGTTTGAAGGCATTCTCCAGCTTGAGCAGCATGGCTGCAATTCGTTTCTCATCATAAGGCTTCAGAATGTAGTCAAAGGCTTCCAGCTCGAATGCTTCTGCTGCATGCTCCTTGTACGCAGTCGTAAAGACGATATAAGGCTTACTGGCGAACTTCCCGATATGATGGGCCAGCATCATGCCGTCCAGGGATGGAATGTTAATATCGAGAAAAATAACGTCCACTTCCTGCTCCTGCAGAAATTTTAGTACATCCAGTCCATCTTCCAGGCAGGCAACCACTTCAATCTCACTATGTTCCTCAATCAAATAATTCAATTCTTCACTTGCAGGAATTTCATCTTCCACGATAAGGGCTCTCATAGACCAATCACCTTGTCACGACATCTCCTTTGGGTACGTCAAAAATAATATCAGTTCCTTGCTTCAGCCGCGTAATGGTTACACCTTGTCCATAAATGAGCTTCACCCGCCGATGAACATTATATAGACCAATCTGATTCCCCGGCATTCGGTCATGATAGACCTTCTCAATGATATCGGGGTTGATACCAGCACCGGTGTCACTAACTCCTATTCGTACAAAATCAGGGTAATCCTGTACCCGAATCCGCACTGTTCCAGGACCTTTGACCTTGAGGACACCATGAATGATTGCATTTTCAACAAGTGGCTGAATAACCAGACTTGGAATATGCACGGCCACTTCATCAATCTCATAGATCACGTTAAGCCTGCTGCCATAACGGGCTTTCTCAATCTCCACATAATTGCGGACCTGCTCCAGCTCCTTATGGATATCGATCAGCTCATCCGACAGCTCCAGATTATAGCGCATATATCCCGACAGATTTACAATCAGCTCCCGTGCCCGGTCAGGCTTCGTTCGAATCGAAGAAGCAATCGCGTTCAGCGCATTGAAGAGAAAATGAGGATGAATAGTCGTCTGCAATGCCCGCAGTTCCGCTTTGTTGGCGGCTGCCTTAATCTCTTCGACCCGAGAAACTTCCATCTGAGTGGAAATAATCTGGGATAGTCCCACAGCCATGGTTTGCAGCGGATACGTAATTTTATAAGCTTTACGGTAATAAATCTTCAGGGCTCCCGTGACCTCGCTCCGCTCCTTGAGCGGAATAATTAGCAGGGAATGAATATCCGGTGTTTTCTCATCCGTCACATCATTACTGATCGTAATCTCTCCGCTGGAGATCGTCTGCTTCGTCATCTCGCTAATAATCTCATTGCCAATGTGATATCGTTCTTCCCCGAACCCGACATAGGCCAGTACATTGCGAGTATCCGTAATGGCAACAGCGTCAGCCTGGATATCCTCCTGAATAATGCGACAGATGGTCCGCAGGGAATCCTCATCAATGGAGCGGAAGTAGGGCAGCGTTTTGTTCGCAATTTCCAAGGCCAGTTTTGCCTGGCGTGCTGCGATCATTTCCTTTTCCCCTTCCACACTCTGCACCAGCAGTACGATCAGTCCAATATTGACCTCACCCAGAATCATGGGCAATGCAATCTTGGATACAATGTCCGCACCGAGCGGGTCCGGATAGGAATATAGCAGAATTAGCAGCATCGTAAGTGCTTCACAGATCATCCCGGCCGCAATACCAATCATCCACCGCTTCGACTTGGGTGTGTATTTATGAATGTAACCCGACACCAGACCGGCAATGATACTCGTTATGAGACACGGGATGGCTGTAATCCCATCCATATCAATCAAATACCGATGCACTCCCGATACGATCCCCGTAATAATCCCTACAGGTGCTCCAAACAAAATACCACCCGACAAAATAGCGATAATCCGCACATTCACCAGTGAACCTTCCACATTGATCCCGGTATAGGTGCCAAAGATCGCAAAAGCACAGAATAGCAGCGTCACGGCCACATATTCCTGCGGCCTTAGTTTCCCCTTCTGCAAAATCTGTCTAAAACGAGGTACCCTCGATAAAAAGAATAAAAAGATAATTAGCAGCGCCGCCCGCTCAAATAAACCCAGCAGCATCGTAAACATTTCCATGAAGCCCGCTTCCTCCAAATCCATCAAAAATCAGCAATATGCCTTATGCTTTGTTATTGCATCTCCGGTTTTCCCTTTTACATGATCCTATGAATGCTCATTTTGCGTTCATCCTTTTTGCTCGTATGCACCAGTTTACCGCTCTGCCAAGGAGAAAGCAAAGTCATCAGGTGGAAATTAGATGTAAAAGGATGCAGTGGAGAGTCTTTTGCTCCATTCAGACAGACTTTAAGGAATCCGTTACACCTTATTATGAGAATTAGTATGGAATAATAACTTTAACGAACCTATTCCACGCTATATAAGTAAAAAACTGCTATTTACCTCCGCGAAAGACGATTTAACAGCTCTACGATTCGTGACGACACCGAACCTGATGATTTACCCGGATAGCGTGCGCTCAGTTCGTTACAACTATTTTAGCTTTTCGTTGAAACATGTCCTTAAGATGCATCACGGACGATTGGTCTGATGCCTACCATCAAAAAAGGCAGCCCATAAGTCAATTTCCTGACTTATGGGCTACCCCGCCCTTTAACCAACCTACACCCTCGATGTAGGTTGAGTTTTTATAAAAGGAATATTGGATAACACAGTAGCGGAGAGTGCAGAACCAATCTGGAGAAGCAAAGCGCTCGCCTTTATTCCCGGATTTCCCCATTCAAAAAGGGCGTTCAAAAAAATCCGGGAATAACAGCGATCGGAAGATGGTACTGCAATCGTAGCGGTCACGTGTGCTGTCCTGCATGCATTTTATTATCCTCAACCTACAGCGACCTCACCGAAACATCCCCCACAGCTTAATCAAATGAAACGTATTGTTGGGATCAATCTTCTGGGCGATGACGAAGGCAACGAACTGCTCCTCCTGAGCTGACGAGAAGTTTTCATTTAAGATGGCAGCAGATGACTTGACCAATCTTCTAACCTTGGCCCGGTCCTGAAGGTCAGACTTCGTAATTCCGTCAATCAGCTTTTTGATGCGATCTTTGACAGCAGGATTCTTCATCTTTAATTTGATCCGCTCCACCAGCTGCGGACTGATTCCATATTGTTGATAACTCAAAACGTACAGCACCTCCCAAAAATGAACTCACTTTCTATTCATATGACGGGAGGGCTTGTTCACTTGACTTTTTTCGCACGAATTGCAGGAAAACCATGCATTCAGGCCACAATCAATCGATCAGATCACCCTGGAATACCTGCTGCTGCTGTAAATACTCTCGCAAAGCCGTATAGTCCACGGATGTCCAGAAATTCGGATCGCCGATCAAACTGGACACATCATCCCTCGCTTGCTCCAATACGGCAAAGTCTGCAACCATATCCGCCAGGCGGAATTCCGGTAATCCACTCTGTTTGGTCCCAAAGAAATCCCCCGGTCCCCGCAGATCGAGATCACGGCGAGAAACTTCAAAGCCATCCTCCGTTTCGGTCATGACCTTCATGCGCTCCTGCCCAACCTCTGTTTTGGGATCGGCGATGAGCACGCAATAGGACGCGTGGGCCCCCCGGCCAACACGGCCGCGAAGCTGATGCAGCTGGGACAGGCCAAAACGGTCCGCATCCATAATAACCATTAACGTAGCATTCGGTACATCGACGCCGACTTCCACCACCGTGGTGGAGACGAGAAGCTGAATATCGTTGCTGTAGAACGCACGCATCATCTCTTCTTTCTCCCCAGCCGTCATCCGTCCATGCAGCAGGCCCACACGATAATTCGGAAAGTTCTGCTGCATCTGCACATGCAGATCAATCGCATTTTGGACATCCAGCTTCTCGGATTCCTCAATTAAAGGGCATATAAGATAAGCCTGACGGCCCTGATCCACTTCACGGGAGATGAAACCGAGCACACGCTCCATCATGTCATGCTTAACCCAATAGGTGGAGATCGGAATTCGTCCCTTCGGCCGTTCCGAGATCGTGGATACTTCAATATCCCCAAATGCCGTAATCGCCAGCGTCCGCGGAATCGGGGTTGCCGTCATGGTTAACACATCGGGATTATAACCTTTTCGCCGCAAAATGCTGCGTTGGTTCACCCCGAAGCGATGCTGCTCATCCGTCACGACAAGACCCAGATCACGGAAGAACACATCTTCCTGAATCAAGGCATGGGTACCCACCACGATATCAATCATCCCCATTTGCAGCGAAGCGATCAGATCCTTGCGTTTCCGTCCATTCACGCTGCCGGTTAGAAGGCCCACCGTTACGCCAAAAGGTTCAAACAGCTTTTGCAATGATCGCATATGCTGCTCGGCCAGAATCTCGGTAGGAACCATCAGAGCTCCCTGGAAACCGGACCTTACCGAGGTATACAGTGCTATGGCTGCAATCACCGTTTTACCCGAACCCACATCGCCTTGCAGCAAGCGGTTCATGGAATAAGGCGAACGCATATCGTGAAGGATTTCCAGTTCTACCTTTTTCTGAGCATCGGTCAGTTCAAACGGCAGACTGCGCACAAACTCGCGAATGGTGGCATTATCCGTTGTATGCACAACCCCATCCATCCGGTTTCGGTTCAATGCACGATAAGCCTGCATCTTCAGCTGGAACAAAAACAATTCCTCATAGACCATGCGCTGTCTGGCCTGCTGGCCTTCCCGATTATCCTGCGGACGGTGAATCCCTGCGATTGCCTGTTTACGAGGCATCAGTCCGTATTTTTTCATCAGAGATGGGGGTAAGATCTCGGGTATCATGTCTCCAAATTGAATTAACCCCTGATTGATCGTCTTGCGCATCCAGGATTGCGTCAGCTTGCCCGTTACCGAGTAGACCGGCTGCAGCGTACCTGAACGGCCATCTCCCTTATCCGGAAACTCCGAGTCCGAGACGGTCATCTGCATGCGCTTTTGTTCCCACTTCCCCGTAAGCACAATTTCGCGGTTTGGCGTAAGCTGGTCTTTTAGAAAATGACGATTAAACCAGGTTGCCGTAATCATCCACTCTTCGGTCATCACCTTGCAGGTGAGACGGGACTTTTTACCATAGCGCTGCAACACCGGAATACCCATGATCTTACCCTGGACCGTAATCTTGTCCCCATCTTTCACTTCACTAAGAGAACGCAGACGATAATCCTCATAACGGAACGGATAGTATTCAAGTAGATCTTTAACACTAGAGATGCCAAAGGCGTGAAGCTCTCCCTCTTTGAGAGCACTCACGCCGTTAATTTGCTTAACCGATATTTCTTCCAATTTCATGTTTAATCCCTCATTCCGGAACAGGCCACATAAAGATGGCAATAACGCCAGGCCCAACATGGCTGCCAATAACGGCTCCAATATTGGTGTACACCACTTCATTCAGTGTAAAATGCCCACGCAGCTGCTCTGCACAAGCAATCGCTGATCCGGGATCTGCGGTATGGCCTACGGCCAGGTTCACACGCTTACCCGCAAGGTCCTGCTGAAACAGCTCAATGATGCGTGCCATTGCTTTTTTGTGTCCCCTGACTTTTTCAACAGCGTATATGACACCTTCCTCATCAATGGACAAGATGGGCTTAATATTCAGTAAGGTGCCTAGAATAGCCGCTGCCTTCCCGATCCGTCCGCCTTTTTGCAGGTACTCCAGTGTATCCACCAGGAAAAATAGCTTACGGCTCTTCTGCATGGCTTCCACAGCTGCAGCAATCTCGGCTGCGGACTTGCCTTGACTCGCGAGTTCAGCTGCCTGAACAACCATCAGACCATATCCATAAGATGCCGACTTGGAGTCCAGCACCGTAATGTCGCCCTCGCGCTCCAGCAGGGATTTGCCCAGTAGTGCCGATTGATAGGTTCCACTCATGCCTGATGACAGGTGAATCGAGACAATCGGACGTTCCGGGTCTTCATCCAGCAGAGTCTGGTAGATGTTCATGAATTCGGTTGGCGAAGGCTGTGACGTTGTAGGTAACGCCGAAGCCTTCTCCAATTTGGCATAAAACTGTTCCGAAGTCAGATCAACGCCGTCTGCATAACTTTCTTCACCAAACAGAACACGCAGTGGAACCACATGAATTCCGTATTTACTTACAAGCTCTTCCGGTATATCTGCGGTACTGTCTGTTACTATCGCAATCTTATGGCTCAAGCGAGATCTCCTCCTTGCGTGAGTGTACTATCAGGACTCCACAGAGAACAAATAATAATAAACTGGCTGTCCTCCGGAATGTACCTCCACCTCAGCATCAGGATATTGCGACTCCAGCCATGCCGCAAGCGCAGCGGTAACCTCAGAGTCAGCTTCTTCCCCTTCGAGGATGGTAACCACTTCATCTCCATTCTCCATCATCTGCTGCAGCAAGCCTTCACACGCACGCAGCATGCTTTCATTTGTCGCAACGATTTTGGAATTATGGATGCCAATGTAATGGCCTGCCTTGATATCCAGCTCATCATACTGAGTATCTCTTACGGCATGAGTAACCTGACCCGACTGCACGCGGCCAATGGCTTCAAGCATCTGATCACGGTTGGTATCAGCAGACTCATCCTCTTGGAAGGCAAACGCAGCTGCCATTCCCTGCGGAATGGTTTTGCTCGGAATCACCGTGATCCGGCGTTCGTCTTCAAGCAGTTCTCGTGCCTGTTCGGCAGCAAGGACAATATTGGAATTGTTCGGCAAAATAAATACCTGTTCCGCAGCGATCGAGCGAACTGCATTCACAAAGTCCTCGGTACTTGGGTTCATCGTCTGTCCGCCGGACAGAACAACATCCACTCCGAGGCTTTGGAAGATTTCTGCAATACCCTCGCCTGAAGATACAGCGATAAAACCATACGGAGCCATCTCATCTGCAGGAGGTACTGCCTCTTCATGACTGCGCGTCGTTTCAGGCGGAATCTCTGCGAACAATTCAGGAGAAGGCGCTATGTCCATGCCCGCCGTCAGCAGATCCCGGTGCTGTTCACGCATGTTCAAAATGTGAATCTGAGTAATTTCGCCGTAACGAAGTGCCAGATTCAGTACATCTCCAGGTGTCTTGGAGTGCACATGCACTTTGATCACTTCGTCGTCAGCAATAATGATGATGGAATCACCATTAACTGACAACGCTTTCCGGAATGCCTCATCATCGAATGCCACGCCTGCATTATCTCCGAGCTGGCGGTTAATGAAGAATTCCATATCATACAGGAATTCGATATCTTCCGTTTCCAGTCTAGCCTGTGCAGACAACGGCATCTCTGGAGCAATGACCTGCTGTGCAGGCTTTGCAGGCACCTCTTCTGCCGGTACAGCTGGTTTCAATGCGGACGATGCCACAGATGGTTGTACTTCTTTTTGCAGGGATGCACGGCTAACACCGTCGGTCTGCAGCAGTACTTCCATAAAACCTTCGTAAATATATACAAGCCCCTGTCCACCCGAATCCACGACGCCAACCTGTTTTAGTACAGGCAGCAATTCCGGAGTCGTTGCCAGTGCCTCTTTTGCTTTTAACAATACTTCATTCATTAATTCGGTAATATCATTCGTCCGTCTTGCATAGTAGCTGGCATGTTTCGCCGCTTCCTTAGCCACGGTAAGAATGGTTCCTTCGACAGGCTTCACGACAGCTTTGTACGCTGCGTCCACGCCGTTTTGGAGGGCTGCTGCAAATTGGATCGTATTCAGTTCCTCATAAGGAGCAGCTGAACGACTGAAACCACGGAACAACTGCGATAAAATAACGCCAGAATTCCCCCGTGCGCCCATAAGCAGGCCTTTCGATAAAATACCGGCAGCTTCTCCGATGGAGGCAGAACTCTTGCGTTTAATCTCTGCAACTCCCGCACTCATTGTCAAATTCATGTTCGTTCCCGTGTCACCATCCGGCACAGGGAAAACATTCAGGGAATTGACGTGCTCTGCATGCTGTCCAAGTTGTTCCGCGCCGGCAAGTACCATTGCGGTGAAATCTGTTCCATTTAAAGAACGTATACTCAAGTGAGAATTCCCCTTCCTAGCTTGATACACGAACATCTTGCACCAAGATGTTAACTGGTCTGTTCATGCGTTGACGCTTCTGCGTCATTCTTCGTCCACACCTTGTCCGGCAAAGGCATACAATTCAACATGTCATCCGGATCTACGGTCTGGGCGGCCAAGCCACCGATATCCTGCAACCGCTGAAGCCCGAGTTCGGGGCATACGGATATGCACCGGTATCGAGAGCCGGCATGAATGCCGCATGGAGACTGGTGCCAGTGATGGAAATGTCACAGCGCACAGCGTTGCCAAATTGCAGACCCCCGACCTCTTGGGACGGTCAAATCTCCGGCTTTCTCGCGGCAACAGCCTGTTCACCGCTGTATTATGGACTATTCAACATTGTACTATATTAGGCAGGAGAAATAAATAAAGTTTTTGGATCAGTTGACGAAGCTTTTTTGGGTATGATATTATATTCAAGTATTGTTTTATGCAGGTTAAGTAATGGAAATGATCCGGCCATGCCGGCTTGAACAACGCCATTAGCTACTGGAGCCTGACCACTATGGTCAGGAAGAACAATTTAGCCTTTAAGGAATGACTTTCGTCTCTCCGAAGGCAACTGGTTATTTTAGGATAGGAGGTGTAATCTATGTCTCGCAAATGTTATGTGACAGGTAAGAAACCGGGCACCGGTAACCACGTATCCCACGCTAACAACCGTAACCGTCGTTCTTGGGGCGTAAACGTTCAGAAGGTCCGCATTCTCGTGAACGGTAAACCAAAACGTGTATACGTAAGCACCCGTGCACTGAAAGCCGGTAAAGTGACTCGCGTATAATCACGCAAAGCTACTATAAATCGGATAAGCAAAAAGCACCTTGTTCCTTGCAGGTGCTTTTTTGGTATTCAAAAAAGTACATAAATACCTGCACAAGCATGTGAATGCCCGCCGCATGGCACTTCTCAGGTCGGATTCCCCAATCGTCCTGAAGCCATAGCGGCGGTATTCGTCTTCCGAGCCTGCTCTCGATCTTATCAGTTCTTTTGAAACGTATTAAGGATCGCCTTTACAAACCCTCCCAAAAACTTCGGCAGTTTGAATGTGTAAAATTTCATACTTCACCCTCCCCATCATGCTCATGCATCCGCCGTATCCTATGCTTCAGGGCCTTCTTCACCTTAAACACGACAAAAAAGGCTACATGAGAAACCTGCTCATGTAACCATATTTATGCGGAACCACCTGTCCCTATTCCAACATGACGAGCCCGAAGAACAGCTCATTTACGTTTGGGCAGGAACAAATTGATAGACAGCGATCATGAATACGCTCAGCAAGTAATACAGTATGCTGAATATGACGAAGGTAACACGAGATCGTGTACGATCAAACTTTCGAAAATACATAATGACAACGCCCACGCCAATCAGTGAGGTAAGCGCATTGTATGGGGATTGAATGACTGCAAATAACGCAAGCACCAGTCCCGTTACAAGGCTGGCAGCCATTGTCCACAGCGTCTCCTTAAGGCCCATAGATCAGCCTCCGTAGCTGCTACGGATTTCGGCAATGGCGGCTGCACGGTCCTCACGTCCGAATACCGCACTACCTGCGACGAGTACATCCGCGCCAGCTTCAACAACGAGTGGTGCTGTATCGGCTGCAATTCCCCCGTCCACTTCGATGTGTACGTCATGGCGCCCTTTTTCATTCAGCCAGCTGCGAATTTGTCTGATTTTGTTCATGGTTCCCGAGATGAACGCTTGTCCGCCAAACCCAGGATTCACGGTCATAACCAGAACCATGTCCACGTCATCCAGCACTTCCTGAATGGCACTGGCAGGCGTCCCCGGATTCAGAGCAACTCCCGCCTTGACTCCCTGTTCCTTAATCAGATGAATCACACGGTGCAAATGCACACATGCCTCGGCATGAACGGTAATAACAGCCGCTCCTGCTTTGGCAAACTCCTCAACATACCGTTCCGGATTCTCAATCATCAGATGTACATCCAGTGGCAGGTCGGTATGTGGCGCAATAGCTTTTACAATGGCAGGACCCAGCGTAATATTCGGAACGAAATGGCCGTCCATGACATCAACGTGAATCCAGTCGCCTCCAGCAGCTTGCGCCTCTGCTACCTCAGCACCAAGACGTGCAAAATCTGCAGATAAGATGGATGGAGCAATTTTAATCATAATTAGTACCTCCGCTTCTTGTCTTTCATTTCTGTAAGGAACTGCTCATAATGCCGGTAACGGCTGTCGGAGATTAGACCTTCCTCCTTGGCTGCAAGTACTCGGCATTGGGGCTCATGTGTGTGGGTACAGCCGCGGAATTTGCACTGATCCGCATACTGGGCAAATTCACGGAAACAGGTGGATAATTCCTCGACACCAATCTCGAGAAAGTCCAGTTGGCTGAATCCGGGTGTATCTGCTACAAATCCGCCATTATCCAGCGGGATCAATTCAACGTGCCTGGTCGTATGTCTTCCGCGGCCAAGACGCATACTGATTTCACTCGTTTCGAGTGTCAGCCCTGGCATCAGGGCATTAAGCATGGATGACTTACCTACACCGGACTGACCCGAGAACACACTGATCTTGCCTGCAAGGCGTTCTTTGAGTAGTTCATTGCCCTCACCGGTTCTCGAACTGGTCGAGATGACTTCATACCCAATCTGTTCATAGAGAGCCTTAACCTCAGCTACAGTGTCCCTTGTGTCCTTCTCTGGATCTACGAGGTCCTGCTTCGTTAATACAATTAGAGCATCCAATCCTGCCTGCTCAATATGTACAAGAAATTTGTCCAGCAGATTGAGGTTCATGTCCGGTTCTTTAACGGAGAACAGAAGAACAGCCAGGCTGACATTCGCAACAGGAGGACGGATTAATTCAGTCTCCCGTTCCCGAATCTCATCTACTGTTCCTTCGCCATTCTCTGTCAGCATATAGCTAACGCGGTCACCGACAAGCGGAGATATGCCTCTCTTTTTGAATATGCCTCTCGCTCGGCATTGAACGGCGGAGCCTTCAACCGAAGGCACCCCGTTTTCTAACAATGGCATGACATAATAGTAACCGCTTAGCGCTTTTACGATGATACCTTCTGGCATAGCTCCGTCGCCCTCCTTTGATTTGCGGTGCATTCCAACCTAACGTCAGCAATAAGCCGTCCTCACGGACGGCTTGTTGCGTTTACGACTTCATTCTTCTTTTCTTTTCCATGCCCCTTGCCATTATTCATGGCAGACGTATCTTCACTTTCATTATCTTCTTCACCGTCGGCAGGAGTCGATTCAGGTTCACCTTCCTGGTTACCGTCGACGCTGCCTTCGTCACCACCGCCGCCTTCTTCAGGCTCATTCGCTGGTGGTGGCTGGTTACTGATCTCTGGCTCAATGGATGGCACGATTACGGTACCATTTTTGGCTTCAGCGTAGGTAACCACGTACGTATCCAGGAATTGACCATCACGATATACAGATACAGCACCATTCTCATTCGGAGCAAGAACAAGCGGAATGGTCAGGGCTTGATTCGACTGTTTAATAGTCCGAGTACCCCATTCCTGATTCTTGCCGCGGGCATCTTCGAATGTAATTCGAATCTTGCTGTTTTTGCCCTCTTCTTTTGGTGAAACATTGATATTGAAGGAATACTCGAGCGCCTCAGGAGGATAACCTGTGCTGACGAAAATGGTAATTTTGTCACCAGGTTTCACGTCGGCTCCGGCTTCCACAGGCCATTGCTGGGTCACTTTACCCCGCTCAACTGTATAGCTCGACTCTTCCTGAACCTGAGCCAGAACCAGTCCGGCAGACTTGATCAGCTGCTCTGCTTCGTTACGGGTGCGATTTTTCAAATCTGGCATCTTCACGGTTTCCGCGCCTCTGCTGACGGTTAAAACAATTTCGGTCTGTTCCGGATCAAATTCTTGATCGGCCCCAGGTGTCTGGGACATAACCAAGCCTGAAGCAACGTCATTAGAATATTCATCTTTACGCTTGATCCGATCCTCACTGATTCCCAGATTTGTCAGATCTTTAACTGCATCCTCATAGGCATCACCTTCAACGTTGATCATTTTGGTCAGTTCCTTTTCAGCTCCAACACTAAGTTGAATTTCCGAACCTTCCTTGACCACATCACCTTCGTTTCGGCTTTGTTCGAATACGATTCCGGGATCGACACCTTCCTTATACTGCCGGATGACGTCATCGCTCACAACCAAACCTTCATCCTGTAGCATCTGGCGCGCCTTTTCTTCAGTCTGGTTCACGACATTTGGCACTTTTACTTCAGGCACAACGAGCATGCCTTTGACGTACCACACAACACCCACCATGGCGATTAGAATTAAGACAGTCAATGAGATCAATAGTGTTGGTTTTTTCCAGTTTTTCGTCTTGGGCTTGCCTTTATGGTTCTCTTCGTCCGATTCCATGACCGGAGCCGCGCCCGTAGAAGTAATTCCACGTGGTTCCGGTTTGATGGCAGGCATGACACGCGTCTGATCCACATCATCCTCATCGGGGAAGTCGATCTTGTCTTCATTGCGACGCTCTGGCATCAAACAGGTTTCCAGATCGTTCTGCATTTCCTTGGCCGACTGATAGCGCTCCTGCGGATTTTTTCGCATCGATTTCAAAATCACATTTTCCACACTTTGCGGAATCAGCGGGTTGAATTTGCGAGGTTCATCAAATTCTTCCTGCAGATGCTTCAAGGCAACACTGATCGGACTCTCGCCGAGGAACGGAAGCTGCCCAGTCAGCATTTGATAGAGTACGATACCGAGAGAATATAAATCCGACTTCTCGCCAGTAACAATCCCTTTGGCATGCTCTGGTGAGAAATAATGCACCGATCCGACTACGGAACCAGTCTGTGTAATCGTCGTGGAGGTAACCGCTCGGGCAATCCCGAAATCGGTAACCTTCACACGGCCATTTCGGCCAATCAATATATTATGCGGTTTGATATCCCGATGAATAATCTGATTATGATGTGCATGATCCAGGGCGTCTGCAATTTGGGAAGCAATTCGAACAGCCTCATCCACCTGCAGCGGAGCCCGCTCTTTAATAATCTCATTTAGGTTTTTGCCTTCTACATACTCCATGACAATATAATGAACGTCATCTTCCTGGCCTACATCATAGATGCTTACGACGTTGGGGTGAGATAAGGATGCAGCTGACTGCGCTTCTCGACGGAAACGTCGGATGAATTCCTCATCATGTACAAATTGCTGTCTCAGCACCTTGATCGCCACATTCCGATTCAGAAGCAGATCCTGGGCCTTGTACACAAGTGCCATGCCGCCACCGCCAACACGCTCAATGACTTCATAGCGTCCGCCTAGCTGGTGCCCTATCATGACTCACACCCCGTTTCCGTCACCACGGAACCTTCCTGTTGCACTTCAAACAGCGCAACCGTGATATTATCATCTCCGCCAGCCAGCAGAGCCAGCTGAAGCAGTCGATCGGCACGCTCTTCCAGCGGCAACTCCTGATTCCCTGCCACTTGAACGAGCTGTTCATTGCTGACCAGATTGCTAAGTCCATCACTGCACAACAGCAGAACTTCGCCTGTTTCCAGCTTGATGGGATCCAGATCTACTTTGACTTCTGCATCTGTTCCAAGAGCACGGGTCAGCACGTTGCGTCGCGGATGATGAGATACGTCTTCCTTGCTGATCTGACCATTTTTAAACAATTCATTCACCAGGGTATGGTCTTCCGTTAACTGGATCACTTGTTTGTTTGCAATTTTGTAAGCTCGGCTGTCCCCGATATGACCGATAACACCCTCTGCATCATTCAACAAGGCAGCAACCACGGTCGTACCCATGTTGTGGTATTTGTCGTCTCCGGATGCAGTCCGATATATCACTTCGTTGGCATGCAAAATAGCATCGCTGAGGGCAGCAGACAAGGATGCATGTGACAGCCCCGGTTCCAACGTTCCCAGGTCATGCACCAATGTCTCAACTGCCAGACGGCTGGCGGTATCTCCAGCGAGATGCCCGCCCATGCCATCAGCGACAATACCCAGTATATACCCTGTCTCCAGATTGCGGATCCAGGCTGAATCTTCATTAACCGAACGCACGCGTCCGATATGGCTCACATGAACTGTTTTGATCAAAACGTTCTCACCTCAACTCCATATGCTTTGCACGAAGCTGACCGCAAGCGGCAGCAATATCATGTCCCTGTTCACGACGAATGGTTACATTAACACCCTGCTCCGAAAGAATCTTCTGGAAATTGAAAATGTCGCTTCTCGATGTTCTTACATACTTGCGTTCAGGTACGTGATTGACCGGGATCAGGTTCACGTGGCAGAGCATGTTCTTGAGCACACTTGCGAGTTCCGCGGCATGTTCCGGCTGATCGTTCACGCCACCGATAAGTGCATATTCGAATGTGATTCTCCGGCCCGTTTTGGCCAGGTAATACCGAAGGGATTCCATCACATCGTCAAAAGGAAAACGACGGTTTACCGGCATCAATTTGGAACGCAGCGCGTCATTCGGTGCATGGATGGAAATGGCCAGGTTAATCTGTGTATCTTCATCCGCAAACTTGTAGATGTTTGGTACAATTCCGCTTGTGGACACCGTGATGTGGCGCTGACCGATATTCAGGCCCTTTTCGTGAATCATGATGCGCAGGAAAGTCATCGTCGCTTCGTAGTTTTCAAACGGTTCGCCCGAACCCATGATGACAATACTGCTTACACGTTCGCCGCGCTCATCCAGAATCTTCTGAGCCTGTACGACCTGAGCAACAATCTCGCCTGCTGTCAGGTTACGCTTCAGCCCGCCCAGTGTAGAGGCGCAGAATGTACAACCAATCCGGCAGCCCACCTGTGTCGTTACACAGATACTGTTACCATAGTTGTGTTTCATGATAACTGTTTCGATGGCATGATCATCATGAAGACCGAACAGGAACTTCACCGTTCCATCCTTGGATTCAAACTTCGTAATTTCGGTAAGGGTTACAAATTCAAATTGCTCTGCCAGCTTCTCGCGCAATGCTTTGGACAGGTTCGTCATCTCACTGAAATCATTTACTCGCTTCACATAAATCCAGTCGAAAATCTGACCACCGCGAAAAGCGGGTTCCCCATTCTCAACAGCCCATTGCTGCAGCTCTTCCAGGGAAAAATCATATATAAAAGGTTTCATTTTGTTGTCAACACCTATTCCTTCTTTTCTTTTCATTCTTCCTATTCTATCACAAAGACCACTTTACATCCATGTATGCCCTAGAGTCTTGCACTTCATGCATTATAACACCTTGGCGCACAGGCCGCACCCCATTACAAAAGAAATCCGCCGAAGTTCCCCCCGGCGGCCTTCCTTGCGTGCTATGGATTTATTCATCAGCTGCACGTGTCAGCCTCGCAATGAAGAAGCCGTCACTGTGTGCATACTGGGGCAGAATCTGCACGCCTCCGTTTACCGGATTCCACTTTTCCATCTCGGTTCCGGTCCATGCAGAATCCACGGCCTGGTATTCAGGATGGTGCTTCAGGAAGTCAGCGACCATAAGTTCGTTCTCTGCCGGCTCAATCGTACATGTGCTGTAGACCAGAACGCCGCCCGGCTTCAACAGCGGTGCAACCCGGTTCAGTAATTCTCGCTGCAGCCCCGAGATATCTTCGATATCTTCAGGCGATTTGGTCCATTTGACATCCGGCTTCCGGCGAATGACACCGAGACCTGAGCAAGGTGCATCCAGAAGGATCCGGTCGAACGAAGCATGAGGATAACGCTCATCCAGATCCAGTGCATCTCCGGTTACTGCGTCGATGCAGCTCAGACCCAACCGGTCTGCCTGATCCATGATAAGCTGACGCTTATGTGCATGCACGTCATTGGCAATAATCCGACCACGGTCCTGCATTTTCTCGGCCATATGAGCTGTCTTACCGCCGGGAGCTGCACAGCAATCCAGTACAATTTGACCTTCTTCAGGTGCGACCGCTTCCGCCACAAGCATGGAACTTTCGTCCTGTACTGAGAACAATCCATCCCGATACCATGACGTTAATGCCATATTCCCACCGCTGCGTACAAGAATGCCGTCAGGACTTAACCGGGAAGGCTCTACCACTGCACCCGTGCTTTCCATCTCGTGCATAAGCTTCTCACGTGTGGTCATTGTCGTATTTACCCGGACACTCACTGCCGGTGCTTCATTATTGGCCTTGCAGATCGCTTCTGCTGTCTCTTCACCGTATTGGCCGATCCAGCGTTTAACCATCCACAGTGGATGAGAGTGTTCCAGTGCGATGCGCTCAGCAGCTGGCAGATCATTCGGAATCCGCAATTCATCCCGGTTACGGATCATGTTGCGCAGAACGCCATTGACCATACCCGAGATTCCCTGGTGACCCAGTTTCTTCGCCAGATTGACGGCTTCACTGACAACAGCATGTTCCGGAATCCGATCCAGATACAGCATCTGGTAGACGCTGATCCGAAGGAGACTTCGTACCCATGGCTGGAGCTTGGCCATTCCTTTGGCTACAAAACGTTCCAAGAAATAATCAAGCGTGTTTAGTCTTGCGATTGTTCCGTATACCAGCTCGGTTGCCAGCCCCGCATCAGCCGGACTAAGCTCCGCCTCTTTCAAACGTCGATTGAGCTCCAGATTACTGTAGGCTCCATCCTGCTCCACAGCACTTAGCACTTTCACTGCAAGTGCGCGTGGAGAAGTTTTGGGTCGTTGAGAGCGCGAAGCTTCTCCCGAGGTTCGGGAGCCCCCAGCGGTTCTGGAACCACTGGGTTTCCCTGGATTCGGGCGTCGGTTCTGTTTAGCGTTACCTCTGCTCGGACTGTCTACGGATCTGCCGGATCTATTCTCACTCATCGTAACACCGTGCCCGGTTTCAGCGTACCGCCGCGGCCAAAGTCAGCCGCCTTCATCGCTTTCTTGCCGGCCGGCTGAACTTCAGTCAGCCAGAGTGAACCGTCGCCGGTCTGTACCTCGATACCGGATGCATTCAGCTGCAGCACCGTACCAGGCTCAGCTTGTCCTTTGACTCCAGTCTCTGAAGCTCCCAATTGATTGGGATTAGCAGCAGCCCATACTTTAAACACCTGCTCGTCCCACATCGTAAATGCACCAGAGAACGGAACAAGACCACGGATCTGGTTATAGATTTCACGAGATGTTCGATTCCAGTCTATTTTCTCGTCTTCTCTAGTCAGATTGCGGGCATACGAAGCTTCGGCTTCATCCTGAGGGACAGCCGTGGTTTCCCCCGCAATAAGACGGGGCATTTCTGCCTGCAGCAGCTTGGAGCCTGCATCGCTGAGCTTCACAAACATGGTGCCAGAGGTGTCCTCATCCGTAATTGGAACTTCCACACGTGAGATCATGTCTCCAGTGTCCAAACCTTCTGCCATAAACATCAAGGTAACTCCCGTTACGGACTCCCCGTTAATAATGGAGCGCTGAATTGGAGCACCACCACGATATTTAGGCAAAAGAGAACCGTGCACATTCACACAGCCTCGCACAGGCATATCCAATACGGCCTTCGGTAAAATCTGCCCAAATGCTGCAGTCACAATCAAATCAGGCTTCCATTCAGCCAATCTGGCCACGGATTCAGGATCACGCAGCTTCACCGGTTGAAATACGGGCAGGCCATGGCGCTCAGCCGCAGCCTTAACAGGCGTTGGCGTGAGCACTTTTTTGCGGCCTTGCGGTTTATCGGGCTGGGTGACTACCCCCACCACGTTATAACCCTCAGCGATGAGCATATCCAGAGAAGGAACAGCAAATTCCGGGGTACCCATAAAAACAATATTCAAATCCATCACTCCTTAATTACGTCGCGGTCCAGTCTGATCGGCTGCAATTTCGTATACCTTCTCAGCGATATCCGTGAAGAGTACGCCATCCAGGTGATCAATCTCGTGCTGGAATGCCCGGGACAACAGACCGCTGCCCGTAATAATCAGTTCATTGCCTTCACGGTCCAAGCCTTTAACGGTAACTGTCTCAAAACGGCGAACGTCGCCGTTAATACCTGGAATACTCAGACAGCCTTCCGGCCCAAACTGTTCGCCTTCACTTGCGATGATTTCAGGATTGATCATTTTGATGAGGCCCTGTTCATCTCCGGCATCAATGACAATCAGGCGTTTCAAAATGCCTACTTGAGGGGCTGCAAGACCTACTCCTTCAGCGTCATACATGGTATCTGCCATATCATCCAGCAGTTTTTGTACATTGGGTGTTACTTTTGTAACTTCCTTGGCTCTTTTGTGAAGCACCTCATCTGGTTCTTTAACAATAATACGAATCGACATGTTGTAAGCACCTTCCTAACCCAAATCTCATGTTGGGTATCATTCTTTTGATTATCGTTTGCTTTGTTTTTAATCTATGTTTATACCGCTTGTTCACATCCACATTTTGCTCTAATCATTTCCCCAATTTTTATCACACGAAGTGTCCATGGAAAACGATGCATCATGCTTACATTAACATTTGCGGGTCTACATCCAAACTAATGAGCAGTTTTTGCGCCTGAACATCATCGTCCATGCGCCGGGCTGTCTCCAGGGCAATTCCGATAGCGTCTACATCCCCCCGCCATTTTATCATACATTGGAATCGGTATCTATTCTTGATCCGGGGAATGGGCGAGGCTACAGGCCCTAGCACGTCGAAGGCATCGTTGCTGAAACGGTCGAGGCTTCCCAGCCAGCCTGCTGCATTGGCACGTTCTTTCAACAGACGTGTGTAATTTTCAGCCAGCCGTATTAGTACAGGCAATTGCTCATGCGAAAAGGTCACCAGAATAAGGCGGCAATACGGCGGATACTGCAGATTGCGGCGGTGAAGCAGTTCCTCACGCACAAAAGAAACATAATCATGCTGGCTTGCATGTCCAATGGAATAGTGCTCCGGCGTATAGGACTGCACAAAAACCTCTCCAGGCAATTGATGGCGCCCGGCACGGCCCGCTACCTGGGTCAACAGCTGGAAGGTCTTCTCGGCAGCCCGGAAATCGGGCAGGTTCAGTGCCGAGTCTGCCGTGATGACACCAACCAGGGTAACATCGGGAAAGTCCAATCCTTTGGCAACCATCTGGGTACCAAGCAGCACATCCGCTTTTTTCTCCCGGAACTGCTTCAGAAGTTTCTCATGCGACCCCTTCTCCGTCGTTGTGTCCACATCCATGCGGATTACACGTATTCCCGGAAACAACTTGGCCAGTTCTTCCTCCACTCGCTGCGTACCTGTACCAAAGTAACGGATATGTTCACTGCCACATTCCGGGCACACCTCGGGAGCAGCTTCCGCATACCCGCAATAGTGACACCGAAGATTGTTTGAACGCTGGTGATACGTCAGTGAAATATCACACTCGGGGCAGCCAGCTACATAACCGCAGCTGCGGCACATGACAAAAGTGGAATAGCCTCGGCGGTTCAATAGCAAAACGGTCTGCTCCCCGCGCTCCAAGCGTTCCTCTAGTCCCTTGTGCAGAGCCCTGCTGAACATCGAACGGTTGCCATCCTTCAACTCTTCGCGCATATCAATGATCCGCACATCCGGCAGATTGTTGCCAAGCGCCCGAGTAGGCATTTCCAGCAGCAGCGGGGAAAAATCATCATTGCTCTGCGAACGTGCGGCATAGTAACTTTCCAGCGAAGGCGTCGCGGAGCCCAGGACCACCACAGCCTGATGCTGCTGTGCTCTTTTTACAGCTACATCACGGGCATGGTATTTCGGCGTTTCTTCCTGTTTGTAAGAGGTCTCATGCTCCTCATCCATAATAATTAGACCCAGTCGGTCAAATGGAGCAAAAACAGCGGAACGTGCGCCAATGGCAACCTTTACTTGTCCTTCCCGGATTTTGCGCCATTCATCATAACGCTCTCCACCCGAAAGACGGCTGTGCATAACGGCAACCTGGTCTCCGAATCGTCCTTTAAACCGCTCAACCATTTGTGGTGTGAGGGCAATCTCAGGCACAAGCACAATCGCCTGCCGATCCTGCTCAATACATTGCTGGATCGTCTGCAGATATACTTCGGTCTTACCGCTGCCTGTTACACCATGTAGCAAAAAGACGCCATGGCGCCTTTCCTGTAATCGGCCATTTATTTTATCGTACACATTCTGCTGCTCTGCGGTAAGAGCAAGCGGTTCAGTGGCGCGAAACTTTCTGCCCTGGTAAGGGTCACGAAAGACTTCCACGTCTTCCGTTACCAGCAGCCCTTTCTCCTCAAGCCCTTTGACGGTAGCCGCAGACACTTGAAGCGTGGCCAGCAATTCTTTCATCGGCATCGGCAGCAGCTCTTTCATTTCCAGCAGAAAAGCAAGAACCTCCTTCTGCCGCTGTGCCTTAGCAGGGAAAGATACAAGCGCCTCCTGCGCCGCAGCCGCATCTACCGCCAAATCCACTGCCTTCATCGTTTTTTTGTTCAGCTTGTCCTTGATTGCCTGGCTCTCCAGCAATACACCGCCAAGCAGAAGCTTTTTGATCAACGCTGCATGATTGGGATATTTACGGCTCAATTGCTGCAAAGGCACCTGTCCCCGACTTTGAACAAAACGTATAATGTCCTGCTGCACCTTCTCGGAAGTGGACTCCTCTCCCCACACGAAGAGGACATCTTCATCCGACGATGCTCCGGCCTGCTGTCCATCCAGTGCATCCCCAATAGAGATATATCGTTCTGCTTTACCTTTCAGTGCAGTCGGCACCATGACCTGCAGCGATAAAATGCGGTTGCTGGCATATCGCTCACTCATCCACTCCGCGAGTTGCACCAGATCTTCTGACAAGGGGGGAACGATGTCCAACAGTTCCTGAATAGGCTTCAACTTGAAGGATTCTGTTCCGGTACGCGGTACAAGATCAACCACAAATCCCTGCACGGTTCGATGTCCAAAAGGTACACCTACCCGACTGCCAATCTCAATCCAATCACGCATCGATTCCGGCACCAGATAATCAAAGGGCCGATCGGTCTGTTTCACCGGAACATCGACAATAACCTTGGCGATCTCCATATTTAATTCCTCCCGGCAATGCGCTCCGCCGCAATCGCAAGCAATCGGTGAGCTATGTCCTCCTTAGACATCACCTGAAGCTCTTCCACCAACCCTTCACGGTCATATATATGAACCGCATTGGTATCTGCTCCAAATCCGATACCCGGACGGGCAACGTCATTGGCTACGATCAGATCACAGTTTTTCCGTTCCAGCTTCTCCCTTGCGTACATCTCTACAGAATGGGTCTCTGCGGCAAAACCAATTAGAAATTGATGATTCTTTTGCTTCCCTAATGTTTCAAGAATATCTATATTTTTAACAAGTTCCAGCGATAGCGTATCGCCTTTCTTTTTTATTTTCTCCTCATGTACTTCCTTGGGACGGTAATCGGCAACTGCCGCAGCCTTAACGACAATATCAGCATGTTCCCAGTGACTCGAGACCGCTTCGTACATATCCTGGGCAGACTGCACCCGAATCACTTCCACATTTGTTGGCGGCTGAACTTGTGTACTGCCCATAACGAGCGTAACCTCTGCTCCCAAATCACGTGCTGCTGCAGCTATAGCAAATCCCATTTTGCCGGATGAGTCATTGGTAATATATCTGACAGGATCAATACGCTCGATCGTCCCTCCGGCCGTCACGACCACTTTTTTGCCTTTTAACAAGGGGGACTGTTGTTTCAAGCCCTGTTTGGCTGCTGCCTGATCTTCAAAAAAACGTTCAACCACCTCAACAATTGTCTCCGGCTCTTCCAATCGCCCTTTACCCACGTATCCGCATGCGAGCTGTCCTTCACTTGGTTCAATCATCAGTGTTCCTCGCTCGGAAAGCAGACGCATATTGTGCTGGACAGCTGGGTGATCATACATATGAACATTCATGGCAGGTGCGATCATTACCGGAGCGGTCGTTGCCAGCAGTGTTGTGGAGAGCATGTCATCAGCCATGCCATGTGCCATTTTGGCAATAACATTGGCTGTTGCCGGAGCAACCAGAACCAAATCGGCCATATCGGCCAAATGAATATGTGATACAACCGATGGCTCACGCTCATCAAATGTATCACTGTAGACTACATTTCGGGTCAACGTTTGCAGCGTTAATTCGGTAATAAACTGTTTGGCAGAGTCCGTCATAATGACGTGAACGTCCGCCCCTTTTTGCACCAGTCTACTGCATAATGTAGCCGCCTTGTATGCGGCTATGCCGCCAGTCACGCCAAGTACGATTTTTTTACCGTTCAACATGGTTATTTCCCCCGATATATACGACGTATAAACGATGAATAGAGAAAAAAATAACAACCTCGCGGTTGTCAAATAAGTCCGGCTTGCGCCGTATGCAGTTGAAGAGCAGCCGCAGGCGGCTTACTCTTCTTCCTCTTCGTCCTGTCCTTTGATGACAACGAGATGATCACCATAAATTTCTTCGAGTGCAACGCCAACCTGTTTATGGGATCTCGCATTTCTCAGATCCGTTTTTTCGCCTTCACGAAGCTGTCTGGCCCGGCGGGAAGCAGCAACAACAAGAGAATACTTGCTGTCGACTTTGTTCATCATTTCATCAATAGAAGGATACAGCATGTTTACAAAACACCTCTTTGCATTAGTATAATCCCTTTGACCCGCCCAACAGAATGCAACCATTCAGTCGTTCACATGAACCGAACTTCGTCTGACCATCTATAGATATATGTCAGCAGTTCTCCGAATAATTGCATCCTGCGGCAGCCAAAAAAATTATTTATTGATCTTACAATGTTCGGCGATAATAATGCTTTCTATTCGTTTGCACGCCAAATCAATCTCGTCATTAACGACTGCGTAATCGTACTGCTCCAGCAGACTAATCTCATCCACGGCTACGGACATCCGGTGATCAATGGTTGCCTGACTCTCCGTACCGCGTCCCTGGATGCGATCTTTGAGCTCGTCCAATGAAGGAGGCAGCAGAAATACAAAAATCCCTTCCGGGAACTTCTCTTTTACTTTTAACGCGCCTTGAACTTCAATCTCAAGAATGATGTCGCGGCCTTCGTTAATCGTTTTCTCCACAAAGTCACGTGGTGTTCCGTAATAGTTACCTACATATTCTGCATGCTCCAGCAGCTGGTCTTCAGCAATCATGTTCAGGAACTCTTCATGACTTCTGAAGAAGTAGTTCACACCATGCTCTTCACCCAGACGAGGCTGGCGAGTCGTTGCAGACACAGAATAGATCAACTCCGGCACACGTTTGCGCAAAGCGCTGCATACTGTACCCTTCCCGACCCCAGATGGGCCGGACAACACTATCAGTAATCCCTTAGACATATTACACTCCATTTTATTCGTCGTTGTCATCATCTTTCGAAGAAAGACGATGGGCGACCGTCTCAGGCTGAACCGCCGACAGAATGACATGATCGCTATCCGTAATAATCACGGCACGAGTACGTCTTCCGTACGTTGCGTCTATCAGCATATGACGATCTCTTGCCTCTTGTATAATTCTCTTGATCGGCGCCGATTCCGGACTTACGATGGATATAATCCGGTTCGCCGATACGATGTTACCGAATCCAATGTTAATGAGTTTGATTGCCATAATCAGGTTCTTCCCCCTATACATGCGACTCTCTTGCCGAAATATGGCCGTTCATTCGATATTCGCCGCCTGCTCGCGAATTTTCTCCAGCTCCGCCTTCATCTCGACAACACGGTTCACCAGAGCCAAATGGTTGGCTTTTGATCCAATCGTATTGACTTCCCGATTCATCTCTTGAATAAGAAAGTCTAACTTGCGGCCTACCGGCTCTTCACTCTTCAGCAGTTCCCTGCTCTGTCCGAAGTGGCTGAGTAGACGCGTAAGCTCCTCCTCTATGTTAGAACGATCGGCAAACACAGCAATTTCCATACCCAATTTATGCTCGTCAAAAGGGAAAGAGCCTTCCTCCTGCATTTCCGTAAGCCTTTGTCTTAACTTGTTGCGGTAATCTGATACCACAGTAGGTGCAAGAGCAAGCATCTCGGTATGCAGCGACTCCAGACGACTAATCCGCCGTTCCAGATCACTGGCCAGATGAAGACCCTCACGCGCGCGCATTTGCTCCAGACTGGACAAGGCCTCTTCCAAGCTCTGCTGCAGCACACGCTCCCATTCGTCCTTCTCTTCCTCCGGAATTGAACTCGTTCCATCGGAATGAACCATGACATCCGGCAATGAAAGCATGTCCATAATGCTCGGTTTGCCCTGCATCCCAAAGCGGGATTCCAGCTGTTCTGCTGCCTGCAGATAGGCCCTGACTGCCTGCTCATTAAGCACGGCAGGAAGAGCCTGATCTTCATCTTTTTCTTTCATTACATAAACATCAATCCGCCCTCGCTTCAGCCGGCTCTGTACTCTTTTCCTCAATCCGTCTTCATAACATGTCCATTCTTTTGGCATGCGCATCATCACTTCACAGTAACGATGATTGACGGATTTGATCTCCAATTGTACCTTGAAGCCTCCAAAATGAAAGGCAGATTGACCGTATCCGGTCATACTGAATGACATCGGCATCACATCCGTTACACTATTGTAATTGATTATTAGGGTTGAAACAAGTAGGACATTGGTGCTCGGACTTCTCCCATACATATTGGGTCAGTTCGGCAGTCATGCCGTAGAACATAAACGGAGTCATCAGGTAGATCCCCTTGAAATGGGCTGCTGCCACATCCAATAGCTCTTTGGCAATTTTTACGCCCATTGCCCGTCCTTCTTCTCCTTCGAGACCAGCCATGCGAGAACGAACTTCATCCGACAGCTGAATGCCTGGAACTTCGTTGTGCAGGTATTCTGCATTTCGTCCACTTGCCAGCGGCATTACACCAACGAAAATAGGCACTTCCAAATGTTTGGTCGCCTCATGCATGGCTACGATCAATTGCGGGTCATAGACAGGCTGAGTCATAATGTAATCGGCTCCGGAGGCAATCTTTTTCTCCAGCCTCTGAACCGCCTTATCCAGATGTTTCACATTCGGGTTAAACGCTGCTCCGATGACAAAACCTGCCTTCTGTTTAAGCGGTTTGCCGGAGAACGCTACACCGTCGTTCAATTGCTTGATCATACGTATAATTTCAAATGAAGTCAGATCGTATACGGAACTGGATCCGGGAAGATCACCGAAACGCGCTGGATCACCTGTAACCGCAAGCACGTGGTTGATACCGAGAGCATCAAAACCCATCATGTGTGACTGGGTCCCAATAAGATTTCGGTCACGGCAAGCAATATGTACAAGCGGACGTAAGCCCGTACGATCCTGAACGAGATGTCCCAGAGCCATATTACTCATGCGGGTTACCGCCAAAGAGTTGTCAGCCAGTGTCAGCGCATCCGCACCAGCGGCTTTCAGTGTTTCGGCACCTTTCATGAATTTGGCAATATCCAGGTCACGAGGCGGGTCGAGTTCAACGATAACGGTGTGGCGCTGTTTGACCAGATCCACAATGGTCGGCTGTCCACCACGGCCGGACCGTTCATCCACATTTTCATGCAGTACGATACGCGGTTTTGCTTCTGTTGGGTCAGGCAGGACGATGGGTGCTGCAGTGTATTCGGAAAGAGCCTGTGCGATTGCCGCAATATGATCAGGCGTTGTACCGCAGCATCCACCGATAATACGGGCGCCCAGATCGGCGAATTGCACCGCGGTCTGCCCGAAATATTCCGGTGTGGCACCATAACGGAACTGGCCATCGACGTAGTCTGCCGCCCCCGCGTTAGGGTAAACAGACATCGGAACTCCGATTCGCCCGGATACGGTTTCCATGGCACGCATAATTCCGTTTGGACCAGAACGGCAGTTAAACCCAATCACATCCGCACCCTGCTCACGCATGATCCGGAACGCTTCCGGCATCGTGTATCCATCCAGCGTATGTCCAATATCCTCAACTGCAAACTGCCCAATCACCGGCAGATCACTCAGCTTGCGAGCCTGCAGCAGGGCGATATCCATCTCTTCGATATCATAGAAGGTTTCAAGCAGAATCCCGTCAACCCCTTCTTCAAGCAGGGCAAAAATCTGCTGTTCGTAAAAACGCTTCAGTTCGCTTGTCGATACATTGGTCCGCTTGCCTCCACGAATGGAACCCACGGCCCCTAGGACGTATCCGTTTGAACCGGCGACCTCCTTGGCAATGCGTGCACCCGCACGATTGACTTCCGTCACCTTCGATTCCAGTCCGAACTTGGACAATTTGTCATAGTTGGCAGAGTACGTATTGGTCTCAAATATTTCAGTACCCGCTTCCAAATAACGACGATGCACATCTGCTACCACTTCAGGTGAGACCAAATTTAATTCTTCGTATGAAATTCCAACCGGGAAACCCATTTGGTACAGATATGTTCCCATCGCCCCATCTCCAATGAGAACTCGTTCCTGCAAGACACTCCGCAAATCCGCCTTCATCCCTTTTCCCCCCGCCTAGCTGATCATTTCATACTAATGTAACACAAAAGCCGATCAATAACGTAGAAAAACACAGGTTTTCCATGAAATTCAGTCAAAAAAAGAGGCCCGAAGGCCTCTTGGCTTAATCTGTCATCTTATGAAGTGACTCCCTTGAAAACAACCTCTGCCGGTCCGGTCATATACACATGATTGTCAGCTTCGTTCCACTCAATATGCAAGTCCCCGCCTTTGAGGCTAATAACTGCTGTACGATCCGTATGTCCGTTCAATACGGAGGACACAAGCGTTGCACAAGCTCCGGTCCCACAAGCCAGGGTTGGACCCGCACCGCGTTCCCATACACGCATATCGACGAATCCGCGATCACGCACAGTGGCAAACTCAACATTGATCTTTTTCGGGAACATCGGATGAACTTCCAGCACCGGCCCCCAAGTCGAGAGATCAAAGTTCACTGCATCATCTACATAAATGACAGCGTGGGGATTTCCCATCGAAACTGCCGTGAATTTGAACGCCTGTCCGTTCACTTCAATAGAATGATCCACTACAGGATTAGCATCTACCGTTGTCGGAACCTGAAGCCCGTCCAAAATAGGCTCGCCCATATCTACACGAACGGTTGCCACCTTGCCGTTAAGTACATTAAGGATTACCGGCTGCACACCAGCGCCGATGGTTTCAATTGTGATGTGCTCCGATGTTACATGACCATGGTCATAAACATACTTCGCTACACAGCGAATCGCGTTGCCGCATTGTTCCGCTTCCGAACCATCAGAGTTCATGATGCGCATCTGAAAATCCGCCTTCTCCGAAGGCAGTATATAAACGAGTCCATCCGCACCGATGCCGAAGAAACGGTTGCACCATTTCACAGCAAGCTCTGCTGCATCAGCCGGAAGCTGTTTTTCTCCAAATACAACGATAAAGTCGTTGCCAAGTCCGTGCATTTTTGTAAATTCCATATCCTTGCCCACTCCTTTTGGCAGTCTGCTGCCAAAGCGTTATTCTTGCCTGTTTACACAAAAAAGCTATCCTGCAAAATGTCGAAGGCTTTCGCCCCGAATCATTTTGAGGATAGCATAACGAAAACGATAAGGAAATGCTATTGATTTTATGCCGAAAACTTTGTACTTTTCGGTACGAAGCTTCCAGGACCCATCCGGCGACGGTTACGACGGCCACCCCAGACACTGCCTGCCCCCATCAGGAACGTTGGGATACCTGCGGCAACAATGGAAATGGCCCATTCACGCATGCCGAGCGGTACGGTTTTGAAGATCGGCTGCAGCGGTTCTACGTACATCACAACCAGCATCAGCACGACGGACGAGATCACTGCAAGAACCAGATATTTGTTCTGGAGCGGATTCCGGTGGAAAATGGAGCGCGAACTCCGGCAGTCAAATACATGAATAAGCTGAGCCAGTACAAGTGTTGCAAAAGCCACGGACTGTGCCTTGATAAGCTGACCCGGTTGATCCGGAGCTGCTTGAAGAGTAAGCCAGAACGCACCTAATGTACATAATCCAATCAATACACCGCGGCTGATGATTTTCCACCCAAGTCTCCGGGCAAAAATATTTTCCTTGGCGCCGCGTGGCTTGTGCTCCATCAGGTCTTTCTCCGGCTGATCCACACCCAGTGCCATGGCCGGCAGGCCATCTGTCACGAGGTTCACCCACAGAATCTGGATGGGCACGAGCGGCAGCGGCAGTCCCATCATCATCGCGAAGAACATCGTCAAAATCTCGCCCACGTTGGAAGCAAGCAAGTACCGAATAAACTTCCGAATATTCTCATATATATTACGCCCTTCTTCAATCGCGGCTACAATAGTAGAAAAATTATCATCACTGAGAATTAAGGCAGATGCCTCTTTCGTCACATCCGTACCTGTAATTCCCATCGCAATCCCGATGTCCGCCGCTTTGATCGCTGGTGCGTCGTTGACACCGTCCCCTGTCATCGCTACGACATGGCCTTTACGCTGCAGGGACTTTACAATCCGGAGCTTGTGCTCAGGTGACACCCGGGAGAAGACATAGATGCCTTCCACCTGTTTATCCAGCTCATCGTCCGTCAATCCTGCAAGCTGCTGCCCGCTTAACGAACCTCCGCCCCGCGGAAGAATGCCCAGCTGCTGGGCTATCGCCTCAGCAGTAGTCCCGTGGTCACCCGTAATCATGACCGTCCGGATACCTGCTCTACGGCAAGTTGCAATCGCATCTCTGACTTCTCTCCGAGGCGGATCAATCATGCCTGCAAGTCCAACGAATACAAGCTGATTCTCGGCAGCCTGTTCGTCATCCACTTTTTCCTCAGGGCGTACTTCACGATAAGCCATCCCCAAGACACGCAGGGCTGCTCCGGCCATCTTCTCGTTTGCAGCCATCACTTTCTGTCTCAACGTTCCGGTGAAGGGCACAACTTTGCCTTCCCATAAAATATAGCTGCATTGTCCGATCAACACATCAGGGGCACCCTTGGTGTAGACCATGCGGCCTCCCTGATGCTGGATAAGGACAGACATTCGTTTGCGGTCCGAATCGAACGGGAACTCCTGTTGACGTACATATAACTCTTTGAGACCGGCAGGAGTAAGACCCATTTTGGAAGCCAGGGTGACGAGCGCTCCTTCGGTTGGATCGCCTTTCAGCTCCCATACGACGCCATCCTCCTTGATCGCCTCCTTCTTGCCATCCTTACCCTTTTTCTTATTGCGTTCTTCCGAAAAACTTTCCACAATACTCGCATTGTTACATAACGCACTGATCTGAAGCAGTCTTCGCAGCGTCTGATCACTCTTCAGCTCCACCGTATGGCCGTCTTCCAGCATCTGTCCTTCCGGTGCATACCCGTCCCCGGTGACTTGGATACTGCGACCTTCCAGCCATACATCGGTCACTGTCATCTTGTTCTGGGTTAATGTCCCTGTCTTGTCCGAGCAGATCACGGAGGCACAACCAAGTGTCTCGACAGAAGGTAATTTTCGCACAATGGCTTTGCGCTTAATCATTCGCTGCACACCCAGCGCAAGTGCAATCGTGACGATCGCCGGCAAACCTTCAGGTATGGCAGCCACCGCCAGACTGACACCAGCAAGGAACATCCCAATCGCCGGTTGTCCATGCAAAATACCAGCTACAACAACCATCACGGTAAGTCCCAGTGCGACAAAAATGAGTATTTTGCCCAGTTGCTCCAAACGATGCTGAAGCGGCGTCTCCTGTTCCTCTGTATTTTGGATAAGATCGGCAATTTTGCCCATCTCGGTATCCATGCCTGTCCGAATGACAACGCCCCTGGCCGTCCCGCGGGTAACCATGGTGCCCATAAATCCAATGTTTTTCTGATCGCCGAGCGGTACGGCATCGTCTGCAATGGGGTTGCAGTGCTTGCTTACCGGAACCGATTCTCCAGTGAGTGCCGATTCCTCCACATCCAGACTGTTCGTTTCCAGCCATCTTACATCAGCCGGGATGCGATCTCCACTCTCGACAAGGATGATATCTCCAGGCACCAGCTGTTTGGCAGCAAGCTGCACTTCCTGACCGGCCCGAACAACTTTGGCAAGAGGTGCGGACAGCTGCTTCAATGCGCGGAGGGAACGCTCAGCCCGAAATTCCTGTACGAAGCCCAGAATGGCATTTAACACAATAATCGCCACAATGGTAACGGCATCCAAATATTCTCCGAGCAATCCGGACACCAGTGTCGCCCCCATCAAAACGAGCACCATAAAGTCCTTAAATTGGTTAAGCAGCAGTGTAATTGGGGATATACGTTTTCCTTCACTCAGCTCATTTGAACCGGCGACCTTCCTCTTCTGCGCAACAGCTTCATCCGTCAATCCTTCCTCCAGACTGACGTCAAGCGTGCTGCGAAGCTCTTCTACGCTTAGTTGATGCCACTTGGTCTGTTCCATGCTTCAAGGTTCCCCTCCCAGTCTATATTTCCTGTAAAAGACGTTCATACAGCTGCTCGTGATCGCTAACAGGCAGCTGTATGTCACGCCGGACAAACTACCTGCTCTATATGTATTCGGACAGGACCCCAATTAGCACCCGGATGGTGAATCCTTTCCCTGATGGACAGAATAGGCTAAAATAAAAGTCTGCGGTCATAACGCAGTAAAAGCCGAGTTATCTTATGCAAGAAGGCAAGTGACAAACGAACTGCAACCGGTTCTGATTTCTACATATTCCAGTTGTGTGTTTCAGTTATAGATAGAGAGGAAGTTGAAAAATATGGCATTGGACGGCATTGTTACACGAGCCATCGTACACGAACTGCAGGGCTGCAAAGGCGGCCGCATTAGCAAAATTCATCAGCCTAACGGCCATGATGTCGTACTGACCCTTCGTGCACAACGCGGGAACAGCAAATTGCTGATATCGGCCAGTCCGACGTATCCCCGTGTGCACTTTACGGAGAAGACATTCTTAAACCCTACAGAAGCACCAATGTTCTGCATGCTGCTGCGCAAGCACTGCGAGGGAGCCATTATAGAAGAGATTCGTCAGATCGGCATGGAACGGATCATCCACATCGACGTTCGTCAACGCGACGAACTCGGTGACGTATCCGTAAAACGAATCATCATTGAGCTCATGGGGCGTCACAGCAATATCGTATTGCTCGACCCAGTTACGGGAACGATTTTGGACGGTATACATCACGTTACCCCTTCCATCAGCAGCTATCGGGTCATCATGCCCGGCTTTTCCTACACTGCTCCGCCAGAACAGCACAAAGTCAATCCGCTGGAAGTGAACAGCGCTGCATTCCTCAAGGGTTACTCTGAAACGGAAGAAGAGGCTGCCCGCTGGCTTGTGGATTCATTCAGCGGCCTGAGTCCGCTGATCGCAGGCGAGATTACTGCTCGTGCCTCTAATCGTGACAATGGAGACGCGTCGGCCGAGGCGAACACCCTCTGGAATGCCTTTGATTCTGTGATGGAACCTGTGAGAGAGAATAACTACACCCCTATCACAGGACTGAATGCCAAAGGGAAAATGATCTTCTCAGCTGTCCGTCTTCAGAGTATTCAGGATGCGGAGAAGACCTACGACACGATGAGCAAATGCATGGAGGATTATTACGGGGATAAAGCCGAGCGGGATACGGTAAAGCAAAAGGTAAGTGATCTGCTGCGTTTTCTGCAAAACGAACGAAGCAAAAACGTCAAAAAACTCGATAATCTGAACAAGGATCTGGTCGAAGCCGATGACGCGGAAAAATACAGATTATGGGGTGAATTGTTATTTGCTTCTCTTCACCAGATTAGCAAGGGAGACAAAAGCGTTGAGCTTGTAAACTTCTATGATGAAGATCAGGCAACCATTACCATCGCACTCGATCCCCTGCTTACACCATCGGACAATGCGCAGCGTTACTTCAAGCGGTACAACAAATATAAGAACAGTCTGGCTGTCATTCATGAGCAGCTTGGCAAAACCAAGGACGAGATCGTCTACCTGGACAACCTGCTGCAGCAGCTGTCCATCGCCTCCATGAACGATATTGAAGAGATCCGTGAAGAACTGGTTCAGCAGGGATATCTTCGCGACCGCAACAAAAAAGGCAAGAAGAAAAAGAAAAACGATCGTCCAACCGTACATCAGTTTACCTCGACTGAGGGGATTGATATTCTGGTAGGCAAAAACAACTTGCAGAATGAATATGTCACTAACCGTCTGGCGTCGGCCAATGATACATGGCTGCACACCAAAGACATCCCGGGTTCACACGTTGTCATTCGCAGCACGGACTTCGGGGAAGCTACGCTGGAGGAAGCAGCACAGCTCGCAGCTTATTTCAGTCAGGCCAAGGAATCAAGCAGTGTTCCTGTGGACTATACCTTTATTCGTCACGTACGGAAACCAAGCGGTGCCAAGCCAGGTTTCGTCATCTACGATCATCAAAAAACACTATTTGTGACGCCCAATGAAGAGTTGGTCAAAAGCCTGCCATCCTCCATCAAAAACGGATAGGCCGCTGGTGCAACCATAAACAAAATGACACTAAAAGGCCCAGAACAGAGAATATCGTGTTCTGGGCTTTTCAATTTGTGTTATAGTTGGCGGTTTGCCGCTGTCCGCAGTTGTTCAAGCACATCCAATGCTACCGTCTTGCTCCCCAGATCCCCGTGAAAAACAACCCCCTGTCTCACACCGTGGTAATCTGAGCCACCTGTCACAATTAAATCAAATTCATGTGCCAATGCGGCATACCTGTGTTCCTCTTCAGGGCCATGGTCGGAATGAAATACTTCAATTCCGTCTGGACGGGACTGCTCAATGATCCGGCGAACCAGTTCATCATCTCCATAGAGACCCGGATGTGCAATAACTGCGGCTCCCCCTGCCTCTCTAATCCACTGACAGGCATCTTCAGGAGCGACACGTGGAACCGATACGAAGCCTGGCTTACCTTCCGCCAGATATCGATCAAAAGCATCCCTCATATCGACAGCATAGCCTTTGCTGACCAGGACATCAGCCATGTGCGGTCTGCCAATGCTCTCATCCGGCTCCAGAGGACGTCCCAGCCCCTCAATAACTTCCTCCCAGCTGATATCAAGACCAAGCTCCTGCAGTTTGGCAATAATGCGATGATTGCGTTCCTCCCGTGCATCACGAAGTCCATGCAGCCGCTCCAGCAAGAGTTCATCCTTTATATTCATATAATAACCCAGCACATGGATGTCTTTGCCTCCAGCGCGGGTACTGATCTCAACGCCGGCTACAACCTCGATACCACATTCCAGGCCTGTCTGCTGTGCCTCTGCCACACCTGCTACTGTATCATGATCCGTGATTGCAACGGCTGACAGTCCCTTTTGTTTGGCCAGCCTTACATTTTCGGCAGGTGACTGCATACCATCCGAAGCCTGACTATGCGTATGAAGATCACAGCGTCCGTTAGGTTGATCCATTAACAACATCTCCTTGCTACATGGTTGTGTTCACGATTACTTAATTCCTTTATCCATCATTTCTTCCGCTCCTGTGTTCTCCTGCTGTCTCAAGTAGTTCAAGAAAGCTACTGCAGATAGAGGGAGCAGGGAAGACTTCAAATGAATGGCATAGAATTGTCGTTTGAATGCAAGTCCGCGGATCTCAACAATATGCACGAGACCAAGTGCTAATTCATGCTGAACGGATGAAGGAGATAGCATGGTAATACCCACACCAGCTTCAACCGCCGATTTCACTGCACCCGTACTTCCAAGCTCCATCACGACATTCATGTCCTGCGGGTCAATGTTTTTCTTCTGCAGCTGGTCTTCCATGACCTGTCTTGTACCGGAGCCCTTCTCCCGCAGTACAAACGGATATACCATAACCTCTTCCAGCTCCACTTCCCCGCGATCGGCGAGCGCGTGACCTGCCGGAACAATCAGCTTCAATTCGTCCTGCATCACCGGTTCCACAATCATGTCGGGATGATGGATCGGGGCTTCGATCAGACCAAAGTTCAACTGGTGTTTCAAAATATCGTCCATAATTTGCGTTGTATTCATCACTTTCATTACGATCGAGATATCGGGATATTGCCTTGCAAAGGGACCAAGCATCCTCGGTAAAACATATTCGCCAATGGTCAAACTGGCACCGAGCTGTAATCTCCCCTGAAGCATCTGCGTGAATGCCGACATAGCTTCATCGGTCTGCCTGACCAGTTCCACGCTCCGCTTGGCATGCGGCAGCAGGGTTCGCCCAGCTTCGGATAATTCTATCTTCTTGGTTGAACGGTGCAGCAGCTTGGTGCCAAAATAGTCCTCCAGTGATTGAATCTGCATCGTCACTGCAGGCTGAGTCATATGTAAGGCTTGCGCAGCTGCTGAAAAACTCCCCTTTTCCGCCACGGTGTAAAAAATATGCAACTGATGAAAATTCATATCTTCGCCCCTCTTCTGTACACTTACTTCATTGTAGCCGATTTCTTGAATTCCAACAAAAAAAGCATGCAGCTTGTCTGCATGCGATGTAGCTTGAATATATCATGGCTAAAATCTTAAATGTTTCTTCTGAATTACCTATGCTTCCGACTGTTCTTCACCAGAGTCATTCGTCTGGAATGCCTCAACCAGGAATAATACGATTTCAGGTCACGGAGCTCAATGGTCTCTGACATTCGCCCCAAAAAGGTAACTACAATCATCTTGTGAAGAGGATTGCCGGCGATGTCATATTCACCTTCAAGCTCGGAAAATTCCGCAACCACTACCACATCCTCGTCGATGAGGTAGACGTCCTGCTCATTACGGTAGTATGGCGTAATACGGTCCTGCTTCAGACACTCCCATAACCAAGCCGCAATATGGTCATCATCATTACGTGTGGGCTCAATACGGTCTGCATACCGCATTTTGGCATGATGGGTAATGACGATGTCAGCCACTTTTTTGTCTCCAAGAGCTACGAAAAACGGCTCGTAGGTGCTCCAACGTTGCATCACCTTATCACGCATGGGAATCACTCTCCACCAGATAGGACTTTCTATCTATTTATTACCAAATATATTACAACATAAGTCCCGCAAGCTCAAGGCGTAAGTTCAGATTTTTTCACAAAATCCGTTTTGTGCCTAAATCTTTATAAAAGTGAGCAAAAACCTATGATGACCAATAACCTTCTCTCTATACTAATCTCTTTTTAAAAGAAAAGGAACCCGCGATATGCCGGATTCCGCAGAAGGTATTCAGTTTCTCACATCTACCTATAACACATGTCGTCCTGCGCCGAGCTCGACATCCATCGTTCTCAGCAGCTCATGTGACGCATCACATTTGTATTCCCAGAACATCAATCCCGCGAGATCCTGTTCCAGGATATATCGGCATTTGGCCGTTACTGATTCCGGATCGTCGTATGAAATGAGCGTGTTGCCATTAAACAAATAAGGTGCCTTCGCTTCATCATCCCAATACCGGATATATCCGTTAAGGTCAATATACTTCTCGCTTAACTCTGTATATTCTGGACCGTAGCCTCCGGTCGTCTCAGCCATCTGATGCAATCCGTTGTTACGGTCAGGCACCCCCTCCCACATTCGAGAGTAAAATGCCGCACCAATGACGATTTTATTTCGGGGTACACCCGCCTTTAGAAACATGCGTACGGACGCATCCGTGCTAATCCGGTATAAATCACCTGTCGCAGTATAGAGGTTGGTATGGTGTCCAGTCAGCACCTGAAAACCTCCACGCATGTCATATGTCATCAGCTGCACATAATCTAGATACTGCTGTACCTGATCCATTTCCGTGCCGTCAATGTAGTACTGGTCAGCACCGGCTGCAATGGTCAGCATGTAGTACCTATCATCTTGCTCACCTTGCTTCGTCAGAGCTGCCCTCATCGTTTTTAACAAAAGTGTAAAGTTAACTCTGTCCTCTGCAGAGGCAGCAATACCCGCCTCCCCATAGCACGGGTATTCCCAATCCAGATCAATCCCGTCCAGGCCATAGGTAGTCACTGCCAGAACAGCTGATTCTGCGAGCTTTTGTCTTCCTTGCTCGGTCGCAGCTGCCTCCGAGAATCCGCCTGCACTCCAGCCTCCCACAGACAAAATCATTTTCAAATCCGGGAAAGCTTTCTTGATCATTGGAATCCGATCCATATGCTGCAGATGGCTGGTCTGAATGATACCTTCCTGTATATGACCAAAAGCGATATTGATATGCGTCATCCGGCTCAGCTCTGCCTCCAGTACATTATTCAAATCACGATGTCCGACGTATCCAATAATCCATTTGGGGTTCATAGGCTGCCTCCATCATGTTGGAATGGTTCACTGCGCTGTCCGGCCAGCTGCGAGCTTACCTGAATGGCTTCCTTCACGGCACCAATCCGATACCCCGATGAGACATAACGAATCTGATAAGCCTCATCCAGAACAACCAGATGGGGGTACCCTGACTCTGTCGCTCCAGAGCTGCGGAACACCTCGGGCAGTGAGGTAGGTGATGCCTCGCCTAACCGGACTTGTGACGGCAGCATCTCGAGCTGCTGCGTCTTCAAGGACTTTCCTGTAGCAGCAGAGCCAGTAATTAGAACAACCGATATGTTACGTTCCACCAGTTCTTGCCTCAAGTCAGCAAGTTCTTTCAGCAAATGCATGGTCGGTTCGCGGTCCGGTTCAATCCAGGAAAGAAGTATGCCTGAGGCCGTCCCACTTACGCAATGCTCGAGTGTAGATACGTTCTTGTCCTGCCATCGCAATTCCATGTGTTTATCCACCGTTCCAAGGACAGGAATTTCTTCATCGGCGCTGCGGAAGGTTACGGCAACACAAGACTCTTCCCCTTCGTTCAAATTAAAATAAGTGAATCGAGCTCTTACCGTGCCGTTTTTCAAACGTACGCCTGTCGTCATGCGATAGGCCCCCTCCTCTGCTGGCAGAGGCTCATCAAACAGCTTTGTCTCTTTATAAGGAAAATGCAGGGTCACGTATTTCCCCTGAACAAGACGAGCAATGGAAATATTCTCATAGTAGGAAGCCTCCGGCATGTTTCCTCCTGACTGGTTTTGCACAAGACGAATGCTTCCCATTCGCTGCTTCCCCTTTTCTTTATTACCAAGATCCGCGAAGATCCAGAACCCTTTCTGCCAATACTGCGGCTTGCGTTCGCTTGGATGCAAACGGGATGGGATGCCAAGGCTGCGACAGAGGGCAACAAACAGGATCGCCAGCGATTCCTCGTCCCCGGCCATGATCCGAAAGGTTCCTGCTGCTGTACCTTTTCCTTTTAGATTGGGCAGATCCTCCCAATGAGTGAACTTTTCCTTGAGTGCCTCAGCAAGAAGCGAAGGCTCTCTCACCATTGCGTCCCTCTCATCTGAAGCAAACGCGGCTCGGAATTGTTTCCTGTACGGCCCAAGCATTTCAAAGGCAACGCGCGGACATAACAAATAGGGAATAAACAAGGTATCCGGGAGCATACCACGCAGCGGAAGCGAATAAGCTAAATGCTCATGCAGGACCGGACGGAACGTATCAATCAAATCTTTACTATTCAGTGACTCCAGCAGTAATAACGGCCATTGCCCGTGCTCAGGAGAGCTTTCCCTGAGAAACGCGGCAATTTCATGACTATTTCCGCGCGCCTTCTGCATGACGTCCCATACCCTCGCCTCCGGAAGGCTTAGCTCACGAGATAGATCGATGCTCTCCTTATGGGTTACAAACGTGGCTTCATAAGCAGTCCGGATATACGTCCCTTCCGACAAACGCTGCTGATGGAGCGACTCCGCTTCCTCTGTCAATGCCGGGAGTTCCTCTCCCACCGTCTCAGGCGGAGGAACCATATCGAAATCAATCACTCCGCTCTCCTGCTCAGGTTGATTTTGCAGATCCAGCACGAGTTCCAATCGGTCTGTTTGGTCAATCGTGATCTTATGCTCCCGCCACCGTCCCTGATATACCGCCCGGATGAGTAGATCTCCATGTCCCGTTTTGAAGACCACTTCTCCGTCTTCATTCGTTAATAACTCCGCAATCGGATAGAATTCAGCCATGTTATACAGCTCAAATCTCACAGAAGCACCCTCCACTGCAACTCCCACCAGATCCTTGACCGCTACGGTCAGCTCCTTCGTTGGAGCGTAATTCTCCAACAGATTCAGCTCGGTGTACCATTCGGTTGCCAGTGTCACATCCTCTGGACCATGGTAACCACCCAGTACTCTCGTATTCATCAGCATCGAGCGACGGGCAGGAGGCGTAAACCATCCCTGGTTCAGCCTGGCCTCCGGTTCACAGGCGCCGATATAATGCCAGGTTCCGTCAGCCCATGCTTCCACCCAGGCATGATTGTCATCACAATGCGCCCAGCGAGGAGTATATACCTGACGGGCAGGGATACCAATACTTCGCAGTGCGGTCACTGCCAGTGTTGATTCTTCCCCGCAGCGCCCCCTTGCACTCCGAATCATGGTGAGCGGCGAAACCGTCCTAAGGTCGCTGCCAGTATAGACTGCTTTTTCATGGCACCAGTAGTTGGCCTCCAGAATCGCGTCTGACATCGTGAGCGACATGATGCGATCGGACAGTTCTGCGTAGAAGATCGCTCGGCAATCTTCGATATTCTCCGTATTCACCCTGCATGGAAGCACAAAGTGAAGGAACAAATCATCCGGTACCCGCTGCCCCCATGGAACCTCCCGCCGTATTCGCAGAGTTGATCTTACGTGATTTAAAAACAGTACACCCGGAACATCTGCCAGATCCTGAAGCGGACTGTATGCATACACAAACTTGAGCGCCCACTCTTCTTCTACGGACAGCGGCTCCCTAAATACGGAAAAGATCTCGTCAGCCTGTGCCTGGACAAGCTTCTTTTTGATACGGAGTTTATCTTCAATCGATTTCATTTCTTCGGGGGTAAGCGAAAACGCCGACGTTTGTACACTCATTTGGTATCCCTCTCTTCCCACAGGTACCCGTCTTCGCGAATGAGCCATTTTCCGGCCCCATCCGCAGTCGCAGCTGAAACCTGAAATAGGCTTGGAGCAGCGTAGACCTCGGGATAAACTTCCACTTCAGAAGTCCAGCCGAGCAATGACAGATCTTGCGTAAATGTCCCATTCTTTTCTTTGTAATTACGCTGCAGATAATATAGCTTTCTTAGCTCCCATTTAATCCGTTCATCCTGTGGCAGCACAAAATCGTCATGACCATCCTCACACGCAAACACAACATAACCCCATAGTTCGGGATAATGCATATTCACCAGTCCCATCGGCGACCAGACCCAGTTGTCCTCGGGATATGGCTTACCGGTTGCGGGATCCATTATTTTGCGGTAATTTCCATCCACCACTTCAGTCTGCCACTCCACCCGTGAGAAATTGACTCTCCAAAATTCACCCGGCAGGGGTGCCCGCTTTTCCTTGGCGCATTCTTTCAGACTGGTCCACGGGATCGCAACCTCAACAGACCATTTCCGGTTAATCCCTTCGGGACGATTCAGCTCGCCGTCAATATACACGGCTGTCTTCAATCCTTTTAAATCCCAGCTGTCCAGCGGTGGCCCTCCGTCCCGGTATGGCTTGATGAGGAGCAGGTCCCATACCGTATTTAGCGCATTGATCTCGAATTCATAATAACCGTGGCTGTCCCCGTCAGGATCAATAAAAATTTCAAAGTCATTATCATAAAAAATGACAGAATCCCGCTCCGTCAGCGTTGCCCAGATCTGATCTTCCCAAAGCTCGGCACCAAAATAAAAATATTCATCATCCCATAGCATTTTCACCCTTGTATCCTTGGCCGGAGCAGGACGAAGATCCCCTTCAATATCTACGAACTTGTCCGTCCATTCCGCCTGATCCCAAAAAGGCTTATCCAGCCTTCCGTCTAGCTCCAATCCACCTGCTGCACGATGGCAAATGTAGTGTTTCGGCTGATAAATATTGATATGTGGTATAGGCACGCCACTTAGCATCATGTTGATCCCTCCATTCAGTTATGAGTAACGACTGCCCCGGAGCCGCCATACATATCTACCTTTTCATCGAACTCCAGCTTCACTACCGTTGTCAGTTCATGGGTGTCTTCACCCGTCAGGTGAATCCAGGTTGTACCAGGAATTTGAAACCACGGAACCCCGCCGTGAATGTCATACGTCAGTTCTTTGCCTGAATGCAGCACGGATACTTTCCTGATCTCGTTACACAGTCCCTTCACACAAATGCTTTCCTTCGGATCGCCATGCACAAAGAGATAGAGTGTCTTTCCATCTGCCGAGAGCGTGCTTCCATCTCCATAATATCTGCTCATAATTCCGTCTCTTGTCCCGTATACCGCTTCTGCATGTGCTCTAATCCACTCGCCCAGTCCAAGCAGGATGGCTTCCTGCCTCTCATCAATTGTTCCGTCCTCTCTTGGGCCGATATCGAGCAGCATGTTGCCACCCATGGAGATGCAGTCGCAGAACATGCGAACGATTTGAGACAGTGATTTGTATTGCTGATCCGTAGGGACGTAGCCCCATGAGGAATTGATCGTTGTACAAAACTCCCACGGCCCATCTGGTCTCGTAATCGGCAGCCCTTGTTCGGGCGTTTTGTAATCCCCATGTCCCTGCAGGCGTGAATTGATGATGAGATCTGGCTGCATTGATTTCAAATACTGCTTGAATTCCGGCAGGTTCCACTGCTTCTCGCTTCGTTCCCAATCCCCGTCAAACCACAGAAGGTCAACCTTGCCAAATCCGGTGAGTAATTCTTTCAATTGATGGTTGTTAAACTCCAAAAACTTCTGCCATTTGGTTTCATCCTGAACCCCATCCAAGGGATAGGAGAACGGATTGCTAGAACCGGGGTCATCCGGCACCTTGCCACCTTCATATACACTTGGGTAATCCGGGTGGGACCAGTCGATCAACGAGTAGTAGAGTCCAAGCCGAAGTCCCTTCGCCGTGATCGCATCGGCATATTCTTTGACAATGTCACGCGCAGCCCGTGTTTTCTTTACCGTGTTCAAGTCACTGTACTGTGTATCCCACAGAGCGACTCCGTCATGATGCTTGGTTGTCAGCACAGCATACTTGGCACCCGATTTCTCGATCAGATCCGCCCACGCCGCGGCATCGAACTTGGAGGCCGTGAATCCCTCCATTTGCTTCATATAGTCGTCATAAGTCATGCGTCCATTGTAAAAAGACCACGACTCCGCAACACCGTCCACGGCATAGATTCCATAGTGAATAAAAATCCCCAGCTTCGCATCCTCAAACCATTTCTGCATCATCATCTACACCTTTTCTCTGCGATATTTGGAAACCGTGTGCATACGTGCGAAAAAGCTATGTCCAAACCGTTTTTTTATTGATATCATTTATAAGAAAAGAAATGGCATTTCTCCATATGGAAAGGAGGCAGCATTTCACTTGCGAATGGACTATTTCAAATCCAAACTGTTCCTGAAATACATTTGGTCCTACCTGTTCATTCTGCTAATTCCTCTCGTATTCATGACCGTATTTCTCTATGAAAACGCAGTTAAAACCCTCCGTACTGAGATTGAAAGCTCGCGTCTGGCCCAGTTATCACAAACCAACGTAACCATTGACAGCCGAATGAAAGAGCTGAGCGAGATTGCTTCCCGCATTTCTTACGATAATCGGCTCTCTTCCTATCGGGTCACCAATACCCAAACCAGCCCGGAAGCCATTCGAGCCTTGGATCAGTACAAAGCCACCAGTTCCATGATTGATGAAATCTATCTTTATTTCCACGATGATACACGTATTTATTCCAGCAAAGGTCTGACCGATTTTGAGGTGTTTGCCGACAATCTCAGCTTCGAGAGATGGGACAAACAATCCCTGTATAACGATCTCAACGAAACGAAGCATCCTACCGTAAGACCTGCCGATGTGGTAACCAAAACTGGTGGAGTACAGGACCGCAAGCTTGCTTACCTTATTCCCATTACTCCCAACAGTCTGAACCCCCACGCCACGGTCATGGTTTTTATCAAGGAGTCGCAGATTACGAGCCTGATTGATTCCATACTCGGAAACTATCAAGGGCTGACCTATGTCCTCGATGCAGAGGGGCAGGTACTGACGGCCAACCATCAGGGAGATACGCTAAGTACAGATGCATTGGCTGCCTTGTTTAAAACCATTACTCCAGGAATCCAGGAGCGGACGCTGGACGACAAAGATCATTCCATCGTATCTGTGCAATCGGAAACCAACGGCTGGACCTACATGACTGTAATGCCAAGCTCCCAGTTCTTCAGCAGTGTACTGGATGTCCGCAGTTTCATGATAATGATCATAGGTATTGTGCTGCTGGTCGGAGTCGCCATTGCTCTCGTTCTCGCCAAAATGCAGTATCAGCCTATCTCAACCCTGGTCGAATTTGCCGCTTCCCGCTTCCCGGAAAAGAAACCTGATGGAGAGTCTCGAAATGGAAATGCCAATGAACTGGAACGGATTCGTTCTGCCTTGCAGAATTACAGCTCCCGCATTGATTTACAGGAACCGTATGCTCGGAACCAGTACTTGTCGACCTTAATTAAGTCTGGAAATCCAGATCCATTATCTTCTGAACTGGTGCAGCTGTTCAACCTGAAACTGAACAAGGATTATTTGTTTGTCATGGTCATTGGCTGGAATGATTCCAAGCATGCCGATATGGAACTCCGCCGCCGCATTGCAAGCAGTCTTGCACAGATTGAATTGCCTGATCTGCTGGCGACCGGTTATGGCGTTGAGCTGCCCCAGCTGGACCGATTCGGTTTAATCATGAGTTTTGAGTCAGCTGAAGGAATCGATCTGATAACACGTATAAAACAGATTATGGAGCAGATAAGAGGCTTACTTTTGGAAACATTGTCCATAACTCCGTTGATTGGTGCCGGAAGTGCCTATTCGCAGCTTCACGAACTGACCCAATCTTACGTTGAAGCCTGTTCTGCTTTTGATTTGCTCGTACCAGGTGAGTATGGATCATCCGCTTTATTTGAAGAAATGTCCAAGACACCGAGCCATTCCTACTGGATTCCGAACCATATGCAGCTGAAGCTGGTTCAAAGTCTGAAACAGGGAAATATCGATATCGCTTCCCAGATGATTCGCTCATCCGTGACCAGTTTGCAGTCTTCGATGCTGCCTGCACTGCTTGTGCGCTGCATCAGCTTCGATCTGCTGAACACGATCCTTAAGACAGCTTCGGAACTTGGAGAACATCAAATGCTGCAGCAGATTGCTCCCAACATGGTGTTTAGCAGCTCGCTGGAAGAGCTTGAATCCGTTCTGCTCTTGCTTGCCTCCCAGTTATGCAATGAGGTGAAAAAGGATACGCAGCAGGAAGAGCAGACATTGATAGACCGCATTATTGAATATATCGATGCCCATTTTACAGATCACAATCTTAGCTTGGATACGCTTGCGTATGAATTTGAAGTTTCACCTTCCCATGTGAGCCGCTCCTTCAAGGAGAAGACTGGAATCAACTTCCTTCAGTACATTTGGCAAAAACGACTCGACAGGGTCTTTCATCAGCTAAAAACAACGGATACCCCTCTGAAAGATCTCATTCAGGAAGTCGGATATCTGGATACACCGAATTTCATCCGTAAATTCAAGAAGGAGACCGGGCTTACACCAGGACAATATCGCAAGCTTCATCGCACTACGGGTAGTGACGCAGGAACTGAATCGGCCAGCTAATAACAGGAAAGCCAACAGACGAACAATCAGGATTGCCGTCGATGTTGGCTTTTTTCTGTTATTTCAGAATGCTGCGAACGGCGATTCACATCTGATTACTTGCCTGCGGAATTCCACGTATCATACACTTCCTGATAGATTTCCTGAATCCGGTCTCCACCCATTTTCTTCATCTGTTCAACATAGCCGTCCCAGTTGGACAATGGCTCTTCCCCGGTTACAAACTTCGCTTCCATCTGCTTCACGTACGTATCAAGATCAGATAACAATGCGGAGGCTTCATCCTGCTGTTCGTTGGTCAGATACGCATTCGGAAACGGTGCTTTACCGATCGGTATCAGCTTCTCTTCGTTCTCTTTCGCTATCCACTCGTCAAATTCGGTCGTCAGACCATTCGTCAGCTCCGGTGAGTTATGACCCGGAGTCAGCATGCCGAAGTTTGGCGTAATGGTGCCTCTGTACTCTTCCCGATCACCGCCTCCCGGAACAGGCAGCCATTCTTTTTCATACGTATCTTTGTTGGTATACTTCCACAGCGTGCCTTCAGGACCTTGATTGAAGAGCGTTTGTCCCTCGATGGAATACAAGTAATCGATCCAGCGCATGGTTGCTTCAGGATGCTCATTCACACTTGTGATGGCAAATGTTCCGTTAGCAGAGAGTCCTGGATGCATACCGTAAACAGGCGTTCCTGCAATATCGCTCGCCACGGGTGTCATAAGCGGATTTTTCATTGCCGCATCCGGATCGCCACCCAAAGTAAAGTAGGAGTAATAGTCGTTAAAGAGAGCAATCTGATTGTTTTCCCCTTTGGCTTTTTTCTGCTCAGGGGTTTGCGAGAAGGTTTCGTGATCCAGCAAATCTTCCTTCCACAAACGATTCATAAATTCCAAATATCCCTTGTATCCTTCCTGCATCGGGCTGTAAAACACCTTATCTTGCTTATCTACGTAAACGACTGGGTCATATATGCCCCAGAAGCCCAGAAAATACATGCGCAGATCATCCAGCTTCACGGAGGTCAGTGGAATTTCATCGGCCTTGCCGTTGCCATTCGGATCTTCTGTCTTCACTCGCTTCAGCAGCGTGTACAATTCCTCTGTCGTTTTTGGCAGTTCTTTTACACCAAGCGCTTCCAGCATACTGCCGTTATACCACATGGGACTGCGATACCAGACGGCGGCACTGTCGATAAATGGCAGGGCATAAATGTGTCCTTCGGGCGTTGTGAACGATTTGCGAATATCCGGATTCTCATCGAACAATTTTTTAATGTTCGGAGCATATCCCCCATCAATGTAAGGTTCAAGCGGGATAAGTGAGCCTTGGGTGCCATAGGTCACCTGCTCTGCCGGTGTAAGATCGGCTCCGTACAGTACATCAGGCAAATCTCCACTTGCAAAGACAAGGTTCTTCTTGGTTGCAAAGCTGTCAATCGGAGTAAGCTGAAATTCAAACTTGATGTTGGTAAGCTTCTCTGCTTCCTGAATAACAGGCATGGTATTCCAATCTGCCACGCCTACATCCTGGGACATCATGGTCAATGTGATCGGTTCCTCCACAATAGGAAAGCCCTCTTGCTTCACCCCTGTCTCTTCCGGTGTACCCGGTTCAGCGGTTGAACCGCCATCAGGAGATGCTCCGCATGCCGCAAGCATGCTTGCAGCAAGGATCAGACTTAACAGAACCGTTGATTTCTTGTGAGCTCTCTTCATGACAACAACTCCCTTTTTGATGATTTATTTGGTATAGATCAGCCCTTGACGGAACCGATCATGACACCCTGAACGAAGTACCGCTGCAAAAACGGATAGATGATAATGACCGGAAGTGTCGATACAATAATGACTGCATAACGGACGAGTGCCGCCACTTCGGCTTTGTTATTCAGTGCCGAGGCCGATGAGCCGTCCATCATGCCGGAGCCTTGAGCTGACATTTCCTGCAGGACAAGAATCTGTCTTAACACGAGCTGAAGCGGATATTTGGCCGAATCATTCAAATAGATCATTGCTGAGAAATAACTGTTCCAGTGACCTACTCCGTAGAAGAGCGCCATAACCGCTATGATCGGCATGGATAATGGCAGTACGATTTTGAAAAACAGCTTAAAATTAGAACAACCGTCCATCTGTGCAGCCTCCTGAAGCTCGCTCGGGATCGTTCCCTGGAAGAAGGTGCGGGAGACGATGATATTCCATACCGAAGCTGCGGAAGGCAAAATCAGTGCCCACATGCTGTTGATCATGCCGAGCTCCTTAATCAGCAGATAACTCGGTACCAGCCCTCCGCCGAAGAACATCGTGAACATAAAGATGCCCATAAAGAACCCCCTGCCGACCAGGTCTCTTCTGCTGAGCGCATAGGCTGCAGGAATGGTGACCGCCAGGTTCACGGCAGTACCGACAACCGTATACAGAATCGTATTTGCGTAGCCTGACCAGATTCGTTGATCCTGAAGCACACGCTCATAACCTTCAAACGTGATATCTTTCGGAAATAGCCACATTGCACCTGAAGCAACTTCCTTCGGATTGCTGATGGAGGCGCTAATCATATATACCAGCGGGTACGCCACAAGAAGGAAAGCAATCGTAACGTAGATATAATTCAAGGTTAGAAAAATTTTGTCTTGTCTCGTTTCCTGAATACCGGTTAACATTCAGCCTCCTCCTTTACCACAGACTGTTCTCGCTCGTCTTGCGTACGATTTGATTGACGGTAACGAGCAAAAACGCATTAATTACAGAGTTAAACAAGCCGACAGCGGTAGAGAAGCTGTACTGGGCATTTTCAAGACCTGAACGGTATACGAAAGTGGATATGACATCGGAAGATTCCATGTTCAGTGGGTTCTGCATCAGAAGGATCTTCTCAAACCCTACCCCCAGCAGACTCCCCATGTTCAGAATGAGCAGGATCGTCATGGTTGGTACCAGCACGGGAATGTTAATGTGCCGGATACGCTGCAGTCGGTTTGCCCCGTCTATAATGGCTGCTTCATGCAGGCCAGGATCCACTCCAGACAACGCAGCAAGGTAAATGATCGTTCCCCAGCCCGCACTTTGCCATACGCCGGAGAGAACGTAAACCGTCTTAAACCATGCAGGGCTTGTCAGAAATGAGGGTGCATCTATTCCCATCCATTCCACGAAACGGATCAGGATTCCGGTTGATGGAGAGAGGAAAGCAATCACCATCCCAACCATCACGACAACTGAGATAAAATGAGGTGCATAAGTGACGGTTTGGACCAGCTTTTTGAAACGTTTATGCTTCAGTTCATTAAACGCCAGAGCCAGAATAATCGGAATCGGAAACCCAACAGCCAGCTCATACAAACTGATCGCCAGTGTGTTCCACATCAAATCCCAGAAATAATAGGATTCAAAGAATCTTACAAAATGATCAAAACCTACCCAAGGACTCCCAAATACTCCGCGTACCGGATTGTAATTTTTGAACGCAATCTGGATGCCGTACATGGGTCCGTAATGAAAGATGAGAAAATACAGAAATGCGGGTGCAATAAACAAATACAGTTGCCAGTTTCTCCAGACCTTTTGCCATCGCTTTCTACTGATGTTCGGCTTGTATAATGTCTGCTGCCGATTGGCCGTTTTTACTTCCTGCACACAGGATCGCCTCCTTCTGTCGCTTCTCATGTTTGGGTCATACGCTGCAGGAAAAACGTTGGAGCATTCATGTTGCATGTTAGTTTTGTTGGCGCAGCTGTAGTTTAACAATAGGGGATCACGTATTTTTTCGTAAATATGTCATTTTGTCAGGTCCAATAAACATTGATACAACAAGGTTTTTTAACATTTCTCCTCTAGTTTAACAATTCATAAATGTGTTGTTTTCGACCAAAAGAAAGCGATTACAATTGCAAAAGTGGAAAATTACCAATTGAAAATTTCGTGTGTACACGATTTATTTTACATCACGTTTACTTATTTTCGGTGAATTCACTCTTTTAATGTTATTTTAATTAACAATTTGATAACATAATCCTGCCTTCACTTAGTACTTCTATGATTTCTTCATGGTCGGTATTTACCTACTGTTCATATGTACCACGTTCTTGCAGGTGGATCGAAGTATGATCCCAAAAGAAAAGGTCGCCATGAAGGCGACCTTGATCAAATATGTTTTATTATTCCGCGCTTATGTTCAGTTCCACCAAATCACTAACGTTGAAGACTGTATATTTCAAATCCCGTAAAAACTTGTTTTGTCCATCGTTTTACTGGCATACTCTGTCTTGATTTCGTTACGGTAAGATCTTTCAATCTTGCGCACATAGGACAGCCGCTTCACATTTTTCATCGTATCTTCAGCCCGCTCTGCATTAACATACATGACGACATAATGCATACGGCGGGAAATGTAATGAACGGTACCATACTTTTCGAGATTGCGGGCTGCTTTTAGATCACTAACCCAAATAATAAATCCTGTCCTTTCCGCAAACATCATTTTCCCCGCCCTTCTTATAATGGAGACCGGACGCTTCGAGGAGAAGGTCCGGTCTATATGGATTTTAATTCATTCGGAATTCAGTTAGCCGCAGCTGCACTTGCCGCCACTTCCACAGCCGCCACCTTTGGGGTTCGGGTCATTGCTCGGAACCTTGATTGTGGTAGAGACTGCATAAGCAATGGTTTCAGACATCTGGTGCAGCATTTCATCGAGTGCTCTCTCCGCCTGCTTAAAGCGAGCTACTGCCTCAATTTGTTCCAGCTCCTGTTCCAGAGCCTTCACCTGGTCTTTTGCAGCATGATAATCCGGGTGGAAGTGTCCAAAACGCTGTGTTTCTTCAAACAGTTCCTTTTTGGCTTCCAGCTTGCGTATTCCCGCTTGAACCTCCGGATTGCTCTCAACTTGCTGCTTCCAATATAAATAATCCGATACTTCGGCAGATTGGTTAATCATGTCGCCCAGTTCATATGCGCCCGTCAACACTTGGGCCATATCGACCGTGTTCAATTCCGCTACGCTCATGAAATTCATCCTATCTATATATAAAGTTCTACGTAAGGTAGACTACTTTATCATAGCATATCCCCCGGTAGTTAAGAAGAGTTTTTCCTGCAAATAGAAAATAGGGGAACATAAGCTCTTCCTGCTTCAGATCTGTTCCGGAACGATTAATCTGATCTTGTCCCAATCCATGGGAGAAATGGTGCACCGCTCTATTGCCCTCTCGTCTGCCCCAGGTACAATCCAGCCTGTCAGCGTCCAATCGTCCTGTCCCTGAATTTGATCCGGAATAATGTATACCTCGGATTGTTCGTTTCTCAGTCCCAGCTTGGTCTGCCATTCTATCGCTTTTGCCGTAATCTGACGTGTCGTGGACATATGATATCGCCGCCAATCGTTATGCCACATGTCGGGAATGGAGCCGAATGCGGGTAAATCAACCGACTGCTCTGCTATCGGCTCTCCGTGTGTATATGAAGATGCCCTATCTGGTTCATTTTGAATCAGGCCTTCCCTGCCATGCACATAAAAGCTTTCTCGTAGACCGCTAAGCCCAACTCTTGGCTCATGCGTGTGAGTCTCAGTGCTCTTATCCTCCCCAGACCCCTCGCTGCATATGAAATCAGTCGGATGTATACTTTGTATTTTCTCTTCATCTCCCCTGTGCTGCGCGTTCAATCGCTCCCACTCATTCCCCCACTGTTGAATCGCGTGATACACATGCTCAGGGACTCCCGTGGCAGCATAACGGCGCAGAAATTCCACCACCTTGTCAGACGTAAATCCGCGATGGGCTGCATGGACAATTTGTTCTTTGGTCACACGATAGATGCTCATCCGATCACAGCTCAGCAGCTCGGCACAATTCTCTATTTTCCAGCGGACCTGAGGAACTACCTCTGCCGGGACCATAATTTCGAAATCAGGCTGTACAAAGAAAACATTCTTAGCGCTGTCCAGTTCCTGCTGTACTTTCAAGGGCAACAGCTTCTCAGGCTCAACCAACCAGCGAAAAAACAAATCACCCGATGCATTTTCACCGCTCTCTCCGTACCCCCATCCAGCCAGTGCGTTTATCCAGCTCTGAACATATTCAGGAAGCCCGGTATCACTTCCACTGCCCTTGAAATGCGGAATCAGATCTGAAATATTGAACCAGGTCTCCTGTCCTTTACCGAGCAAGACCAGGCGATAGCGAAAATGTTGTTCTGCAGGACTGGTTACACCATATCGCTCCATGCACACCTTGAATATCTCGCGATGCATGAACGACCACGGCTGCTCTAACCAGTGACCCAGAGTCTCATCATGTACCCTTATTTTCTCCTGATCCTTATGGAGAAGCCCCAGAGCAAGCAGCATGTCCAGCATAATAGCAACATGAACAGGGTAGATATCCGGATGTTCGTAGTTTAAATTCAATCCGGCAAAGTCATCAGGGCATAAATGAGTCAAAGCGCTCAACCGCTGCAGCATTCTCTTGTGAATCGTACCTTTATTCGTCAATGTAAGCCCTTCTCTTGCGATCCAGGCCAATAGATGAATGATTTCGGCAGCGATATCAGGCCTTGCTTCACGAATAACGTGAATTTGACCACCATTGACCATCTGGGTTTTAGATTCCTTCTGATCCTGTTCATGTATTAAAAATGGATGTTTTCCGACTCTATTTGCGTAGGCTACGGTTAATGCAGGGATATAACGCAGCGGAATGTAGTATAGGTTCTCTCCCCAAGTTTTGCGAACCGCTTCGATCCACCCTTTTTGTCTTAGGCGCATAAAACCTAACCTGGCTTCCGCCCCGCTCAATCCTTCTTCCGCAGACTCAGTGGTGGTCATCATTACTGAAAAGGGTTGACACGCATGTTTGTGAAAAAGAGCACCAAGTACCGAATGTTCTGTTGCTGACAGTTCCATTATTTCATCGATATCCACTGCTTCATGTCCATGCATTACAATGCTTCCGCCTTTCCTTTTCCCACACTAACGATTAATGATGACTTAAGTATGTTCATGTATTATGGAGTATTCATATCCCTGCTCGACCAAAAACATCTGACGGCGCAATGCAAACTCCTGTTCCTTGCTATCCTCTGATACCAGCGCATAGAAATATGCTCTATTGTCACCAGGCTTAGGCCTTAAAATCCTGCCCAGTCGCTGAGCCTCTTCCTGCCTGGAGCCATAACTTCCCGATATCTCAAGTGCAACAGCAGCGTCAGGAAGATCGACAGCAAAATTCGCCACCTTGGAAACGACAATGGTTTTAATTTCGCCCCGCCGAAAGGATTCGAACCACTTTACCCTTTCGTGCTGTGACATCGTACCCGAGATCAGCGGAGCGTCAATTTCCCGGGCAATGGTTTCGAGCTGGTCCAGATACTGACCGATCACAAGTGCAGGCAAACCATCATGTTGACGTAGTAATCGTCTGATCACTTGTAGCTTAGCAGGATTTTCCGCTGCAAGACGAAACTGATGTTTTCCTTCTGCCTCCAGATAGGTCGTTTTCAGATCTGTTGAAAAAGGAACACGTATCTCCTGACACTGCACATTGGCAATCCACCCTTGCCGCTCGAGGTCTTTCCATGGCATATCATAGAGTTTAGGACCAATGAGGGAGAATACATCCTGTTCACATCCATCTTCCCTCACCAAGGTTGCCGTCAATCCCAGCCTTCGCGTAGCTTGAATATCCGCAGTTGCCCGGAAGACAGGAGCAGGTAACAAATGCACCTCATCATAAATGATGAGTCCCCATTCCCGCTCACTCAGCAATTTAATGTGAGTAAAATCGGAATCTTTGGATTTTCGATGTGTAAGAATCTGATACGTTGCCACCGTGACAGGCCGAACCTGTTTTTTCTGACCGGAATACTCCCCGATTTGATCGGAAGTAAGGGTGGTTTTATCCTGTAATTCCTGAATCCACTGCCGCACAGAGGTCGTATTGGAGGTCAGGATGAGGCATTCACATTGAAGACGTTCAAGCACAGCCATGCCAATGACTGTTTTTCCAGCTCCACAAGGCAGCACGAGCAGCCCGCTCCCTCCCATGCCCTCACTTCCCTCAAATGCGTCTACAGCTTCTTTCTGATAAGAACGCAGTTCAAAGGCTTTCTGATCGATATCGGTTTCATGATGTGTATTCTTTTCATTTTTCCAACCAAACGGAAGACGTGTTCCTGGGCGATAGCCTGCATAGTCTAGTACAGGGTAGCCCAGACGCGTCAATTCTTGCTTGAGCAAGCCCCGCTGTTCTCCGCGAACGACAAGCTCATCCCGGGCAACACGCTCCATCCGAAAGGCCGCAATGGTTTTGAGACCACTTAATTCATCCAGCAGTTGTTCACTGTCTCCAACCAGACGCAGGTGCTGGTGATCCTGTTCCCAATGCAGCTTCAATTTCCCGTATTGTTCTACGATTCTCCGAATATCCTGCACAAGTGCTGCGGGTACATTCCAGCGAGAAACGGACTCGAGACTGCTAACGACTTGTTCCGCACTCCAACCGAGTGCTGCAGCATTCCACAGGGATAATGATGTCATGCGATAGGTATGGAATCCCTCCGGCGTCTTTACAAGTTCGGCAAATACGCTTAGTCGTGTCCGTGCCTGCTCGAATCCCGGATGACCCACTTCCAGCAAAACCGTAAAATCCCGTTGAACAATACAGGCATCCGTCTTCTCCATGTGTACTCCTCCGATCCGGTACCGATTACGTTGTGCTCCAAAATAGATGCTCATGACAAAAAGTTCAGTTCCGGCACACCCAGAAATGAACCTTTACAGCCGACACCTACCCGGTAAATTTGCAAAAAAATGAGCACCCTACTTCTATGAGTAGGATGCCCAACTATACCCAAAACATTCTAGTTGCCACCCATATAATCGGTAGCCATGGCAATAAAGAGCTTAACCGCATGCTGCATGGCATCTTCATCAAAATCAAACTTTGGATGATGATGCGGATAAATGGCGTCTTTGTCCGGATTCCCTGCCCCGACAAACATGAAGCAGCCTGGAACCTGCTGCAAATAATAAGCGAAATCTTCTGCTGGCATCAGCATCGGAGACGTGTGCACTTGTTCATCTCCGAACACCTGAACGGCTTTGCGGAAAAAGCGGTCCGTTTCTTGCTTATCATTGACTACAGGCGGATAACCCATGATGTAGTTCACTTCCGTCTGTGCCCCATATGCACCACCTGTTTGGGAAACGATGCGATGTACACGTTCCTTCATTTCGGCTCTCGTTTCTTCATCAAACGTTCGGACTGTTCCACTCATTTTGCAGGACTCGGCAATGACATTCTGGGCAGATCCTGCCTGCATTGTACCAATCGTCAGCACCGCAGGTCGCAGCGGATCCACGGAGCGGCTGACCACCGTCTGCAGCTGCATGACAAGTGCAGAGCCTGCAACCAGACTGTCCACGGTCGACTGCGGCATGCCACCATGTCCGCCCTTTCCTTTGATCTCAATGTAAAAGTCGTCAGCAGCCGCCATCAGCGGTCCTTCCTTGCTGGCTGCCACTCCGACCGGAAGAGGCGTCCACAGATGGATGCCATAGATGACATCCACGCCTTCAAGCGCACCATCCGCAATGACTTTCACAGCCCCTCCAGGAAGCAGTTCTTCCGCAGGCTGGAACAAAAAGCGAATCTCACCTTGGATATCAGCCTTGTGCTTGCTGAAATACAATGCCGTTCCAAGTAAAATGGAAACATGACCGTCATGACCGCAGGCATGCATTGCTCCTGCCTTCTGTGAGGCATACTCTACGTCCTTCTCATCCTGGATAGGCAGTGCATCCATATCAGCCCGAAGCATGACGACTGGACCGGGCTTGTCCCCCCGAATCGTACCAATCACACCCTGACCACCTACATGACGTTTCACTTCAACACCAAAGCTCTCCAGCATATCCGCTACAAAAGAAGATGTCTTTTCCTCATGAAAGGAAACCTCGGGATTGCGATGAAGATGACGCCGCCATTCCACCATATGGATTTGCAGATCGTCCCACCATATATTATTTGTCATTTTCTCCCCATCCTTTCGATCTTGAACGGAACTTTCATCAAGTCCGAACCATCCTCTTCAAACCTATTGCTGTATATTGTAGCAGAATTGGAAGAAAACCGATACGAAACGCCTTGGGAAAGCTTGCACGGGAAGGGGAAACATACTATCATGAACTAGAGAAATGCACGAGAATTATACTCGGAAGCTATGAGGAGGATCAGACGCTTATGATTTTTGAGAATACAGGCTTGGATGGCTTGAAAAGCGACTTGGCATACCTGGATGAGAGCGCCGAGAAAGTCGGATTTGTCCGGTGGCAATGGGAGTATTACCGTGCTACATATGACTACAAAATTGAAGATGACAACACCAACTCAGAATACTTTGTACGTATCAACACCCGTGTAGTAGATGGCAAACTTGAAAAACCGGATACCGTGCTCTCTGTCGAGGCTGTTTATCTTGGCAAAGCAACCTTTCCGCACGGTCTCGATTATGACTCTACCGTTCCGCAGCCAGTCGTGAAGCTGGCAGCCCAAAAATTGCAGCAGCTCAAAGAACTGCTGGAAGCATAGGCTGGGCCAAACCATGAAACAACAATCGGCCCAAACGAAAACGAAGAGAGGCACGCCGGATTTCCAACTGCTAATCCTCACTTTATTGTTAGTGGGCTTTGGACTGCTGATGGTATTCAGCTCCAGTTCCAGCATTGCAATTGCAAACAGTAGCTTTAACAATGATCCCCTATACTTCACGAAAAAACAACTTATGTGGGCGGTTATCGGTTTAGTTGGTATGTTCTTTGCCATGAACATTCGTTTTAATAAATACAAGAAGCTTTATGCACCTTTTTTCCTGTTCACCACGGTATTGCTGGTGCTCGTACTAGTTACAGGCGCCATGTTGAACGGTGCACGAAGCTGGATCCGCATCTTTGGCTTTAGCCTTCAGCCTGCGGAGTTCGCCAAAATTGCCATAATCCTATACCTTTCTGCACTGATCACCAAAAAAGGCGAACGCTTCAGGGACCTCAAGACAGGTTATATTCCGGTCCTAGTCATTGTCGGGTTCATTGCAGGATTGATTATGCTGCAGCCGGACTTCGGTACCTGCTTCATTCTGGTATCCACCTGTGGTCTCGTCATCTATGCAGGCGGAGCAAGCATGAAGCATATTATGGGTTCGATCCTGCTAGTTGTACTGGGAGGGGCACTCGCACTCGGTGCGAATGCCCTCTTCTCCTCCATGTCTCCTTCAGACGCTGTGGACAGTACTACTGCGGCCTCTGCCGAGCAGAATTACAAGATCGGGCGTATTCAGGCATTCCTTGATCCGTTATCGGACACTAGTGGTGGTAGTCTCAACCTTTTTCGCTCCCTTGTGGCCATCGGTGACGGCGGCATGACCGGTTCGGGTATTGGACAAGGTACGATGAAGCTTCATTATCTGCCAAACGCGTATAATGACTTCATTTTCTCTGTTATTGGGGAAGAGCTTGGTTTCCTGGGGAGTACGCTATTCCTTTTGGTTTATCTGTACTTTATCTGGCGAGGCATTATCGTCTCGTTGCGCTGTCCTGATCCGTTCGGAACGCTTGTGGGTATCGGAATCATGGGATTGATCGCCATTCAGGCGTTCATCAATATCGGAGGCGTGACCCAGACCATACCGGTGACGGGGGTTACCCTTCCGTTTATCAGTTATGGAGGTACCTCACTCTTTGTGATGATGGTGGCCATGGGTATTCTGCTCAGTATTTCGCGTACGAACAACCAGGATGTCATTAAGGAAGAGAGAACCAAGTCCGTAACGGTACAAACGCAAACACGTACTTCTCCCGCTCTTCGTTCACGGGATTCCAAATCCATTCGTCGTATTCGTTAACAGGTGTACCAGAATAAAAAAAGACTTCGCATCCTCGGGATGTGAAGTCTTTTTTGGGTTAACTGGAGCTCAGAGAACATCAACGTTCATCTGCTCCAGTTAAATTGAAGGTTAATACCTTACAGGTCGTCGCCTTTGAAGGATACGCCTTCTACCTTCACGTTCACTTCGACAACGCGCAATCCGGTCATGGTCTCTACCGCTTCTCTCACATTCTGCTGAAGCATACGGGATACTTCATGAATCGGTGTCTCATACAGGACGATGATGCGCAGATCAATGGCTGCTTCCAGTTGGCCGACCTCAACGCCTACGCCTTTCTGTACGTTTTTACCGCTGAGACGTTTGGCCCAGCCCTCTGACAATCCTCCAGACATTGCGGCAATCCCGGGTGTCTCCATCGCAGCCATTCCGGCAATTTTCGCCACCACGTCATCGGCAATCCGGATGTTACCGCCTTCTAGTTGAAGTTGTTCTGCCATGCCACATCCTCCTTCACTTCGTTACTCGTATTTTAAATCCTTTCCACCCCAAAAAGCAAATTAAACTCGAAAACATGCGTTTACAACCTCCCACCATTTGGTTATATTGAAATATGAAAATAATCTCATAAGGCTTTCATTGTCATTTAAAACAAAATAATTTTAACCGAGGTGTTTGTTGTGAGAAACCGGATTTCATCCATTTTGCTGATTGTCTTCTTTGCCCTCAGCGCCATCGCCCACTATCTGCATTGGAATCCGATCCTGCAGTTTGTGATTTCAGCCATTTCGGTTATTTTTGTGGCCGGTTTTTTAGGGAAAGCCACCGAAAATGTTGCGCATTATGCGGGACAGCGACTTGGCGGATTCTTGAATGCAACGTTCGGTAACGCTGCCGAATTGATCATCGCCATTTTTCTGGTCAAAGAAGGACTATTTGACATGGTAAAAGCCAGCCTCACCGGTTCCATTATCGGAAACCTGCTGCTGGTGCTGGGGCTTAGCATCTTTGCCGGAGGACTCAAGTTCAAAATTCAAAATTACAACGTCTCCCTTGCGGGACTAAACGGCTCCCTGATGATTGTGGCGATCATTGCCCTGTTCATTCCAGCTGTTTTTCTCAACACCCATTCGATTACTCAAAAGGACACAGATACGCTTAGCCTGATTGTCGCAGGGCTGTTGATTATTGCCTATATCGCTTGGCTCTTATTCTCGATGATAACACACAAGAACTATCTCGCAGATGTCACTGTCGATGAAGACGAAGAATTACCGCATGAACATGCGCCGGCGTGGTCCAAGAAAAAATCGATTCTATACCTGGTTATCGCCACAGTTATGGTAGCCTTTGTCAGTGAATGGCTCGTGGGTACTCTCGAGGTATTTACCGAAGAGTTTGGTCTGAGCGAACTGTTCGTTGGTGCATTTTTGGTTGCGATTATCGGTAATGCGGCCGAACACAGTGCAGCCATTATGCTTGCCATGAAAAACAAGATCGGTGCCGCTGTAGAGATTGCGGTCGGAAGCAGCTTGCAAATCGCACTTTTTGTTGCACCTGTGCTGATTTTTGTGAGTTACTTTACAGGCAGAACCATGGATATCGTCTTCACAACGATTGAGCTTCTTGCCATTGGAGTATCCGTATTTATCGCCAAGTCGATTACCCAGGATGGTTCAACGAACTGGTATGAGGGGTTGCTCCTGCTGGTTGTGTACATCATTCTGGGTGTATCCTTCTTCCTGGTGTAACGTTAGAAGCAACATCAATTCAGACATATATAACGAATAACAAAAGCAGTCCGGAAACCCGTTTCCAGACTGCTTTTGTTTATGGTCGCTTACGCTGCGCACTCAATATTTTCACCACGTTAAAACATACAAAAAAAGCATGCAAAACTCCTGCATGCCTTCTATTCTGACCCACACGATTGCAGGCTATTGCTCATTCTTTTTGTTCAAAGCTTCATATAGAATTGCCAGATTCCGCTCAAGCGCGCTTACCAGCTGCTTACCAGCACCTTCAGGAAGAAGCCCTGCACGAACAGCAAAATCGACTTCCTTGGAGAACCCATACATCTGTGTATCCAATACTTCCTCATAGAGAGGGCAGTAGCGGGTAGCCAGATTCTCCATCTGTACTTCAATAAGCTTCTGTATTTTATCTGCATCTTCTTGAAGAAGACTGATCGCTTTCATGTTCAGCTGGTCCTGCAGATCAGATGAAGTCATGCATTTTTCCCCCCTATGTCCCAAAAATCGCGTAAAGACGTTCTACCTCTAATATTAGACGAAATCAGGAGCTAATACAAGAACCTGACCAAAATAACCACTCAAAACGAAGGCTTGGACATCACGTATTTTAACTCCTCGGCAACGGACCCAAAGAACCTGTTCATTTGGTGTATACGAAAAAGCACCCCCGCCAAGACAGGCGGAGATGCTTCCTGGAATGATTACTCGGATGCGATGCTTACATTCAGGCCATGTTTGGCAAATACTTCTGACATGGCTGCTTTTGCTTCGTCTGCATCTGGTCCATGAACATGAAGTTCATAGCTGTGTGTGCTGATCAGCGTGGTAAACAAACCGAGAATACTTTTCACATCAATATACTTGTTCTCCGAATGAAGCACGATTGAAGAAGTAAACTTGCCTGCTGTTTGAGCAATTTCCACTACAGCCGCGTTATTACTCGACATAGGAATCCCTCCGTCTTTTCACATTTGGTATCATCTATTAATTACCACTACATGATACCGTGAATCCGCTTTCCTAGCAACAGCAAAATCCCGCAGTTACTTCAATTGGTCTGGATTCAGGCATTCCAGCTCTGGAATTACAAAGATGCCGTCTTTACGAATCAGCACATCGTCAAAATAAATTTCGCCGCCGCCGTAGTCTGGGCGCTGGATAAGCACAAGATCCCAGTGAATGGAGGAACGATTTCCGTTGTCCGTTTCTTCATATGCCTGCCCAGGAGTAAAGTGCAGACTGCCTGCAATTTTCTCGTCAAACAGAATATCCTTCATTGGATGCAGAATATGCGGGTTGAAGCCAATTGCGAACTCACCAATATGACGTGCACCGTCATCGGAATTCAGAATCTCATTCAAACGTTCAGTATCGTTACTTGTCGCTTCAACGATCTTGCCATCCTTGAAGGTGAACTTGATGTTTTCAAATGTTACCCCGTTGTACAGGGTTGCTGCATTATAACTGATTGTTCCGTTTACAGAATCACGCACAGGCGCACTGTAAACTTCGCCATCAGGAATATTTTTTTGACCAGAGCATTTCACTGCACCGATATCTTTAATGGAGAAGCTTAGATCTGTTCCTGGTCCTGTAATACGAACTTTGTCCGTACGGTTCATCAGGTTAGCCAGGGAATCCTGTGCTTTGTCCATTTTGGCATAATCCAGGTTGCACACATCGAAATAGAAATCTTCGAATGCTTCCGTGCTGGTATTCGCAAGCTGCGCCATGCTGGCATTCGGGTAACGAAGCACAACCCATTTCGTATGTTTAACTCGCTGCTCGCTATGTACCGGATGGGAATACAGGGAGTTATACATTTTCATTTTTTCTTCCGGCACGTCGGACAGGTCGTTCACATTTTCGCCTGCGCGGATACCAATGTAACAATCCATTTGTTTCATGCGGTTCAGGTCAATCTCTGCCCAGGTTTTCATCATCTCTTCTGTAGCATTTTTCAACATCGCACGTTGTACCGTCTTGTCGGTCAGCTGCACAAAAACATTGCCGCCTTTTTTGCCTACTTCTTCAATAATAGCGTTGATCAGATCACGTTCCGATCCAATCATCTCAACCAGCACGTTCTCGCCAGGCTGTACATCTACAGAGTAGCCAACCAGGTTAGCTGCAAGTTTCTGAATTCGTGGGTCCTTCATCTCGTAAATCCTCCTGTCATCTGCCATTCAAAAATTGAACAACGGTAAATTACGATACTATTGTAGCACGCTACTGCAATCCCGTCAGCAGGCAGACCCCACGTCTAATCATATGTTTTAAAATTAACATCCATGACCAGAGCTTCTTTGGTGCTTTTGTTGCTTGCATCTTGGTACGTCACCTGGCTTTCCGAAGAGAGCCGCAGCGGCAAACTGGTCTTCCGATCCACAGTCAGATGATATACCGTTTGTACTTTAGCCTGTTTCATCATTTGCTCCATACTGGCTTCACCCTGCAGCCAAACCTGGCTCAATTCCTTCTCAAGCTTCGCCTTGCTCGCCCCTTTGATATTACTCGCCTTGTGCATATATTCTGCCTTAATCGCGTTCATCTCGTCGTTCAACTGGGTTGTGGCCCAGGCTTTGGCATCTTCAGGTGCCAGTTCAATCCGCAGGATCCTTGTTCTTCGACCAGAACCGTATTCGGATTTTATCGTTTTGTTCATCCGGTCAATATTCTCCAGTTGGGCGATGGGGTTGAAACGGGACAGCGATCCACGGAGTGGTTCTTGCTCTGCGGTCAATGCCTCCCATTGTCCCTTTTTTCGTTGAAAAGAGGCGCTGAATCCGCTTGGTTGGGTAATCAGATTTGCAGAAGCGGCATGCATACCGTTTACCTTACTCGACCCTGCTGCAGTGACTGCTCCTGGGAGTCGTGTCTGCAGCGTTAGCTGATCATGATTTTCCAGCTTTCCTTCAAATTTGAACTGATTTTCAAAAAGTCCGCTGCTCTCTCGTCTTAACCCTGCTTCCCCTACAAAATCCAGCTTCTCCTTACCTGCAATTCCGGATAAGGCCATGGAAAACACCTCTTCTGGAGTGCGTTCACGATGTATCAGCCCACAGCCCGGTGCAGAAAGGATAACAACACTCAAAAGCAGCATTAATGTACGCATACCCTGCCTTGTAATCATCTAAAATCCATCCTTCCGTCCAAGGTTCTCCATAGCCTGCCCCTCCTGTATACCCTTATACTTCACATCAACGCAAACTTTGCTGCAAAAGAAAAAAGAGAGAACGACTCCAATCCATGGAATTGTTCTCTCTTAGCGTGTAACTTCCTGTTCTTCCAGCACGATCCGGTTGCGTCCGTTATGTTTCGCCTCGTAGAGCGCCATGTCTGCCCGGTAGAATAATGATTCTACACTGACCTTGTCATCCATCCAGTTCCACTCGGCTATACCACTGGATACGGTCACGGGTGGCCTAGTCTCTTCCGCCACTCGGGAGCGTATGACCTCTGCATACTCGAGTGCCTGGCGGATCCCCAGCTGCGGCACGTAAATGGCAAGCTCTTCGCCACCCCACCGGGCACAGATATCATCGGAACGAACGGAGGATTTAACAATATCACTAACCTGCTTCAACACCTGGTCCCCGGTTTGATGGCCAAATGTGTCGTTCACCTGTTTGAACTGATCAATATCAACCACAATTAATGAACCACAGAATTCATGGGCCTGCTTTTCGTGAATGACACTATCGAGATAATGTCTGACGTACAGTCCAGTTAACATATCAAGGTTGGCCAAACGGCGAACCTCCGCATGCAGCGTTGCATTGGAGAGAGCCAGTCCTACGTGAATGGACAGCATTTGCAGCAGACGATAATTATCGTATGAAAAATACTGCTGTTTGGGATGACCCAGCAAAATGGTTCCCTTCACTTGACCGTTGACTCGAATCGGTGAAGCCATCAGTGACATGGAGCTGGTAATCTCCATAAACACGGAAGACACTTTGGTGTACTGTGCATAATTGGACAAAATGAGCGGTTCTTCTGTCTGATACAGCAGACCAGCGATACCGTAATCCAGCGAAAAGGATTTATGACGCATTTCCCCAATATTGGATGACATCACTTCGAAACGATTCGTGGTGTCATTCAATTGAAGAATACAACAGGATTCAGCTTGAAAAATATCCTTTAACTCCAACTCGGCCATTTTATAAATCTCTTTCAACTGCAGACTTCTATTTAGACGTTGTGTCAAATCATTGATTAGACGAAGTTCCTGAATCAACATGTTCGATTGCTCATGCAATTTGGCATTCTCAAAAGCAGTTCCTGCCATATCAGCCATCATGGTGATAAGCTGCAAGTCCGGCTCTTCCATGAGCTCGTCATTCATCTCGATATGAAACACACCATAGATACCCTGCTTCCCTTTCAGCGGAAGTCCGACCTCCACAATACGATTCTCCCCCTGATCGGAGCGAATGACTATCGTTTGTCCATCTTTAAATGAACGGAGACAAATATCTTCCCCATGTTCATGGACAAGCAAAGGTCTGATTCTCGGATTGGAACTGTTGCGATCTTGGGACATGTACAGATTCATGTGTGTGGTCGGATACAAATAATCAATACTGTCAAATACCTCGTCCAATATGGCATCCACGTCCATTTTGTCATGCATCCGCTGCACGATCTGAAAAAGAATGGACCTCCGGTGCTCTTCACGCGCCGTTTGCTCATGAGCTTTTAGCAGATCTGCCATAAATATGTATTCAAATCTTCGGTAAAAGCAAGTACGATAATGCGCTGCCTCAGATCGAACAATCTCTTCTGATGTTTCATAACGATGAGGCTCGTAAATGAAAGCTGTAAACACGGCGAACATATCCTTGTTGATTCTGGAAAACAGAGGCTCGGCAATGTATAGGAAATCCCCGTATTCATCTGAACCCCGCAATGATTCCGCCCGTCCGGTTTCAAGGCACATCATTACCGTCTGAACTGATTCAGGCCTGTCCATAGACTCATCGGCGGTCGTTGCTACACAAGTACCTTCTGTATTCCACACGCTGTAAATCGCAGATGATGCGCTCCAGTTCGAATCATGCTGAGTCAGCCAATCCGTATAGGCTTGCTGCAGCAAGTTTTTCAAATATGAGAAATCAAAAGGTGTGATATCCATTTGCTGCATCCAGAACGCATGCTCATTACGCTGAGCTGCAGAAGATGCGGAATCGCCCGAACTTGGCGAATGCATGCTGGCTGGTAAACTTCCTAGATGTTCTAACATGTCAGGCGCTCCTTTGCACCGTTTTTGCAACCTCTAAAGGGATGCATTAATCTGCAGACGTTATCGCAAACCTGCAAAAACCTTACGATAACCTTAATGTACATGATCATTTAAAGTTAAGATACATTCTATTTTACTCTCTTTATTGCTTTTTTGCATCCATATTTCAGAAAATCGTCCCATTTTTTTGGGCCTAATGACCTATCGACAAATTTAGACGTTTTTTTGCCTTTCTCCTACTCTTGACTTTGTCTCTTTTAAACTGTAATATAAATTGTTGATGAAGACTACTAATGGGTCTTTAAATTTGGGCATTACCGGTTGTGTCACCCTCATTCTTTTTGTTGCTTTCAGGACAGCGGCTGAACTTTCCTGATTGACGTATGTGTGGCCTTGCCCGCATCAACAAATTGGAGCGCAAACAGAGCCCTATATGAACTTTAACTAAAAAGGAGCTACTATAAACATGGCACGTTACACTGGTCCTAAATTTAAATTGAGCCGTCGCCTCGGCATTTCCCTGAGCGGAACAGGCAAAGAATTGAAACGTCCTTTCCCTCCAGGTCAGCACGGAGCTAACCAACGCAGAAAAATGAGCAACTACGGTATGCAGTTGCAAGAAAAACAAAAACTTCGCCACATGTACGGTTTGGGCGAAAAACAATTCCGCACTCTGTTTGCTAGAGCGCAAAAAATGCAAGGTATCGCGGGTGAAAACTTCATGTTCTTGCTTGAGTGCCGCCTTGACAACCTCGTTTACCGTCTTGGATTTGCTAACTCCCGTGCAGGAGCACGTCAGTTGGTATCCCACGGTCACGTAACAGTAAACGGTAAAAAAGTCGATATCGCTTCTTACCAAGTAAGCACTGGCGATGTAATCGGCCTGCGTGAAAGAAGCCGCGGTCTTTCTTCCGTTAAGGAAGCTTTGGAAAACCGTTCGCATCTTCCAGCATACCTTGAATTCAACGACGCTGCTGTAGAAGGTAAATACATCCGTCTGCCTGAGCGTTCCGAGTTGTCCCAAGATATCGACGAAAAACAAATCGTCGAGTTCTACAACCGTTAATCGTTGGAATTTCAGTAAAGCATCACACAAAAAGCGATTCGAGATTTTCTCGGATCGCTTTTTTGTTGTCTGCAAATTTTTGCATACAGGATTTAGTAGGCATGAAAAATTTCATATTCCATAAAATAATGGCAATTTTCGACCATTGCTTGTATTTCTCAGGCATGCAAACCCGCCTTTTTATGCTATAATAAGTGCTGTTAAAAGGAGGAAGACACTGAATGGTTGATGTTAATAAGAAAAAGCCCGATGAACAGCCTGCCCGCAAGCGCAGCTTCGCCCGCAGACTGGGTAGTGTCGTCAAATGGGTGGTTGTCCTGGGTTTTATGGGGGCACTATTTGTAGGCGGTGCTCTGATGGGATACGTCAGTTCCATTGTAAAAGACGAGCCCGTCCGCTCCAGGGCCCTGATTGAACAAAAAGTCAGCGAAAACTCCATCACAGGCTTTGCTTACTTTGCCGACGGTAGCCCGATCGGTCAATTACGTACGGAAGAAGACAGGCGTCCGGTCACCTTTGACCAGATACCACAGAAAGTTATTGATGCTGTCATATCGATTGAAGACAATCATTTTTACGAACATAAAGGTGTAGATATGAGCGGAACGCTCCGAGCCGTGAAGCAGAAGGTGCTGAAAGAGTCTGTGCAAACGGGCGGAAGTACGCTGACTCAGCAATTGGCACGGCGTGTGTTCTTGAATCTGGATCGTACCGAAGACCGCAAAGTCAAGGAGATACTGCTGTCCTTGCGACTTGAACGATTCCTGACCAAGAACGAGATCATGACCGCGTATCTGAATAAAGTTCCTTTTGGTAACGGCTCCAGTGGATATAATGTGTATGGGATCAAGGCAGCCGCCAAAGGACTGTTCAACATTAATGATCTGGAGAAAATAAACACGGCTCAGGCAGCCTATCTTGCCGGATTGCCTCAGCTCCCCTCCTCTTACTCAGCCTTTAACGGAAAAGGCGATTTTGTAGAGGATAATTTTGAGCGTGCAATCAACCGCCAGCATCTGGTATTACGCCGTATGCTTGAACTTGGCAAAATCAATCAAACCGAGTATGACGAAGCTCTTGCTTTTGATATTAAGAGTTCACTGGCACCGAAGACCGTCAAGGCTTACAACACTTATCCATATCTTATGATGGAAACCGAACGCCAGGCTGCACAAATTTTGATGAAACAAATGAATTCTGACACAGCAGCTGAAGGAACTTCCGAGGGTTCAGATTCTACCGAGGATGGGTCCCAAAAGGAAAGCAGTGCTCTGCTCGAAGAAGCTCAGCAGCAATTGCGTACAGGTGGCTATCGCATATACACAACGATTAACAAAAGTGTGTACAAAACCATGCGTACCATTGCCGAGAATGACAGCAATTTTGCTGCGGACGATCCCAAAAAGGGAAAAGAACAGACTGCAGCTATCATGATTGATCACAAAACCGGGGCTATTCTAGGCATGATCGAAGGCCGCAGTTTCCAGGATGAACAGATGAACTATGCGACCCAGATGATCCGTCAGCCTGGTTCAACGATGAAACCTATTGCCGCCTATCTGCCTGCTCTGGAAGAAGGACTGGTACAACCAGCGTCCATCATTGATGATTCACCGATTATTCTTAAGGATGGCCCTAACGGGTTCCATATTCCGAAGAATGCGAACAATCGTTATCAGGGACTTGTAACCGCTCGTAGAGCGCTGAACTATTCCCTGAACGTTCCTGCACTCAAACTCTTCAATGAAGACGTCGGGATCGAAAAAGCCTGGGCATTCTCCAAGAAGCTTGGCATAACGACTATTCAGCAGCAAGATTATCAGGCTCAGACGGGTGTTCTCGGGGGACTCCAGTACGGTGTAACCGTTGAAGAACTCACGAATGCTTACGGAGCTATTGCGAACAATGGGGTATATAACGACTCATACATGATTAGCAAAATTGTAGACTCCAAAGGAAATATCGTTTATAAACATGAATCCGAACCTGTCCAGGCATTCTCCGAACAGACGGCGTACCTGATGACAGACATGCTAAGAACCGTAATTACCGAAGGTACTGCGGATAAGGTTCGTGAAACGTATAAGTATACGAAAAGTGCACCTATCGTAGGAAAAACGGGTTCAACGCAAAACTATGCGGATGTCTGGTTTGAAGGCTATACGCCTGATGTTACGCTTGGTGTGTGGGTTGGATACAAACAGCCTGTTAACACCCTTGAAACCAAATCTCAGCGTAAACGTGCCCAGCAGCTCTGGTCTCAGATTATGAATGAAGTCGTTGCAACCGACAAGGAACTGTTCGTGACGGATTCATTCAAGAAACCATCGGGCATTGAAACACGTACGGTATCTGCTTATAGCGGCAAACTGCCAACATCACTGACTGACAAATTTGTAACCGATATTTTCAACAGCAAATTTATTCCCAAAGATAGTGATGATGGTGTCGCCAAAGCAAAATACATTACCTACAATGGTGTAAACTACATCCCTCGTGATGAAACACCTGGCGACATGCTGAAGGAGAAGACGGTTATTAAACGGAAGAAACCGATCTCCGATCTGATCAAGGAATTGCAAAATGCATTTTCACGGATGAGCCGTCACGAATCCCTTGCCTATTACCTGCCAGAAGATGCGGATGCAGACATGCCAACACAAGTCGACCCGAGATCGGACAATGGCAAGGCACCAGATGCACCAGGGAATGTGAGGATATCCGTTGCTAATGGCAAAGCTGTAATTACATTTAACGCAACGCCTGAAAATGACGTTGTCGGATATCGGTTGTATCGCTCCGTAAATGGTGCCGGCTTCCAGAATCAGGGCCAAGTTGTCCTGACAGGTGAATCGAGATCATTTACAGCATACGCACAGGGCGGGAATTTCACTTTCTATGTCACTGCTGTCGATGTAGCCGGCAAAGAGTCTGCTCCTAGTGCTGTGGTTAGCAGTGCAGGAGTCTCAGATCCACTCCCAGATGAGGAAGTAAAAGAACCGATCAATGTTCCTGGAACCATCGTTGAGCCGGAAGAAAATGAAAACAATAACGCTACAACCACCGTTCCAGGTACCCCTGGACAGGTTAGCGTAGCAGCTCTCACCCAAGGATTGCGCGTTCAATGGGCCTCCAATCCGGAGAGCGATGGTGTACAGAGCTATGCCGTCTATTACAGTGAAACGGGCTCTGCCCCTTACACCAAGATTGGAACAACTTCGGGTACCTCAATGGATTACGGTGTACCAGCCTCTACAAGCGGATGGTTCAAAGTATCTGCCATCAACAGTGTAGGAGAATCCGAGCCCTCTGTTGCTGTCCCATATCAACCGTAAGATTGCCGTAACGCACGTTTTTTTAAGCCCCCACCCTCTCATTAGAGGATGGGGGCTTTTCTTCATATAATAAAAAGCCTGATCTGCATCTTACGCAAATCAGGCTAGTTCTTAAAAATACAGGCACCGCGTATTCAGTAATTAATCTTCATCGGTTATTAATCTTCAATGGTGGACAGATCACCTGTCGGCAAATCGAGCTCCCAAGCCTTCAGCACACGTCGCATGATTTTACCGGAACGAGTCTTGGGAAGTTTATCCTTAAACTCGATCTCTCGCGGAGCTGCATGAGCAGACAAGCCTTCTTTTACAAATCGATAGATTTCTTCCTTCAACTCAGGAGTCGCTTCATAGCCCTCACGCAGCGCTACAAACGCCTTGATAATCTCCCCGCGCGTCACATCCGGCTTACCGATAACACCGGCCTCTGCTACGGCAGGATGCTCTACGAGCTTGCTCTCCACTTCAAATGGACCAATACGTTCTCCGGAAGAATTGATTACATCATCGATCCGGCCCTGGAACCAGAAATACCCTTCTTCGTCCATATACGCCGAATCCCCGGATACATACCAGCCAGACAGCCTGAAATACTCATCGTATTTTGCCGGATTGTTCCAAATCTTCGCCATCATGGATGGCCAAGGTGTACGTATAGCGAGGTTCCCCATGCTGTATGGAGGGAGTTCCTGTCCCCGGTCATCGATAATGGCTGCTTCAATTCCAGGCAGCGGCCGCCCCATTGAACCAGGCTTAATCGGCATCTCCGGATAGTTACAAATCAGCTGTGCTCCGGTCTCTGTCATCCACCAGGTATCATGAATCCGCTGACCATAGGCTTTCCATCCCCAACGCACCACTTCCGGATTGAGCGGTTCTCCAACCGACATTACATGCCGCAAGCTGCTGAGATCATGTTGTGCAATAGTCTCGTCCCCTGCACCCATCAGCATACGGAACGCGGTCGGAGCACTGTACCAGACGCTGACTTTATTTTTCTCAATGGTGCTGTACCAATCTTGCGGGCTGAACCGGCCACCACGAATGACATTGGTCACTCCATTCAGCCATGGTGCAAAAATTCCGTAAGAGGTACCTGTTACCCATCCAGGATCAGCCGTACACCAGTACACGTCATTTTCCCGTAAATCAAGAACTACCTTGCCTGTATAGTAATGCTGAATCATGGCATTTTGGACGTGATAGACCCCCTTAGGCTTGCCCGTAGAGCCCGATGTATAGTGAATAAGCAACCCATCCTCACGATTCAGCCACTCCACTTCCATATCATCCGAGGCTGCAGACATCTCTGCGTCAAAGTCGATTAGACCCTCTTCAGTCTGGGCACCTCCACCCACAACAAAGATATGCTTCAGTTCCGGCAGTTCCGCACGTTTAATGCGTCCCAGCAGTTCTGGCGTCGTGACGAGAGCTACGGCCCCGCTGTCTTCCAGCCGGTCTTTGACTGCCGTCTCCATAAACGCCTCAAACAGGGGTCCGGCTATAGCTCCTGCTTTTAACACACCAAGCAGGCTGAAATACAACTCAGGACTTCTTGGCATAAAAATAAACACCCGGTCTCCCCGGACAATGCCATATTTGCGCAGGACATTCCCAAAACGGTTTGATTGCTCGCTCAAATCCGCAAAAGTATACGCTTCTTCACGCGAGGCATCACTGTATAACAGTGCCGTTCTCCCGCCTCTTCCTTCCAGTACATGACGATCAATCGCTTCATGCGCCATGTTGACTTTTCCGCTGGCGTGCCACGTAAAGTGCCTCTCCACCGATTCCCAATCAAACCGGCTTCGGGCCTCTGTGTAATCGCCCAGGTTAGATTCAGACACAACCGTTTGCAGCATCTCACCATGTGCTTGACTCATGCTTGCCAGCCTCCTTCAACTCGACATTTCGATTTCCCATAATGGGTTACTTCTCATTGCCTTTGTGTTGACTGAACTTCCAGTTAGCGCTTACATTAATAGAGAGAAATTCTCATCATGTACCTGTCTGGCCAAACCAATGAACTCAAATCTGCTTGAATTGTGAACGTTTTTTGTCTACGCAATTATAGCAAATCTACACAATCATCGTCTATGGGTTTTCAATTTTTTGATTTTTTGCTATAAGTAGGGGGAGAGAGGAGCATGAACCATGGAGCATATCAAGGCGTATCATATGCGTTCCATCTTCAAGTCCGGCCACCGAGTCACGGTAGAAGGCCCTGTGCCTCCCGAGGCAATCACCAAACTTGCGTTCCATCCCGATCTGGATGCCTTTCGTCGTCCTTCTGAGCAGCAGGAAGCGCTGGCCGAAATCGCGGCATTGCCTGAAGGAAGAATCATCATTGCACGTGAAAATGAGACGATTATCGGATATGTTACATTTCACTATGCGGATGATTGTGAACGCTGGTCTGAAGGGAACATGATGGATCTCATTGAGCTCGGAGCTATCGAAGTGGCTGACGAATACCGTTCACTCGGGGTCGGACGCGAGATGCTGCTCACCGCATTTGAAAATGGACAGATGGAAAGATATATTGTGTTCACCACGGAATATTACTGGCATTGGGATCTGAAGGGCAGCGGCCTTTCCGTCTGGGATTATCGCAAAATGATGGAGCGACTGATGCAGACTGTGGACATGACGTGGTACGCCACGGACGATCCCGAGATTTGCTCTCATCCGGCCAACTGTCTCATGGTGCGCATCGGCAGTGAAGTACCCATGTCCTCCGAGGAACAATTCGACCGTGTACGGTTTCGTCATCGCTTCATGTATTAATACCTTTATTGAGATATACGTGTATCTGAAAAAAACCGCCTCTCTCGGCAGCTCCAGATGGCAAACTGGGACTGCCCACGAAAGGCGGTTTTCGTTTATAGACTCATAATTCTATATGGCAGCTTCTGAAAGAGACTCCACATTACATATTTTCAAGCATGTGCTCGACAATCCGATGAGAACGCTGAGAGGATTGCACGGTAAATTCAGCAAAGTTCACATGAGCCGACCCATCCGCTTTATCGGACATGCCGCGCAGCACAACAAAAGGAACCCGATTCATGAAGCTAACCTGAGCGACGGCAGCTCCCTCCATCTCCGCACATGCTCCATTCATTTCGGTATACAGCATGTTCACGGTCTCCTTGCTCGCAATAAACTGATCTCCGGACAATACCTTACCAATCAGATACTTGGCTCCCTGTGCCTTGCACGCTTCCTCTGCTAATGCAATCAGAGCAGGTTCCGCGGGGAATGCGGAGGTTTCCTGATACGGGATCACTCCCCGTTCGAAGCCGAGCGGAGTAACGTCCATGTCGTGCTGAACGCATACGGAAGAGATTACGATATCTCCAATGTTCAGTTCCGGGTTGACTGCGCCCGCAACACCCGTAAATATAATCCGGTCCACTTGGAAACGATCGATCAAAATTTGCGTGGTCACCGCCGCGTTCACTTTGCCGACACCCGATTTACACACCACGATCTGCTTGCCCAGCCATTCACCCGCCACATATGTAATGCCGGTTTGCTTCACCGTCTCCAGCTGCTTCATGCCAGCCAGCAGAAGTTCTACTTCTTCATCCATAGCTCCAATGATCCCAATCGTTTCCTTCAATCTTGCTACCCCCTATTCACTTCCGGACCTGTCCGGTTCGCCTGATTCATCCTCATGAAGCACAAAAGCTCCGTCTCCGGAGCTTCCGTATATCCATTATGTAGAGAGAATTCCTTCTCCCTTTCCGAATTGCTTTGGCTTAGCCAGCGTGGCTTACTGACAGACGAAGAATCGTTTCATGCGGCAAAATAACCCGTGGGTTCTCCACATTTTCCTTCTTCATCAACTTGGTGAGCAAACGCATCGCTACTGCGCCAAGGTCATACATCGGCTGTGCCACCGTTGTCAATTGAGGACGAACCATGGAAGCCATACGAATGTTATCCACACTAATGATGGAGAAGTCGTCTGGTACCTTCAAGCCTTCATCCTGAATGGAGTGAATGGCACCAATGGCCATTTCGTCCGTTGCAGCAAAGATGGCGGTTGGTCTCTTCTTCAGTCCGAGGAAATATTTCATTGCTTCCACACCGGACTCGTAACGATAGTTACCGATCCGTACCAGATCCTCCTGATATTCCATTCCCGCCGCTTCAAGTGCTTTTTTGTACCCTTGGAAACGGGCAAACCCGTTCGCAGGATCCTGCAGTGTACCACTGATCATCGCAATTTCCTTATGCCCATGACGAATCAATGTGTTCACCGCATCAAAAGCTGCAGCTTCGTGGTCGATATCCACGGAAGGATATGTTCCCTTCTCGTCACTCGTTGCACAGAGCACGATTGGTACAGCCGCAGACTGAAACGCCTGAATATGTTCATCCGTTACTGTTCCACCCATGAAGAGCAGGCCATCTACCTGTTTCTCCAGCAGCGTGTTGATGACACGGATTTCTTTTTCCTTTTTCTTGTCCGCATTACACAAAATAATGTTGTAGTGATACATATTCGCAATATCCTCGATCCCGCGGGCAATCTCTGCGAAAGTCGAGTTTGAAATGTCCGGAATAACGACCCCGACCGTGGTTGTCTTCTTGCTCGCCAAACCTCTGGCTACCGCATTCGGACGATATCCCAACCGCTCGATGGCTTCATATACTTTTTTGCGCGTTTGTGGCTTAACATTCGGGTTGTTATTTACCACCCGCGATACCGTTGCCATGGACACACCAGCTTCACGTGCCACATCATAAATGGTTACCGTCACAGTACTTCTCTCCATTACCAGTAAATTTTCATACCATTTTCATTAAGATTTATATTACGACAAATTTTTGCATTAATCAATTAAAATAGGCTTTAGGACTCACTTAGAGCATTCGTGAGTGTGGACGAAGTAATATCCGAATGGGAAGTATGCCATACAGGGATTCCTTTTTTGACCAGAATCGCCTGCGGAGATTCATGCTTAACTCCCAGCTTGTCGGCTGCTTCATTAGACACAGGCCGATCTTCCACGACGTAAATGATGCCATAGTTTACATTTTCATTAGGATTATTTTGCAAATAATTGTTCATCTCCTGATAAGCATTCGCGCTGATCGGGCAGCGTGTGCTGTGCTTAAACAGAAGTAAGGGTTGGTCTTCAGTAGCCTCCACTGCGGAGTTTAGCTGTTCAATACTTGTCATTTTAGTCATGTCAGCCATTTGATATACATCCCCCTTTTTCAGGAATACCGCTATGTTTAGCGTTTTCACTCTAGGATATCTTAACAAAAAGCGCATGAAAAAGCCAATTTTCATGAAAACAAGCATTTAGCACGTCAAAATTAGACAGCATTCGAGAAATGCGCCTGCCATACAAAACCGGACAATTGGCTCAGCCTCCGCTCCGTGGTTTCCATCCATTCTTCGTCGCCCGACTTCTGAGCATATCCCATAATATCAAGCAGCAGATTAATTCGTTCGTTTACGGCTTGCTGCATGTGATGTTCCATCTCGCGATCACTTGCATCTGGCCAGGCCAGCAGTTGTTCATGAAAGAGATCTGCAAGTTCATTTTGCTTGCCAAAGGATAGATCCTGTTTCACGGGTTGTTCCCCCAGCTTGCTGATACATTCTTTCAAATCCGGCTTGACCGGCTGTAATACTTCGTATGAAACACAATCCGTGCATGCGAAAACTGGCACATTCCGAATCTCCACTTTTTTCGCATAAACTACAGTTCTCAATTCCAATTCCATTACATGTCCGCATTTGCACGTTTTGCGCACATTCATCACCTCATTCGTTCTATACTCGTATACGTTACCATTCGACCTTTTTCCGCGTAAATCCTGCTGCAAACCACAGGTTGTACAAATTACCACTCCCCCCAAATGCAGGTTGTCGAAAATAAGCTTTCATATATATGTAACCGCTATCCGAACAGGGAAAATGCACAATCATGAAGTGTCATACAGAATCTGTTACAATATAAGTTGCGACATCCTAACCACGGCAAAAGGAGAGATGGTTATGAGATTAACAGGAAAAAAAGTCATCGCACTGGTCGATGAAGAATTTGAGGATCTGGAGTTGTGGTACCCGGTACATCGTGTGCGTGAAGAAGGTGCAGAGGTACATCTGGCTGGAGAGAAAAAAGGTAAAGTCTACATCGGAAAATACGGTGTTCCCGCTGAAGCGGAATACAGCTTCGATGAACTGGACAGTTCACAATATGATGGCATTCTCGTGCCAGGCGGCTGGGCACCTGACAAGCTCCGCCGTTATCCGAAAGTCCTTGAACTGGTGAAGGACATGCATGCAGATCGCAAGCCGATTGGGCAGATCTGTCACGCTGGCTGGGTGCTGATCTCCGCCAAAATTCTGGATGGGGTCACCGTAACTTCCACACCTGGCATTCGGGACGATATGGAAAATGCCGGAGCAATCTGGAAGGATGAGGCCGTTGTTGTCGATGGACATATCATTTCGGCTCGTCGTCCGCCTGATCTTCCTCCCTATGGCAAAGCATTCTGTGATGCACTTGCTGAAAAGTAAATCAGGAATACAAAAAAAGCCCTTCGCTCATGGCGAGGGCTCTTTTTTGTATCATATTAACTTAAATGGTATAAAAATGAATATATTAATTTAAAGGTATTTTTCATGCCTCAATGGATTCAAGAAGCATTGGACCCGCTTTGTTCATCAGGATTTCCTGTTGAATCATTATATTTCTGCAAACGCTGCTCAATGTCTGCACTGGTTCTCAGTGCAAAGCAGTCACGCGCCACTTCTTTGGCGTCCACGGCTGTTGTGTTCAGCACCCTGTGCTTCACCCGCAGCAGAGATTGCGGTGACATGCTAAGATTACGAATGCCCAGCTCCAGCCAAAGTGGAATGGAACGTTCGTCACCTGCCATCTCCCCGCACACACTAACCTCAATTCCAGCGGTGCGAGCAGCATCGACCGTTGCACGCAGCATTCTCAGAACTGCCGGATGATACGGATGGTACATGTGAGCAATCTGTTCATTCATACGGTCTACAGCCAGCACGTACTGTACCAGATCGTTTGTCCCGATGCTGAAGAAATCCGCTTCCTCGGCCAGTAGGTCAGCAATCATGACTGCTGCAGGCACTTCGATCATGATTCCCACTTTAATATGAGGATCATAAGCAATTTGACGTTCATCCAGATCGGCCATCGCTTCACGCAGAACCTCATTGGCCTGTCTAAGTTCTTCCACAGAGGAGATCATGGGATACATAATCTTGACGTTCCCTGCCGCACTGGCCCGCAGAATTGCTGTGAGCTGTGTCTTAAACAGATCCTTGCGGTCCAGGCTGATCCGGATGGCCCGATAACCCAAAAATGGATTATCCTCTTCAGGCAGTTCGAAATAATCGAGCTGTTTGTCACCGCCAATATCCAGTGTACGAATGACCACGGATTGACCTGCCGTCTTCTCCGCTACCAAACGATACACCTCATACTGTTCCTGCTCGCCTGGGAAGGTCGCACGGTCCATGTACAAAAATTCCGTGCGGAACAGGCCTACACCTTTTGCCCCGTGCTTGAGAGCCAGATCCAGCTCCTTCACGGAGCTGATGTTCGATGCCAGATGCAGCATTGCTCCGTCCTTCGTGATCGCATCCACTGTAGCGAGTACTTGGAGCTGTTCCTTTTTCTTCAGCTGTTTGCTGCGAATCATGGTGTACCGTTCAATTGTCTTGCGATCCGGTTCTGTGAATACCAAGCCGTTATCACCATCCACCACTAACATATCCCCGGTGTCCACTGGCATGCCAACACTCGCTTCCAAACCGGAAACGAGGGGGATGCCAAGCGCACGGGCCATAATTGCCGAATGCGACGTCTTGCCACCGATCAGGGTCACAATGCCCAGTACGTGACTGGGATTCAGATGGGCCAGCTGTGATGGAGACAGTTCCTTGGCTACAAGTATATAAGGTTGAGTATCCGAAGGGAGCGTAATCTCCGGGGCTCCCAGCAGATGCTTCAACAATCGGTTGCCGACATCCTTGATGTCGATCGCCCGTTCCTTCATATATTCATCATCCAGCAAATCGAACATGGTAACAAAGTGGTCAATGGCTTCTTTTACCGCCACTTCTGCCGCTTTGTACTGCCGTTCAATAATGCCGCGAATCTCGTTCATGAATACCGGATCTTCCAGAATGGCCAGATGTGCATCAAAGATGCTGGACTCCTCCGGACCGACAACTTCCTTGAACTCATTCTTGATAAATTCGATCTCATCCTTCGATGTCCGTATTCCCTCGTACAGCCGTTCGAACTCCTGGGCGAGATCCACCGAGTCCATCTTCTGGTCCGGCAGATCCCATTCCCAACTGGGCAGGACAAATGCTTTGCCGATGGCTACGCCTGCAGCTCCATTGATGCCTTGTATCTTCATTCTACCCCTCCAACGTTCCTGTCATAGAGCACCACGGACATGACGGATGCCTGACCTTTCTTGACTTGCTTAAATGGAGCAAAGCTCCATGATTTAACACGATCCGGATTCGTAATCACCATCGGTGTAGTGAGTGAAGCTGCCTCTGCCCGCAATACAGCCAGATCAAACTTGATCAACAACTGCCCGGGCTCGACGGTATCTCCTTCCTGAACAAAGGCTTCAAAATGCCCCTTCAGCTGCGAGGTATCGATACCGATATGAAGCAGGACCTCAAGTCCTTCCCGAGTGGATATGCCCAAAGCATGCATCGTCGGATACAGGTGCATAATCGTTCCGTAGACTGGTGACACCAGCTCTCCCTTTTCCGGAACAAAAGCCACCCCATCCCCAACCAGCTTCGCTGCAAAGATCTGATCAGGCACCTCTTCGATCGGCAGCATTTTGCCTTGAACCGGTGCACAGAACAGGACTTGCGGCAAATCCCGCTCCAGGAGCTTGGCAATCTCTTCACGAATCAATTCGGAATACGTGCCAAACACGACCTGGACGTTACCGCCACCGAGCTTGATCAGCCCCGCAGACCCCATACTCTTCATGGCTCCCGTATCGATGAGACGGTCGTTGTGCACCGTCAGACGAAGCCGTGTAATACATGCCTCTACCTGAACGATGTTCTCCTTACCGCCCAATGCTTCCAGGATCAATGGTGCCTGGTAAGGAATATTCCCCACCCAATCCTCCAGCATGGAGCCTTCTTCCCGTCCTGGCGTTGGAATCTTGAACGTACGGATGGCCCAACGGAACAGGAAGTAATAAACCAGCCCATATAGTATGCCAATCGGTATGAGTTTCCAAGCATTCTCTGATAGATGGAAGTTGAGTATGTAATCGATAATCCCGGCGGAATAAGAGAAGCCGTGCCTGATATCAAGCCAATAACCAATCCACATCGCAAGTCCGGACATAACGGCATGTACGATAAACAGATAAGGTGCTGCAAACAAAAAGGCAAATTCAATCTGCTCGGATACACCTGTCAGAAAACAAACCAACGCAGAAGTGAGAAATGTCTTTTTGATCTTCGGTTTCAGATCTTCCCTTGCCTCCTGGATAATTGCAAAGGCAATGGCAGGTATGGCAAACATCATGATGGGAAACAACCCTGCCATAAAGTAACCCGCCGTTGGATCGCCTGCAAAAAAACGTGGCAGATCCCCCTGCACAATGTTACCGTCTGGCGTTTCATACGTCCCCAGCTGAAACCAGAACACATTGTTAAGCAAGTGATGCAGTCCAAATGCAACCAATACTCTGTATAGCACTCCGTAAATGAACAACCCAAAACCGCCGAGACTGTATTCCCAAGCGGCGATCGCATTCAGTCCATGCTGTAGTATGGGGGCGAGCCACAGCATGAAACAGGAAAACAGCGCCGAGCACAGCCCAACGATCAGCAATACAAACCTGGACCCGCCAAAAAATTGCAATATCTCAGGCAGCTTGATGCTTTTGAACCGATTATGTGTCACCCCGGCCAGAGCGCCGAGAATAATTCCAACTAAAGAAGCTGGCTGTATGGTTCCATCCCCGAAATGGCGAGTCACCTGATCATATATAACGATACCGGCCAAAGCGGCAAGTCCCGCTTGTCCGGCCTGGTTGGAGAGTCCCAATGCTACACCGACAGCAAACAAATACGGCAAAAAATAAAAAATACCGTGTCCGGCCACGGTAGACACTTCACCAACAACTTTCAATCCCCAGGCGTCCCAGGGCAAACTGCCAACACTCAGCAAAATTGCGGCTGCGGGCAGGACCATTGTAGGCAGCATTACCGCTCGTCCGAGCTGCTGCAAGGATCCGAGCCAATTCATGGCGACCTCTCCTTTCTATCCTAGATGGTAAGCTTTACGAAACGTTTTGTCAAAGCAAAACGGTAAGCTGCTGGAAATTTGCCGCAAACTCTTATGACTAGCGACCAAATGACCACCACAGCTACAATCTTAAGGCAAGAAAGCAGTTTAAAGCGAAGGAGCATTCGCAGCTCTAAACACAGAAAAATCCCGTTAACTTGAAGTTAACGGGATCCAGTCTATTCCATATTCGCTTAACCGCGTCCGGCACCGCGCAGAACGATGGAGTCCTCCACCTTGATGCAGCGATTCGTTACGGCTGTCATTCCGTTCTCAGCCGCAATCTGTACAGCCTCATCATTGTGAATGCCAAGCTGGAGCCACAAGACGTTTGCTTTGATGGCTGCGGCTTCACGAGCTACTTCCGGTGTATATTCGCTGCGACGGAACACATTCACAATATCCACGGGCTCGGGAATATCCGCGAGGGTTGCATATACTTTCTCACCAAGGATCTCTCCCTGTGCTTGTGGATTAACCGGAATGATCCGATATCCTCTACTCTGCATGGCTTCTGCAACCATGTAGGATGTCCGATCCGATTTGTCCGATAAGCCGACGACTGCGATGTTGCCTGCCTTGCGTAAAAGTTGCCCAATTTCTTCGCGAGTTGGGTTGTTAAATTCCATGTTCAAGCACCATCCTTTTCTGCTTAAAGTGCGTGTTCAAAAAGACCAGTTTTCAGTACCGAGAAGATGGGATGAAGCTAGAAATGGAGTAGCGGAGCGTAGGGAAAACTACGTGAGCAACGGACATTTCGGCTGAATTCCATATTCGATGCTGATGATGCCGCTAGGCATCCTTCGTAATCAAAAGCGGACTTTTTGAACAACCTCTTAAACGTGTTATTTTACTCTTTTACCCATTGAACCGAGGCGCCAAGCGCCTGCAAATGATCAAAATATTGAGGATAGGACTTGGCTACGTGGTGTGCATCCCGAATACGAAGCGGCTCTTTGGAACGAAGGCCAACCACGGTCAATGCCATGATAACGCGATGATCGAAGTGAGCATTAATCTCTACGCCGCCTTCGACGCCCTCCGGACGTCCGTGAACGATAATCTCGGCCTGGCGCTCTTCCACGTTTGCCCCTGCCTTGCGCAGCTCGTTCAGGTAATCCGTAATTCGGTCACATTCCTTGTAGCGCAGGTTCTCTACATTATAAAACCGTGAGGTCCCTTCCGCAAATACAGCCGCGGCTACCATCGCCAAAACAGCGTCCGTCGCTGCATCTCCGTCAAATTCTACGGCTTTCAAGGTTCCGTTACCTTGTACATGTACCACATCATTTTCATGCGTGAGCGGCACTTCCATCATTCGCAGAACGTCAACAATCGCGCGCTCCCCCTGTTTACTCTGTTCCATCAGGCGCAGAATCTTCACATCCGATTGAGTAACCGCCGCTGCAGCCAGAACTGCGGCCGAACCAGGATAGTCTCCTTGAACGGTATACGTTTGCGGTTGATAAGCCTGACCACCAGGTACGCGGAAAGACATGTAATCATCGCTCGCATGAATAACGATTCCTGCCTGTTCAAGCACTTCAAGTGTTTGACCGATTACCACTTTGGACTTGAGGTCGTTCAACACTTCAATGGTGCTGTCTTCTGCAAGAAGCGGAGTAACAAAAAGCAATGCGCTCAAATACTGGGAACTTACTGATCCGGACACACGGATATGCCCGCCCTTGGCATTACCACCTTTGATCGTGATCGGCAGTCGTCCTTGTTCATGCTGCACTTCAACACCAAGCTGGCCAAGAGCATCAATCAGGTCGTCATGCGGACGTTTACCGAGTGAGTCCGGATAGGTATTCACAAAGGTAACTTCAGGGCAGAGCGCGGTTACGCCCATCAGGAAGCGAAGCACTGCACCTGCGTTGCCTACATTTAACTCGCGCACATCACGAGGATGACTGCCGAAGCCTTGAATGACGATCTTGCTGTCATCTTCTTCTAGTACGGCTCCAAGATCACGGATACATCTGCGCATTGCATCACTGTCTTCGCTGTGGGCCGGATAATGAATTGTACTTGTACCTTCTGCCAGTGCTGCTGCGAGCAGATAGCGGGTAGTGTAGTTTTTGGAGGAAAGGGCTCCAATTTCCCCATTCAGTGTAGGGGTTGGTTTAACAATTACGTCCATGGATGAAATTCTCCTTCATTGATCAGATTAATCTGCTTTATATATTTGTTACAAATAAAACGAAGTCGATTCGCTAAATTGACATCCCCCACATAGCTTGGGTATCATTATAGGCGTTAAGTCCATACAGAAAAGAGGACCTGAATGATGACTCAAATAGCTGAAATAGAAACATCCGAGCTGCGTCGCCGCCTGCAGGCAGGAGAGAAGCTTCAGATGATAGACGTTCGTGAGGACGAGGAAGTCGCGCAAGGCATGATTGAAGGAGCCAAGCACATCCCGCTGGGACAAATTCCTGACAGATTGTCCGAAATCGAAAAGTCCGGCGAGATCATTCTGATCTGCCGCAGCGGTTACCGCAGCGAGCGTGCCGCCGAGTACCTGCAGCAGCTTGGTTATGCAGGCTGCACCAACATGGTTGGCGGCATGCTGCAATGGCAGCAGGAAGACTAAGTAATCTGGAGCAGAAACCCAACACAGCGTTATCAGGAATCGCAAAAAGGCAATTTCCCCTGTAGCCTTTGGATTCCGCTCCGCTACAGTCAGTTTTAAACGGGCCATCTGGCCCGTTTTGTTATATTCCCACCAAATCATTGCTCCTTATCATCTGCTTCACAGTTGTAACTCCCCCAATACTTGAGGTCGTAATAGACATCAAAATGCAGCGAACACAAGCTTAGACGCGGTAATGCGCTAAAATAAGACGGGACACTTCAGCTGCGGATAACTCGGTTGTATCCACTGTGTAATGTGCAAATTTATAAGCGTCCTTCCGTTCCTTCATAATGGTATGAATGCGCTCCTCTGCATTGCCTGCCAGAAGAGGACGTTTATCATCGCCGCTTACGCGCTGTACAATTACTGCGGGATCAGCAGTCAGCGCAACAATCCAGCCGTTCTTCGACATTACATCACAATTATCAGAACGTAGTACCACACCGCCTCCGGTTGCGACCACCTGCGACTTCTTTTCCAGAATCGAACATAACATGCGGCTCTCAGCATCACGGAAATACGACTCACCTTTGCTTGTGAACAATTCCGGAATCGTACAGCCTTCCTCTTTCTCCACCGCGGTGTCCACATCGATCAGCTTGTAACCCAGCTCACGGGCGAGCAGGTCAGCTACCGTTGATTTGCCGGTTCCCATCATGCCTATGAGAATAATATTGTTAGACTTGCTCAAGGGTGTACACTCCTTTATTTCAAGCATTTCATGAGCGCTTTTGTCCTATCATAACACAGCCCTGCTAACGGGGGAAGGCCACAATAGGTCTGTTGGAAAACAGACGTATCATGAAAAATGACCCGGAAGTATCCGGCATACCGGAACTCCAGGCCATTCTTCAAGAAAGGGTGTCCCAAACGAACAGGGAGAGCACCCCAACCTGATATTAAAGCTGTAGAAGCTGCGAATGAACAAATATATATTATTCCATCCAGTTGTGATGGAAGCTTCCCTCTTTATCCACACGTTTGAACGTGTGAGCGCCGAAGTAGTCACGCTGCGCTTGCAGCAGGTTTGCAGGCAAACGCTCTGTACGATAACTGTCGTAGTAGGAAAGCGCGCTGGAGAAGCCAGGTACCGGAATACCTTGCTGTACAGCAGCTGCTACAACTTCACGCCACGCATCCTGGTAGGATTCAACGATATTTTGGAAGTATGGATCCAGAAGCAGGTTTTTGAGTGCTGCATCTTTGTCATAAGCTTCTTTGATGTTTTGCAGGAACTGTGAACGGATAATGCAGCCGCCGCGGAAGATCATGGCGATGTTACCGTATTTCAGATCCCAGCCATACTCGTCGGAAGCCGCACGCATTTGGGCAAAGCCTTGTGCATAGGATACGATTTTACTTGCGAACAATGCTTTGCGTACACTTTCAATGAACGCTTTTTTATCGCCGGAGAACGCTTCGGCTTTCGGTCCATTCAGGATTTTGCTCGCAGCTACACGCTCGTCCTTCATCGCGGACAGGAAACGGGAGAATACGGATTCTGTAATCATGGACAACGGTACGCCGAGATCCAGCGCGCTTTGGCTTGTCCATTTACCTGTTCCTTTTTGTCCAGCCGCATCCAGAATAACGTCAACCATCGGTTTGCCGGTTTCCGGATCGTATTTGGAGAAGATATCTGCCGTAATCTCGATCAGATAGCTGTCCAGTTCGCCTTGATTCCACTCTGTGAAGATTTCGTGCAATTCCTCAACGGAAACATTCAGAACGGATTTGAGCAGGTGGTATGCCTCACCAATCAACTGCATATCTCCGTATTCAATACCGTTATGCACCATTTTGACGTAGTGTCCGGCACCATCCGGTCCGATATATGTACAACAAGGATCGTCGCCAACCTTGGCGGAGATGGCTGTCAGAATCGGTTCAACCAGCTTGTACGCACTTTCCTGTCCGCCCGGCATAATGGAAGGACCTTTCAACGCGCCTTCTTCACCGCCGGATACACCGGTACCGATAAAGCGAATGCCTTTTTCCTCCAGCTCTTTGCTGCGGCGCTGGGTATCAGGGAAGTAGGCGTTCCCTCCGTCAATAATGATGTCGCCCTCATCCAGGTGAGGCAGTAATTGCTCAATGGTTGCATCCGTCGCTTTACCGGCTTGTACCATGATCAAAATTTTGCGCGGGGATTCCAGGGATGCCACGAACTCTTCAATGGAGAACGTGCCTGTGAGGTTTTTGCCTTCAGCTTCTTTCAGAAGATCATTGGTTTTCTCCGGGGAACGGTTAAATACCGACACCGTGAAGCCTCTGCTTTCAATGTTAAGGGCCAAATTTTTGCCCATTACTGCAAGTCCAATGACACCGATCTGTTGTTTTGCCATCTGGGTCCTCCATCCTTTGCTCCAATTAATTTTATTGAAATTGACTCTCAACAATACCCCCATTTTAACGGTTTTACGCATGGAAGTGAACCCCGTACTCCTGCTGCGCAACGAGAAAACACCCCAAATATCTGAGGTGTTCATCGTATTTTCATAAATACGGTCTTCCTGCTCAACCTTCGAGCATCAGCATGTGCCCGGACAGACGCTTTAATGTCTCTCGGCAGATGTCTGCTTTCTCTGTATTGTCCATCTGAATGGCAGCGTACAGACGCTCCAGTTCATCATCAATTTCCATCCGCAGGAGCATGAGACGCTCCTCCCCTTCTCGCGATAGAAACATCTCTTCCATCTCCTCCGCCGTCGGCGCGGGTTCCTTTTGAAAAATGACACGCTGTTTGAAGCCGGAAACTTCCACGAGACGTATTACCTCACCAAACAGAATGTTCTCCACCGTCATCTGCTGATCCTTGAAACGTTTAACGACAGCATGCCCGCGTGTATCCCCTATCAGCTTCTCAAGCCATTCTGCCAGCTTGGCGTCCTTAATGATGTAGTCACCTGTCATCTTGTAGTTCCCGCTGCGTGTCTGTTGAAAACGGAGCTTTACCAGCTTGCGCCCGGTGCGGACAGACAGAATAAAAAAGGATTCATCCTCGCTCCAATATAGTGAATACCCTTCACGAATAAGGTCTTTGATCAAATTTTGGATATGCCGACGGTTGAACCGCAGCTCCAGATTGCAATATTCAACTTCATAACTCTTATTCACGGCACTCCCCTCCATTTGTACCGGATGTGTTACCGGTCCTCTTCTTCCCGTGCTTAATTCATTGCTTCTTCCGTATCGGCTTACCCTATTTTATACTTCATTTTATGTAAGGGTACTTGGTTATTTGACTATTTTTCATCGAATCCTACAGTGGAATCGATGTTTCCGCGAATGCACAGGGGCAAGCCCCCGAATTTCATGATATACTGGACGCGAAATGGAGGAATACAGATGAATTTCTCGGGTTTTAACGACAACGATTTTGATGTATTTCAAGTTTGAGGATTTTGATAAAATCATTAGCAAGCTGAAAAAGGGGAAAAAAGCCGAGGTGATGTGCGGTCTGCGCAGGGATCGGGATATTCCGCTTCTTGCAGACGGAGACAAGTTCATGGAAACGGTCCGTTCCACATTCCAGACGCTCCTCCCGCTGTACAAGATGTCTTTTGCTTAAGTCGCTCAGAAAAATGGGTCCATTAACATTTATAAACAGTAACCATGTTCTGAATGTTGTGGCTTGCATATAGAAAAAGGAGTTCCAACACCGGATTAAACCCGGTATAGGAACTCCTTTTTATGTTCATTTGGCAGGTGCTGTGCGATACGGTCTTCGCGATAACACAAAATGCACAACCGCAAGCCCGGCCATAACAACAGCACTTCCGATAAATGGAGCCGGGTGGCTGATGTGGTCCCATAACAACCCCGAAACGATGGGGCCCACAACCATGCCGGACCCCTGAAGGGTGAGGAAAAATCCCCAGATGGCCCCTCGCTCCCCCTTCGGTATGAGAGTAGCCACGAAGGTATTCCAGGCAGGTAAAATCATGGCATAACTAACCCCTACCATCATAACGATGCCGAAAACAATCGGAATGGATGTAATGGACGCAAAGGCAAACAGACTTGCAGAGGCGAGTAAAAAGCCCATATGCAGAAATATCGATGTCCCGAATCGATCCACCATTTTACCCACTGGAAGCAGGGCAATCACCGTTATACCGCCGCCTGCGATTAACAGCAGACTATACAGGTTTGGTGAAATATGAAGGTCAGTTCGGGTATACAACGTAATAACCGGACTGAGGAGGCCTATAACAAAGGACTGCATAAACAGGGCAGGGTATACCAGCGGATTGACATTAAGCGTGCTGCGCACCCGCTGCAGGGTCCCCTGTACACTGTTTTTGAGCCTGATTAAAGGTGTAAGCAGATGAGGCTTCGGCGGGTATTTAACCGCTTTTGCGGTCGTTTCCCCTACTGTATGCTGCTGTTCTTCCACCACCACCCGTCCTGGTAGAATCATGGCGACCAAAATAACGAGGACGGCACAGCCAAGAAGGACAAGAAATACGGTACGATAATCGTGGTCGGTACGCTCAAGCAGCCAGTTCATGCCGATCGGTCCAAGTCCCGTTCCACCCAAAGCGGCCATTTCCAGTGCCCCCATCGCTGTTCCGTTTTTGTTTTGAGGTCCTGACAGGGCAGTCACCCCCGTCATGGCACAGGGCCAGAGCGGTGATGTCCCCACACCAAGAATCAGACAGGCCAGAGCCAGTCCAAATGCACTTTTGAAAAATATGATCATGAGTACCGCAATCAATGTACAGATCAGGGCCGTCACCATCGTTGCACGAAAACCGATGCGTTCTGCTGCCCAGCCCGATGGTGCCCTGAACAGATTGTCACCCAGGTATTGAAGGGCAAAGGCTACACCAATCACCCCTGCGGACAATCCCAAAATATTATCCATATACACTGGCAGGACGGCCACCAGCAGTGCTCCTTTAATCACTTCAACCAAGAAAAGCGTTAACCACATCGCGATGAAAAATGGTGAGCGCAAAATTTTGACTGGTTTAATTTCTGTCTGCATTTCATATTCCCCTTTCGGTGTTCACCGGCCCATCTCCTATCCATACTGTAACCGTCAGGGATACGCCCAAATCTTAGCAATTTGAAAATTTGTCAAGCCTACCGCTTGCATTCGGTTCCTAATTTGCTATACTCATCTTTGTTTGACATTTTATCAGGAAAGGTTGTGACAGCACTGATGGATCACCGCCGTACGCCGCTGTTTACCGCTTTAAAAAACCATGCGGCACTCAATCCGGTGCAATTTCATATCCCGGGACATAAAAAAGGATTGGGAACGGATACCGAATTTCGTGAATTTATCGGCGATAATGCCCTCTCCATAGATTTGATCAACATCGCTCCGCTGGATGATCTTCATCAGCCAACCGGTGTCATTGAGGAAGCGCAGATTCTGGCAGCCGATGCATTCGGAGCCGATCATACCTATTTTAGTGTGCAAGGCACAAGCAGTGCAATCATGACTATGATTCTGTCGGTATGCGAACCGGGTGACAAAATTATTGTGCCCCGCAACGTTCATAAATCGGTCATGTCTGCCATTATTTTCTCAGGAGCGAAGCCTGTTTTCGTATCTCCCGCACAGGATGCCAACCTCGGTATCGACCACGGCGTGACTACAGGTGCTGTACGACGTGCGCTTGAGCGTCATCCGGACGCCAAGGCATTGCTGGTCATTAATCCAACGTACTTCGGTGTATGTACAGACCTAAAAGAGATTGTCGAACTCGCACATAGCTACCAAGTGCCTGTACTTGTGGATGAAGCACATGGCGTACTCATTCATTTCCATGAGGAACTGCCGTTGTCTGCAATGGCTGCCGGAGCGGATATGGCTGCAACAAGTGTGCACAAACTTGGCGGTTCCATGACACAGAGTTCCGTGCTGAATCTGAACACCAAGAACGGATTTGTGAATCCGCAGCGTGTACAGACGATTCTCAGTATGCTGACTTCGACGTCCACTTCGTATATCTTGCTTGCTTCACTTGATACGTCAAGACGCAATCTGGCGCTGCACGGTCACGAAATGGCGCAAAAGGCCATTGATCTGGCCCAATTCGCGAGACGTACCATTAACGATATTGACGGTTTGTACTGCTTCGGCAAAGAGCTGCTCGGTACGGAGGCAACCTTTAACTATGATCCAACCAAAGTAACCATTCATGTCCGTCATCTTGGCATCACAGGCTATGAGACCGAGAACTGGCTGCGTGAACATTACAATATTGAGGTCGAGCTCAGTGATATGTATAATATTCTGTGCCTGATCACTCCTGGCGATACGGATGAATCGGTGGACATCTTGCTGAACGCACTTCAAGATCTGTCCCGTACGTATTATCAGGTTAACCCTGCACATGAACTTGTGGTTAAGGTTCCTGACGTTCCACAATTGATGCTCACACCGCGTGATGCATTCTACGGGGATACGGAGGTCATTCCTTTTAAAGAATCTGCAGGACGTATTATCTCTGAATTCATCTACGTATACCCGCCTGGAATTCCGATTCTGCTGCCGGGTGAGGTTATTACGCAAGAAAATATTGATTACATTATCGACCATGTAGAGGTTGGATTGCCTGTAAAAGGCCCCGAAGACCGCAGTGTCACCAATGTGAAAGTCATTGTGGAAGCAGATGCGATTTTCTAAAGGATTACTCTAATGATCCTACCCCCATGGGTAATGATATTGAAGGACCAAGCTCCGGCTTGGCCCTTTTTTGTTGCTTTTTTAGAGCGTGAAAACAAACAAAAGACCCCTTGAGATCAAGGAGCCCCGTTGTTCTATTGCATAAGAAAAAATTACTCTTGTCCTGCGACGAGCTCGTTGTATGCCGCTTCAACGCGGTTCCACTCGGCTTCGTCTTCAATATTGTAGAGCACCATTTCCTCGTCTTCTTCTTCCATACGCAGAATGATGCCGTCAGCTTCAGGATTGTTACGTTCCAGCAGGAGCGCATAAACATGGTTTTCCACGTCAAACGTCTCCACCAAAACCATCTCCACGTCATTTCCGTTCTCGTCTGTCAGAGTCAGAAGAACTTCTTCATGCTCGTGGTCGTGGTCATGGTCGTGACCGCAGCCGCAGGCATCGCCGTGTTCATGTGTGTGATCGCTCATTGATATACCTCGCTTTGTAAATAGAAATTGTGTAACCTTGCATATCGTAACATGTTCGCAAGGCTAGGTCAATTTACTCAGCAACGTTATTTTTCGCCTCATTCGTTCAGTGCGGTAATGATTTTCTCTGCCACCAGAACGTAGTTGCTGTTTGCATTTTCTTTAATATGAAAACCAACCTGGTATTTGCCAGCACGACTGAAATCATACGTAAAATCGTAAGTCCGGAACCAGAAATTATCTTTCTGGGTTTTGAGCTCCTGGGATTGAATATCCTTCACCTGGCCACTCGGATTGGTAATGGTCACCTTCACTGCGGCTACATCCGTTGTTAAGCTGTCCACTTGAGAAAACACATTGAATTTCAATTTGCCAACGTTCACGTTGCCAAATACGGTGTCTCCCTTAAACAGAAAAATATGTACATTCGGCTTAATCACCGTTACTCGCTTGTTGCTGTTATCCCATTTGGCGATCCCGCCTGCTTCTCTCACAGGTACATAGGTCGTTCCATCGATCAGGTAACCTCCGTCAGCTGCTTCCTTGCCGTTAATGAGCACCCGAACCTTTTCGTTCACGGAATCCGCAAACAATAAAGACCCGCCGAGCAAGGAGAATACCGTGACACACAGCAATATTCTTTTCCATTTCATTCCGTCAATATTCCCTCCCCTGCTGCAAGCTGTTGTACATTTATACTGCAGGTTCAACTACAAAGTTGCGCTGTTTTTCATCATTTTTCATTTTTTATCCAGAAAATTTCCCACCCCTTGGAACAATTAAAAAGAGGCCCTTCTCCTTCGAGAACGCCTCTGTAGTATGGTTGTTGTAAATACGAGCTTATACGAATTATTTCTGGGAAACTTCAGCCTGAAAAGACACTAGGAAGTCGTGTGCCGAGTCAGGATGCAAGGAACGCCTTTCCCTACGGCTCCAGCCGTCCGCATGCGTGCAGCGTATTCCATGCCTCGTGTACAGGGTGTCTTGCACCGTTCGCACACATCTGAAGTGACCAATTTCATGGACACACGGAGTTTGTCACTCTTCAACGCTGGTGCTTTTTTACCTTTGGCCTTTGCCATCCCGGATTCCCCATTTCCGCAAGTGCTTACTAATGTAGTGCATCATATGGGGATTCGCCCGGTTTGGTGTCAATGCCGAACGACTATTCTTGCGAAATCGTTAGATAAAACCACCGTTTACACGCAGTGTCTGTCCGGTGACCCACTGCGATTCAGGGCTGACAAGAAAAGAGATAACACTTGCAATGTCCTCCGGTTCGCCCAAGCGACCAAATGCATTCATCTTGCGCAGCCCTTCCAGCTGCTGTTCTGTCTTGCCAGCGGCAAACAGTTCCGTATTCACCGGACCAGGTGCCACTGCATTAATCGTAATCTGTTTGGAGCCGAATTCCTTCGCGAACTGTCGAGTAAATTGCTCCACTGCACCCTTGGTACCTGCGTACACGCTATATCCGGGAAACATCTGGCCAATTACGGAGGTGGAAAAGTTCACGATTCGTCCTCCGATTTCCATGATTTTCAGAGCTTGTTGACAGGCAAAGAACGTCCCCTTCACATTAATCGCAAATTGCTGGTCAAACTCCTCCTCGGTAACGTCCGCCAAAGGTGTCGTTTTCATCACTCCTGCGTTGTTGATCAGAATATCCACTTTGCCCAGCTGCTTCACCGTTTCGGCGAATAAGTGCTCCACATGATTCTTTTGTGCCAAATCTGCGTGGATCGTGATCGCACGGACACCCTTTTGCCGAGCTCGTTCTGCCACTTCTTCTGCCTTGTCTGGACTGCTCGCATAGTTGATGACGATGTCTGCGCCAAGCTCGGCGAGCTGCAGCGCTATAGCCCGTCCAATTCCGCGTGATGATCCAGTAACGATGGCAACTTTACCTGATAAATTTGTCATAAGATTACTTCCTCCCTGATTTCAGATGAAATACACCTTGCTCAATCAGCAACCAAACCTGCTCGAATTCCTCATCGATGGTCTCACGATGCCATTCATACGCATGTGCGGGATGATGAAAGCGAGCTGTTGCGTGTAAAATTCCTGCAGCAACCTTGTTCGGTTTCGGGAAACGAAGCTGCTGGTCCTGCTGTATAATCTCGGCGAGATGCTGTGTTAACTGCTCCACATGTCTGTAAATGAGTTCTGCCGATTCCTGTGTAACCTTGGCATACATATCAAATAACTCTGTGTCTGATTCTGCATAGTGCCGTTTAAGGTGATTTAAGGTTTCGATATATTTTTTGAGATGCTGTATTCCTTCTCCAGCTTCGATCTGTACGCTTACGACCTTCGCAAGTGGAGCGATAATCTCATCTTCCAACCACTGTGCCGTTACACCTTCAAGCAACTCCTTCTTGCTGGCATAATGCCTGTAAATGGTTCCATGGCTGACTCCAAGCAATTTGGCTACATCTGTAACGGAGGTTTTGGTAGCACCAAAACGCCGGATGGTTTCCTGCGTGGCTCTAATGATCTGCTCTTTGGTCAGAAATTCAGAAATTTTGTCTTTGGTCATATCCTTAAGATGGTTAGATTAACCACCCATTTGTCACCTCCATCGTAAAGTTAGAATATCACGGTTTATGACAAATGACAAATATTGATTTTTGTCATTTGTCACTCTAATGATAAATGCTCTTCACTCAGCAAAAAAGAGCCCCAGCAAAGGGACTCTTCATCTAATCGCTTCTTTATTTAGAAAACATACTTGAACAGTAAGAATAGGACAACCAGAATTCCTCCAAGAATCAGCCAGTTGGTGATTTCCCACCAAATGCCTTTACCTCCACCCGATATAAGCTGTTGTTCACGCTCCTGATGACGCTGGCTGTGTGTTTCTGTCTCTGAGGCATGCGGTGGTTTGCTAAAATCCATCATATACATTCCCCTTTCCAGCAGCTAAGTTCCGCCTTCAAGTTCCATTGTAACCCAGAATTGAGTTAAAGAATTGATTAATCTCATAGTAGATTCTGTTATCTATTCAGCGGATAACTCATCCTCTGTAACCCATTTATGATTTTTCACCAGATCTCCTCCAGTTGTCGGAATGTAATCCACCATATACACTGTCGTCTGTTTAGCGGAATCAACGGTGGCTTTCGCCCCTTTCATACCGGGCATGTGATCGGCATCCAATACAACCTCTGCTCCATCTTTAGAGGGCTTATCGTTGGGCTCCTTTATTTCCTCCTGGATCACCCACTTGTGATTCTTCACCGGCTCTCCTCCCGTTGTCGGTGTATACGTAACAGCATAAACGGTCGTTTCATAGGCCCCAACAATCGTGGCGGTTGCCCCTTTCATACCGGACATATGGTCGGCACTCATGATAACCTGGCTGCCAACGGGATAGGTAGGATCCACCTTTTCCATAAGCCCTTGCGGCAGCTCTCCTGAATCCGAATGGTGCATTTCTCCTGTAGTGGCTGTATGACTGTTATTGCTGTCTCCGCTGCCATTGCCGCTATTCTGTTCCGTATTTTTACCGCAACCACTTACTATCAGACTTCCGGTGATCAGTAGAGATACCATCATCATTACGTATTTTTTCATGTCTACTCTCCTTTGAAATGCGAATCTAGATATCCTATAATATACCCCATATGGGTATATTTCAACCTTCAACCTCCAAGCTTTACCCTTAGACCACTATAATAAAAAAAAACACCTTCAACTCTGTCCTTTCCCCTTTTTGCAATGGCAATGGGACAGACATTTGAAGGTGTTCTTAGTTCGTATTGATTGTTACGCCATCTCCAGAGTTACATTCACATTGCCTCTGATTCCTTTGGAGTATGGGCAATAGTCATGGGCAAGTTTGACAAATTTCTGGGCTGTCTCTTCGTCAAGACCCTCAATTTTCACTTCCAGCTCCACTTCCAACTTCACTCCGTTGTCCGAAGGATCTGTAACAAGCATAACCGTTGCAGATACGGTGCTTCGCTCAATTTCCACATTGTGTTTCTTCAATTGAAACTCCAAAGCAGAGTTAAAGCATGCACTATATCCTGCTGCAAACAGCTGCTCCGGATTCGTAGCCGTAGTCACTTTACCACCAAGCTCCGGCGGTGCAGCTACATCCAGCATAAATACGTTATCTGGTGATTGTACGATCCCTTGACGTCCACCTGTATTGATTACTGTCGTTTCATATAGAGTTTTCATTGTCATTTCTCCTCTTCATCATTGAATTTTATTTGATAAAATAATCTCGTTTAATTATTGTTTACAATTTGATTGTACACAATTTAATTTTGTTTGTAAATAATTATTTTGTTATAAAAAAAGAAGCCGCCATATTGGCGACTTCAACACTTCGTTTTCTTAGTTTATTGCCTCTAAGTATGATTTAAGTTTTTTAGTGAATTTTCAAAACAAACAAGAAAAAAGCCCTTGCTACGCAAGGGCATTTCGTTATGATCTGTAGTGGGCTCGAACCACTGACCCCTACCCTGTCAAGATAGTGCTCTCCCAGCTGAGCTAACAGATCATGATAACCTATTCTGTTCGAATGAAGTAACAGTATCATACCAAGTAAACGCCTACAATGTCAATGGTTTATTGGTTATATTTTGTGGAGATTGGAGCACACTAAGGAATGATTACCATTTCATCAAAGAGGTGACTTCTATGCCACACGCAAGCTCCCATAAATCCTGGACCTATCGCAAAAAATGGGGCTTCATTCTCCCCCTCACCATACTTATTCTCGTGATCTCCGGCTGCAGTCTGGAACGGGAAGAACATACCGTGCGATTTCAACAACTACAGCAACCGAATGTAACGGATGACCTGCCTGTTTGGCTTGATGTCTACTCGAAATCTGTCCATGAAGACGTCTATTCGCCTCAGGGAAACAGTGAACTTTTGCCCTGACACTCTTGCATGTTATCACTCATCCTCATCCCACTTTCTGGAGTAGGCTTTCTTGGTTACGTAATATAATAAAGCGATCATTCCGGCAGACATCAAGAGTGTAATGGTCATAATTCCTGCCACGCCCATCCTCTTCGCCCCTCTCCCAATATGTTCCAGACTCAACTATACAGGAAAAGCGATTTTTTGTATAATGCAGTCTGATATGTCGCTCAAGAGCAGAAAGAAGGAATGGAATTGGCAGCCGAAATTAGTTATGTAACGACAGATGAACAGCTCCAGCAAGCATTGGGCATCCGCCATGACGTTTTTGTCATCGAGCAGCAGGTGCCTGCCGAGATTGAAATCGATCAATTTGATGTCATCAGTCCTGATGTACATCATGTTTTATTAAGTACGAACGGACAGGCTGTAGCTACAGGACGACTTATCTATTACAGCAAGGATACGGCCAAAATGCAGCGAATCGCTGTGCTTCAATCCCACCGTTCATTCGGTTATGGACGTGTACTCCTGCTAGCCATGGAAGAGCGGGCACGGGAGCTTGGCTTGACTTACTCTGTACTGGATGCGCAATGTCAAGCCCAGAAATTTTATGAGAAGCTCGGATATGAAGTGATCTCGGAGGAACCTTTTTATGATGCCGACATTCTGCACGTACGCATGAGAAAGAGTCTGTAAACCCTATCCTTCAGTGAATTTACGTGTTTTACAAGTGTTCTACGATGTCATGCATACTTTTCTTCGATTCGGACAGGCTAAAGGGGAACTCAAATTCTCATTTCCTCAGATAAGGAGTGTGACATGATGAATCAGACGACACGTGAGAGCTTCACAGCAGTACAAAAGAATGGCGACGGTGATCTGACTGGCTTTCAAACCTCATCTGGACGCATACTTGATTATCAACAAGCGCTGGCAGAAGTACAGGCAGGATCCATAGCGGGTGTGAATGTGTTTAAAGGTAAGGACGGGGAAATGTACATTCGCGGCGATGCGGACGGCGACCCGACCAACAATCTGGATCAACTCCCCACTTTCTGAATATATGAACGATGTGCAATAACGAAGCAAGCGCCAGTCCGTTATCCCGGATTGGCGTTTTTTCATTTCGCAATAAAGTTTCCCTAGTATTCCAAAAAATATTTAACGGCATCTCCAGCAGGCTGACTCTTGCGGATCGGCTGCGGATCCTGTTCCCATGCCTGCAAGATTTGTATTCCTTCCAGCGTCGACTTATCGGCCCAGTTAATATGCTGTCTGCGCTCCAGTTCAAGCAATGATTCGCGAATGAGGTCACGGCTTCGCCCCGTCTTATTCTCCAGCTCATCCATTCGGGGCATACGTCGTCGCTGCCCAGCATAATTAACGATAATTCGTAAAATCTTCCGTTCAAAATCGTTTAACATATGCCCGCCTTCCCGTCCTTATGAAGGATAGGACGCCATGCCAGAATACCTTGCTCCAGGAATGTCCGGGGTGATCCATCTGCTCCTGCAGATGCTCGGATTCTCCCACCTCGCACACTGTTAATACGAATCTGACGCTGCGTAATATGTCCTGCACGATCCATGTACACGAGCTCCACCATCTGGCCAATATATTTCCCCAGCATAATCATCCCTCCGATAAGAACGTTTGTTTGTATTACCTATTATATGCGAACATAAGTTCTTTATTCAATAACTAAAAAAAGGATTTTATACAGCAAAAAACCAGGCTTGTCCCATCATTCAGAGATGCCTGGCTTTTTTTATTTTTTAGTGTCGATCCGATTCACTGAACTGCACCTTTTTTAACTGCTGCGTAGACGGATTAAAATCTACATTGACATACACAGCAAACTCTTTGCCATCCTTGCCCCGCACCCATAACTTAAACTGCTCCCGGGATTGGTTGGCTGTCAGCGATGTACGTCCAATATGCTTGTAATCCAGAATGTCCACATTATATTTGGTCTGCGTTTCTTTTACCGCGATGATTCCCCACTTCGCATAATCTGGAACGGGAGCCGCTGAACTCGTGACTAGTCCCGACAAACTCAGCATAATCGTCATCAGTGTAACGATAAGTAATCTCATGTTAATCACTCCTTGGGGCTTGTTTCCGTTAGCCTGCCCATGGGAGATATATTTTACACCATCAGTTGAATGATTAACCGTATAGGCTGCTGCACCCAGCGAATTATCTGAAGGATTGTTTGATGCCGATCCATCGGAGGATTGAAGCTTATTCCCCAGTCTCCTGACAATAAATGATTCGTGGGGTCCGGATTGGACGGTGTATCCAGCCCATACTTTTTCTTTAAGGCTTCCCTCATTTCTTGATCCACTTCGACTTCATGATGAACATAAGCAGAGACCTGCTCCACATGAAGAAGTAAAAGTATACCTATCGTAAATACAGCGATAAGCCAACGTTTAAGCAAAACTTGTCCTCCTTTTCATTGCCCTCAGCGAAAATCCTCAATGACTCTAATTGTAACCCTAATACACTCTCAATGGAAACTAGATCCTGAATCGGATATATACGTCTTTAGCCCCAAATATGCTATATGCGGTTTGATTCTCCCATTCTATGTGTAATAGGCCTTGATAGACTGAAGGATGATCTGAACACCCATTTCGAGGAGGTTATATGTAAATGTTCAAACGAATGGATGAAATCTTGATTGAAATTCCCAATGTCGAGAAGCCCGATCCCAATGCAGCCGCATCCATACAGGAGCTGCTAGGCGGCAAATTCGGAGAGATGTCAACGTTGAACAATTACCTCTACCAATCGTTTAATTTTCGCTCCAGGGAAAAATTGAAGCCCTTCTACGACCTCGTCATGAGTATTACAGCCGAAGAATTGGGTCACGTGGAGCTGGTGTCTCACGGGATAAACCAATGTCTCAGAGGTTCTACCGCCTATAAAGAACCCGATGATACACCCCTTGGTTCCGTGAAGGATGCACGTCTATCCTATCATTACCTGGCTGGGGCCCAAGGCGCCATGCCTTTTGATTCTATGGGCAACCCATGGACCGGTGCAAATGTGTTCAACAGTGGTAATCTGGTTGAGGACCTGCTGCATAACTTTTTCCTCGAATGCGGCGCACGTACACATAAAATGAAAGTATACGAAATGACGGACCACCCTGCTGCCCGGGAAGTGGTTGGGTTCCTGCTTGTACGCGGCGGCGTACACGTCGTGGCCTACGCCAAAGCGCTGGAAATTGCAACAGGCGTGAACGTGACCAAGCTGGTTCCTATTCCTTCATTGGACAACAAGGCGTTCACCGAGGCCCGTAAATATGAAGAAAAAGGCGTACACACCAAGCTGTACACGTATAGCGATAAAGACTTTAATGCCATCAGCCAAATCTGGAAAGGAACACACCCTGAAGATGGACAACCACTTGAAGTCATTCAAGGTGTTCCAGAAGGCTTTCCGATTCCCGAAGCCCCTGCGGTGGAAGAAGAATTCGCCCCAGGCATTTCACATGAGGACTTCGCAGAAATTGCACGTCGTCTGAAAATGGCGGGGAATATTGCGGATTGATAAAGCATGATGATGTCATAACATATAAAGCCCTCGTTTGCTAGATAAGCAGATCTGAGGGCTTTTGTTTTTTTGTGCTTCATTCACTTTTTTGTTCTTGCACCGATTCCACTGGCTCCACATCCCGGACTTCGAGTTCAATCTGGGCCTGATTATCATCCGCTGACATGGCATCCCGCATGCGAACCGTCCAAATTCCTTTATCGGCATGAAACTCAACGTCTTCAATGACCGGCAAACTTATCTCCTTACCATCGGATGAATAAATTCCGCCGCGAATTGCGTCCGCCTCACTGATCTTCGCGCCATCGGGCGTTGCCGCAGCATACTCTGCAATGGACTCTGCTCTTGCACGACCTGGATAAGGCTCAACCTCCGGACTTCCATCCGTCCAGACTTCAACATAAGTACCAATCTGAGAATCAGGTACATTGGAAAACCATTTTGCCGGATAATACTTACGGGTTTCTCCATTCGTTCCGATTTCCTCATGTTCGGGATTCACAACAAGGATGGAATTCTCTTTGCGATCCACCACATAGCCGGCAAACCCTTTCTCTTTTGGAGCATCTGTTCGCGGCGGTTTCCCTTCCTTCTGAACCTGTGCCGAACACCCTGTAAGAATTAAGATGATGAGCAGCATAAGAACGATCATACGACTGGCCACTTCCATTCCCCCTCTATAGGCAACATGTAGTGTAATCTATTTCTCTGATAATAGACGGCTTCCCACTACACGATGTTGCAAAAGAAGAGCATGATTACTGATCAATTTCTTTGGGATCTTTTGTATGCAACCCTTCCCCAAATGATCAGACCTGCACAACACAGCAGAACACAGTAGCCCCAGGCAAAAAGCATGGCGATTCCCAGCCCGATATTGGCATCCAGCCGTTCATCGGTTAACTCGGTATAAAAAGCAAAGCCCAAGGGCACCGCCCCCACGATAAATAATACGGCCATCAAACCGCCCCAGCGTCTGAACACCGGCTTTTGATGCGATTGCGACAGTTTTTTAATGCCTCGATACAGGATGACCAGAAGCAAAAGGAATATCAGCCACGTGCCAAGAATTTGCGTCATCTTGTCCGCCTCCTTCGTATATAATCCCAACTTATCATGTAGAAGAATCATTACCTGCTTATCCATTATATTTCGCCCTTCTCCGGTACATTAATCACATCCATATGAATTAAAACAAAAACGCCTTCACCCGGCCCCATGCGAGCCCAATGAAGACGTTCTGTTACCATGTAAATTGCTCTATCTGGTTCTGCTCAATAGATAGAGGAAGTATGGGGCCCCAAGGATGGCAACCAGAATTCCCGCCGGAATCTCGGAAGGCTGCAGAATGACACGGCCCAGCGTGTCTGCAATGAGAACAAGAAGAGAACCGACCAAAGCGGATGCAGGTAAAAGAAACTGATGCTTCGGACCCACAAGGCGTCTGGCCAGATGCGGTCCGATCAGACCTACAAAACCAATTCCGCCACTGACAGATACGCAGGACCCGGCAAGACCTACGGCAGCAGCAAGCAGGATGAGTCTTTCACGATTAACCGATGCACCAAGTCCACTGGCGGTCTGGTCCCCAAGGTTCAGGACATTCAGTACACGCGCCTTATATAGAACGACCGGAATAAGAACAATTAAAAATGGAAGCAATGCCGTTACGAACTTCCAGTTTGATCCCCAAATGCTGCCTGCCATCCATGTCGCCACAAACTGATACTTCTCCGGACTGAGCCGAAGTGTAAGCACAATCATAGCGGAGCTGATTCCGGCAGCTACCCCAATTCCTGTAAGAAGCATACGGGTAGGCATAATGCCCTCTCCCTTCTTGTATGAAAGGACATAGATGAGAAAGGCGGCAAAACTGGATCCAATCAAGGCAAGAATCGGCAGTAAAAATACAGGGGCCGCCGTTGTTGTAGGGAAAAAGGATACAAATAGCATTACGACGAGCCCCGCTCCTGCATTGATCCCAAGTATCCCCGGGTCCGCCAGTGCGTTACGGGACACGCCTTGCAAAATACATCCGGACAATGCAAGCCCGGCACCGACCATGATTGAAATTACAATCCGGGGCAAACGGAACTCAAACAGGATGAGCTCCTGCTTCGGAGTTCCCCCACCGAATAACGTACGCAGCACCTCAAAAGGGCTCAGCTTCGTGAACCCCGTGTTCATGCTAATCATAAATGCAGCAATAATCAATGCACCAAGTACAATCATAACAATGGTGCTTTTCGTTCTCTTTTTGCGCTCAGCACCAGTGAGAGTTGAGGATCCCATAATTACAGAGACCTCCTTTCTTTACGGGCCAGATAGAGGAAGAACGGTACCCCGATCAAGGCAACCAGAGCACCGATTGGTGTCTCGTATGGCGGATTAATCATGCGTGCTGCCAGATCGGCGAATACCAGCAGCAAGCTGCCCATGACAGCGGAACATGGAATGATCCAGCGATAATCAACCCCGACGATTTTACGTGTAAGGTGGGGGATGATAAGTCCAACGAAACCTACAGCACCAACCACGGATACAGCCGTACCCGCAAGAATAAGCACAACGATAAGACCAACGAGCTTAATCAAGCCGGTACGCTGTCCCAATCCGACGGCAATCTCTTCGCCAAGACTAAGAAGCGTGATCGAACGAGAAATAATCAAGCCTACAATGAGTGCAGCCAGGACCCAGGGGAACATGACCCCAAGTTGAGACCATTTTGTACCAGCAACACCTCCCGCTGTCCAGAAGGCCAGATCCTGTCCAATTTTGAAATACAATGCAATCCCTTCACTCAGTGCGGACAACATGGCGGATACCGCTGCTCCCGCGAGCACCAGTCTAAGAGGCGTAAGGCCGGATCTGGACGCTGCTCCGAATCCGTATACAAGCAGTACGCCAAGCCCTGCCCCGATAAAGGAATACATAATGATATACATATACGGCATACCAGGGAAAAAAGCGAAACACACAGCCAGGGCAAATCCTGCCCCGGAATTCAGCCCAAGCAAGCCCGAATCTGCGAGTGGATTGCGTGTCATCCCCTGCATGATTGCACCAGCTACAGCGAAGCAGGCACCAACCATCGCCCCGCCAAGAATACGCGGCAATCGAATTTCCCAGATGATCTGATGCGGGGTAAGATCCGGGTTGAAGTTAAAGATGGCTTGCCAGACTACACCGAGTTTAATATCTGCGGCACCAAAAGAAATGGACAAGGCCATACCCAGGGCGAGCAGTACGAGACCACCAGTCAGGATCAAGGTAGCAGCCCAGGGACGAGTATGTATTTTGGCTGTCGGAGATTCCGTATTATGACTTGCCGATGAAGCCTTCGAACTCATATGTGCCCACCCTTGTTATGAGTGGAGTAGACCAATCCTATGTACATAACAATCACCTCTCTGTTATTGCCGTTCTTTTAATGATATTGATTCTCATTCCCATACATCATTGTATGTCAACAATCTCTCGCTGGCAATGGACAAATGGGACAAGTTTATTGCATTAAACATTTTTTAGAACCAAAAAAGCTGCACCGAGCATAAGGGCTCAGGTGCAGCTTGTGTTTTTTTGTTAACGGCTATGTACTCCAATCAATGCGGCCAGTACATCGGGAACATCCGTAATGATCGCTTCCACACCCATCTGGATCAATGCTTGCATCTCTGCAGGATCGTTTACGGTAAACGGATGTGTCGAAATTCCCTGAGCCTGCGCAGCAGCTACTTCCTCATGTGTTACAGCCAGCTTATATGGATGCAGTGCCGAGGCCTCCAGTTTGGCTGCATAGTCATAAGGACGATAAAGTTTTTCCATGTATAGAAGTGCCGTCCGAATCTCGGGAGCAATACGTTTACACTTCACCAACGATGCATGATTGAAACTGGAAAGGATCACTTGCTGTTCCAAATCCCAATTTCGAATGGCTTGCACAATCTTTTCTTCCATGCTCTTGTAAGCAACAATTCCATTTTTCAGTTCCAGATTAAGCAGAATCCTTTTTCCCCGCACGAGTTCAAACAGTTCTTCCAGTGAAGGGATTCGCTCTTGGGCAAAATCGGCATGGAACCAGCTACCTGCGTCAAGTTTGCGTAATTGCTCGTATGTTGTATCTTTAACCCAGCCGGATGCACCTGCAGTCCGGTTCAATGTCTCATCATGAATCAGTACCAATCTGCCATCACTGGACATCTGAACATCCGTCTCAATACCCGTGGCTCCAAGCTGCAGACAACGTTCGAACGCAGCCATTGTATTCTCGGGACAGACGGCGGAAGCTCCCCTATGCGCAATAATTTCAATCGCCATTCCTCAGCACCTCCTGTATTCGCACATCAAATCTAGCAATTCCAATATACGACCGGTTTGTCATAACCGTATTAACAGAACGTTTAATGCATGTTCGATTCCATATTGGACGTAGATCGTTTGGGGAAGATGTCCATTCAGATTGGGGATTCACTCATTTTTGCGAACTCAATCTGCAAATCGACATAACATAGTATGAGCGATAGAAGTTCCGTACTCCGTCATAAGGAGGTTGACTATTGAAGCCCTTAAGGAACAAGACCCTTCCCCCGCGCTCTCGCATCTCCCAGTCACAGTCGGCTTCCAGGCATTTCAGTCCCTCTGTGCACATCAAAAACCAGTCTAGCAAAAAAACAGCGTCGAATCAGCGGAACACAAATTACATCTCTTCCAGAACCTTGGATCAGCTGGCTGTTGTCGCTGCCATTCTCTCCTTGATCGCAGCTGCCATAGGGCTATATATCGCCTGGAAATCACTGAGTATACCAGACGAGACCGCTGTTGTGGTATAGACCAGTGCAACTTGTAGAACAGCTCTGTATGCCAGACGGTTGACCCTGTTCCTAAATGTCATGCAGGAGCAGGGTTTGTTTATTTTAAGTTCTAATTCATTTCTTCGCAGGAAAAACAAAAAAACCGTTCCCCTGAAACGCCGACAGCTGCCGGCGTTTCTTCGGAAAGGCTTATTCCTCATTCGGTTCGCTTCAGATCCAGCCTTCCCACCCGGGAATGGCTGACCGAATTACAGAATGAAGGTGCGGGAGATGATAACCAGCAGAATGAACAGTACCAAAATCGCGCCTGTAGATGTCCATGCTCCGCCGCCGAAGCCTCCGTATCCATACCCGTAACCTGTGCCTTTGATTTCGCTCATGAGTGACACTCCCCTCTTAAGAAAGTACACTATAGACTATGTCTCGGGCCGCAATTTGCTTGGGCAGAACGGAAAGTTTTCCGCAGATGCCGGTGGTCAACCCCTAACTTGGATTACTTTTGTTCATTAAGCTGAGTCCATTTCTGAGTCAACTGTGCGGGAACGTAAGCCGACATCTTCGCAAGCAGTTCGGCCGGTTCGGATTCAAGACTCCATAGGCTGAGATGAGAAGTATTCGAAAATCCTTCATGGACACTATGCTCCACCAGTTTCATCAAAGGTTCGTAATAACCGTTTACATTCAATAAACCAACTGGTTTACGATGAATACCGATTTGAGCCCAGCACAGCACTTCGAACAATTCCTCAAAGGTGCCCATTCCACCAGGAAGGGCGATAAATCCATCCGACAGTTCCGCCATTGTTGCCTTACGCTCGTGCATTGTCCCTACTTCAATCAGCTGTGTAAGGCCTCCATGCACAATTTCCCCACGAAACAATCCGGTGGGCATAACGCCAATGACTTCTCCGCCATTCGCCAGAGCTGCATCAGCCACCGCACCCATTAATCCCATGCACGACCCGCCATATACGAGGGAGAATCCGTTATCTGCTATTTGCTTGCCCAAGTTGATGGCTTGCTGTGTATAGTCCGGATGATTCCCGGGGTTGGAACCTGCAAAAACACATATACGTTTCAAAGGGCTTCACTCCTTCTTGTTGTCTATCTCATTAGTATATAACAAGAATGTCATTGCTATGTTACCCCTTCATATTGTCTGGAGACAAAAAAAGCCCGACCGTTTGCAGCCGGCCGGGTTCCCATGTTATTACACATCATTTAGAAGGGGTTGTTACATTTAATATAAAGGCCGAAGATTAAATCTATATGATCTTTACATGAAATGAATATTAAATATACGTGCCATATTAGCGTATGCCCCGTCTGGTACGCACTACAAACATATGCTTGTCCTTGCGAAGCAACCGCCCATCTGCAAGCTCGACCTGATCTTCATCATGACGAAGAATCGTCGTGGACAGGGCTACAATTTTGGCCCGCCGCCATATCATGACCTGTGACTTAAAATAGATGGCATTGTCAAATTGAATGGCCTTTTTCATCACATATCCGACCTTATGCACCTCAGAACGTGCTTTCTTCAGAGGAAGGCTCTCTTCGGGCAGAGGTCTGATCATTGCGATATTGTCGAACGACACCTTGATCCGCTTCGGTCCGATTCGTACACAATCCGATTCTTCATCCCACTCTACCAGGGTTCCCTTCAGTGGCTCTCTTATTCCTGTTGCCCGATATACTGCTACTTTTCGTCCAACCCAATGCCGCAATGTCCTCACCTCCGCTTATCTAGTTTTCCGGTATAGTCCAATCAATCGGTTGAATACCTTTGGAGGTCAGGAAGTCGTTGGCTTTGGAGAAGGGCCGACTGCCCAGAAAACCACGATGTGCGGCAAGTGGACTGGGGTGTGTTGATTCCAGCACCAGATGTTTGTCCCGGTCAATAAAGGCTCCTTTTTTCTGTGCATGACTGCCCCACAGCATGAACACCATCGGTTCCGAGCGTTCATTCAAGGCACGAATCACCGCATCAGTGAACTTTTGCCAACCCAGCCCCTGATGAGAATTCGGCTGGCCCTCGCGTACCGTAAGTACATTGTTAAGCAGCAACACACCTTGTTCCGCCCAGTGCACCAAGTACCCGTGTTTGGGAATTGGCAATCCCAGATCTGCATGAAGTTCCTTATATATATTTAGCAGCGAAGGCGGAATGCGTACACCTGGCATGACCGAAAAGCTTAATCCATGGGCCTGTCCAGCTCCGTGATATGGATCCTGACCCAGAATGACCGCTTTGACCTGGTGATAAGGGGTCAGTTTGAGCGCGGAGAACAGATTTTCTTTGGAAGGATATACCGTTTGTGTTTTGTATTCTCCCGCTAATGCATAACGTATATCGTTAAAATACTCCGATTCAATCTCTTCTCTAAGAACTGTGTCCCAATCGTTTTCAAACATATGTATGGGCTCCTTTCCCTGATGACAACATACCCGTGCTGCCAGAAACCTCTGGCTGCCCTTGTGTTGAGCCTGATTCAAGGCTCATAGACTATCCATCATTTTAACATACCTCCGGGCGGCAGGCCAGAAATGTGCTATAGGGGCATATCTGCTCAGACTCTGACTGGTCCTCTGATTATTCTATAAGCTATTTTCATGAGCTATAAACTAAAAAAACGAGCCCCCAGATGGCTAAGCCAACCGGGGACACGTTTTATGTTCATGCATCCATTTTGCGAAAACCCATACACTACTTCTGCATTTAGTACTTAATCAGATCCAGCGTTTCGTCGAACAGGAAGCCTTGCTCTTCGATCTTGCTTTCGTTGCCGACAACGCAGCGATTTCCTTGTTCCAGAATTGCAGATACGAGGGCAGCCGAATCAACGATATGAGCTTCCGTTGTACCCAGCACTTCATCACGCTCCTGTTGAAGATCTGCTTCGGTAACGTTGGACAAATAGCATTCCAGTGAGAAGTTCCCTTCCGAATATGGTGTTCTCGGGGTATCCAGATCCTGGATGGCACCGATAATATACCGCGTCATTTCACGTTCATCCGCTTTGAAATTTTGCAAGTACTGCGGAATGTCTTCATACACTTTGTAGGTTTTCTCAAGGTTAGGGTCTCTGTATGAGGCCAGATAGCTGTCTCCATTCCGTCTAAAACCGCTCATGCAGCCGTAGGCACCACCCTTGGCCCGGATATTCGTCCACAGATAATCAAGAGACAAGATCCCCTGAAGAACCCGCAGCGAGCCTGTATACTGGAAGCCCTTGGTGAGGAAGTTGCCCGTCTGAACAACATATTGCACTTCCGAAGGTGACTTGAAGCCTTCATTATGATAGACCTCTTGGAATTCAGCATGCTCCTTCGCCACATCATGTGTATACAGCTTGGATTTCAGGTCAGACACCTGCTGCTCCAATCCTTCATACCCTTTCTCATCTGCGGTATAGCTGACAAGCAGCAGTTCAGGTCTGAAGATCATGCCAGTCAATTCTTGAAGACGAGTGGCAAGCTCTTCTTTTCTCTCATCATAGTTCGCCTGGAGCTCTTCAATCCATTGATAAAAGGCGATTCCACTCACAGCTTCCCGGAAGGCAGCCACTGCTGAATGTTTGGCAGAAGATCTGCCCATGGCCGCAGAATGTCCACTGTTGATCAAGCTGCGCTGCAATTGTCCCTTCAGTTGGGAAATGATCTCATACAAGCGCTTCGAGTCGTCGAACCGGGAAGTCAGAATGATCTCTTTAATCATGTCAAACGCAAACCCCAGCTTGCTGTACAAAACCTTCGCTCCGAATTCAAAGTGAGCCCGGTACGCGTTGTACTGTTTCGCATCAGCACTCGCACCTACGCTTTCACTGATTCCGCCTGAATGGATATGAATTTCATTGGATAACTCGTTGAATGAGAAATTTTTCGTATCCACATAACCAAGTACACTTTTCAGCAGACCGGCATAAGGCAGCAGATGCTGCGGGATCTCTTTGACATCAAATAAAAGCTTCAGATAACCAATCCCGTTGGTGTATAGATTGTGATGCAGGATCGTTGTGCCCTCTACCGTCTTCAGGGTTTGGTACAGGGTCGATGCTTTGGGTTCGATATCTTCAATCGACAAGGTCGGGATAACCTGCTGTTGTTCTTTGGTCGAAGGCTCATTTTGATAATCCGCAAGCTCTTTTGTTTTTTGCACCAACTCTGCGATTTCGGTCTCATTTAGACTGGACTGATACGATTTCAACCGGGTACGCAGCGCCTCTTCCTTCCGCTGATTCAGCCCTTTATCCGGAGTCACGGCAACAAATGAGGTATGTGTATTTTGCAGCAAATACTGCTCAATCAACTGCTCGAAGTATCCTTCATTCATTTTGGTTCGCAGCGTTGCAAATACGTCATTGGCCTCCAGGTGTGCAAATGGCGCCTGATCATCATAGAGCCAGCTCTGAAGCGTGTAGAAGCCATAGATGAGCCCTTTCGGCATTCTTCCAAAATCAGCTTCACGATGGTTAAATTCATAGGAGTTAATTCCCGCAAGCAGCGCCTTGGGATCAATTCCTTCCTTCACCACACGCTGAAGCACTTCCTGCACTGTATCCAAAAATACCTGCTTGCTCTCCAGGTTACTCTTCTTCAAACCGATGGTCAGTACAGGCTGATACAAGCTGTCGTCATACGAGCCATAGACTTCTTTGGCAATCCCCTTATCCAGCAGTGCCTGCTTCAGAACGGCTCCTGGCGCACTCAGAAGGGCATACTGCAAAATTTGAAAGGCAATATTCAGTTCCTGATCCAGCGTGGTTCCAATGACGGCATTATACGTCAAAAAGCTGTTATCCACTTCCGACTCCGTACTTCCCGCCGAATAGGTTTTGACCACATCCACCCGCTCGCTGAAGGCTTCCTGTACTCCAATCTCCGAGTCAGTCTCGATACGATCGTACTGGTTCAGGTAGGTTTCATCCAACCATTTCAGCTTCTCTTCCATATCCATATCACCGTACAGGTATATGTAGCTGTTCGAAGGATGATAGTATTTCGTGTGGAAATCGAGCAAGCCCTGGTAGGTCAGATCCGTGATCTCATCCGGAATGCCTCCAGACTCGCAGGAATAGGTAGTATCCGGGAAAAGTGAATTCAGGACGGCTCTGCGTACAACACGCTCCGGTGATGAAAATGCCCCTTTCATCTCGTTGTACACCACACCGTTATATGTCAATTCATCCTCTGGCGAGGCCAGATTGTAGTTCCAGCCCTCTTGCAGGAATATTTTCTCGTTCTCATAAATGTTGGTGTTCAGTACCGCATCCAGATAAATATCCATCAAGTTGTGGAAGTCATGATCATTGCGGCTGGCGATCGGGTAGATCGTTTTGTCCGGGTACGTCATTGCATTCAGGAAGGTATTCAGTGAACCCTTCAACAGCTCCACAAAGGAGTCCTTTGCCGGGAACTTCTTGGATCCGCACAGTACGGAATGCTCCAAAATATGAGGTACGCCCGTATTGTCACTCGGAGGGGTTCTAAACCCGATACTGAACACTTTATTGTCATCCTGATTGGATAAAACGACAATTCTGGCACCTGACTTTTTATGTTCAAGCAGATAACCATCTGATTTCAGTTCCTCCATCCTGCGTTCCTGTAAAACCTGGTAAGACTGAAGTTGTTTCAACATATGCTGATCCTCCATCAAAAGAAATTTATTTTTGCTTCTTCGAGTTCCGCAAGATAAAGGTAATTTATGCCTATGGATAGTATACACCATCGTTTCATGTCTTCCTAACTTACAGCCTGAGGCAACTAGACGTCTCCTGATATGTATTATGTACAATTTCGGTTTATGAACCCGAAAGGCCCGGAAATTCAATTCCATAGGGCTCAAAAGGGTATAAAAAAAGATCGCATCGACAGCTTGTTCAACAAGCGTCATGCGATCTTCTTAATAAGGATGCCGAGGACCGGGATCGAACCGGTACGGTAGTCACCTACCGCAGGATTTTAAGTCCTGTGCGTCTGCCAATTCCGCCACCCCGGCATATGTATGTATTACTTTATTACTTGAGGCGACAAGAAATATCTTATCATAGGACTGAACATAATGCAACATATAATTTATTTTTTTAAAATACAACTACCATAAAAAAGTGAAAAGGCACTACCAGCGTCAGCTGGCAGTGCCTAGAAAGTCCGAGTTGCGGTCCCGGACTTTCTATAAACCATCTATATTAAGGGAGGTGTGAGATCATAATACCGCCCCAACATTAAAGAAACCTAAAATCAGGCTTAAATTAAACTAAAAAGTTGCAAGAATCCTGTTCTACGCATCTTCCCCCTTCACAATCGGTGCAATGTGGGCAGCATCTTCCTCACTGCATTCCACCACGATAAGGAAGTGATCCTGAAGAAGCCACTGCTCATAATACTGAGCATCCTCTTCAGCAATACCGGCTTCTGCCAGAGTAAGAACGAGATCATCCGTTTCTCCTCCAATTTCATTGCCAGCCAGTCGGCGAACCGCTTTGCCCGCAGAGATCGTCTGGTCCATGCGTTTTCCCAATGCTGCGAGTACACCCTTGAAGACACCGAATGCACCATCTGTACCAGCACCCTTCAACGGTTTGTCCAGACCTGCTTTTTCACTGATCAAATCAAGATCCAAATGCTCCTTCGCCACAACCCCCATCGCTTCCGCTTCCAATCCTGCTTCCTTGAGCTGGTTAAGCATGATAATCGCTTCGTTCTCCGTTTGAACCAGCCCAACCAATAATTGTGTCATTCCGTTCCCTCCCTAATAGGACATGTAATAAACGCAACGTTATTCCGACTTGGATTAAAGCTCTAACAAATCATCTATTCCATAAGACAATTCACCTAAACCAGAAGGATTTATTTCTTTTCTGGAAATTCATACCTAGTTCTGATAGACTAGATAAAGAAGCCAAATTAACCATTGAAATTATTGACATATTAAGCAACCATCTCATAACCAGGAGCAATGTCTTATGAAAAAAGAGGTAGAAATTGCCATTCGTCGTAATCAACAAATTGCAGTTCGCAACACCAGCGGTCAAACGGTGACCGGATTTCCCGAGCGTTCTGCTGACTCATCCATTCTTACCCTTCGTACGGTCCAGGGAAACCTTTGGATTCCTTTTGATGAGGTTGAGCAGGTTACCCGCATACTGAGTATCCGTTCCCATCATATGAAGGGTATGCAGTTGAGTATTGCAGATCTATAGCTCCGTAGTTGTAAAAAAACAAAAACCAGACCCACTCGGGTCTGGTTTTTGTTTTGGCCTATGGCCTGTATCCTTATGCTACTGTACAACAAACTTCACCCGTGTTCCATCCGGATATGTACTCAGCTGATTACCAACCCATGAACCCGCTCCGCGGTTGTCCTTGGGCGTAATGTACTTGATATCTGCATTTGACCCGCCTTCAGCACACATGGCCATGGGCCACTCATCCCGATCCTTCCCTTTCTTCACGGGTACACCCTTGAGTGACAGGTCGCGATTGGCGTCTGCGCCCTCACGATCAATCGTGCATACATCCGAGTGCCCTGCCTTGATGGCGTCCTTGATATGCTTCGCCGTCTCCGGATACCGATCTGAGGGAAAGGTGATGGTGTGATCCACGCCCTGACTGCTCCCATTAAACGGGGACGGCAGATCCAGCGGCAATTCTCCCTCGAACCAGGCAAAGACAGCCAGAACCACCAGCGTTACCAGCGTAATAAACGATTTCTTAAGATTGCTCCAACCTTTGTTTTTCTTCTTCCTTGTGCGCTTCCTCTTCATGCTGTCTCCCCCGTTCCCTTTTGCATTATACCAGAACGTTCGTTCGTGAAACAATACCAAAAAGACAGTCCGCATCCTCCCGAACTGTCTTCTTTCCGTTTATTCTTATTAATGGCTTGTTATCCCACATGTGGGATAACCTGCTGCCGTAACAGCGGTAGTGTCACATGGAAGTGTGTTCCCTGCCCTAGTACACTCTCTACAGCAATGTCCCCCTGCATCAATTCAAGTAGTTCCTTACAGATGGTCAATCCCAATCCACTGCCACCAAATCTGCGGGCATGAGATACATCCGTCTGGGTGAACGCCTCAAATAATTGGTGTAGCTTCTCTTCAGGAATACCGATTCCTGTATCACTTACGGTGAATAGCAAGGTAATGGAATCCCCGTGTTGTTCCTTCACATCAAGCTGCAGTAACACTTCACCTTGCTCCGTGAACTTAATCGCATTGCTCAGCAGGTTATCCAGTACTTGACGCAGACGCAACGGATCCCCGATTAAAACGTCCGGTACCTGCATGTCGGCCTGACAGCGCAATTGGACCTTCTTTTGTTCAGCCGCAGGCTCGTGCGTTCTAACGATCTGTTGAATGAGCTTAAGCGGCTGAAATTCGATTTGTTCAACTTCCATCTTGCCGCGCCCCAGCTTCGCCATGTCGAGACTGTTATTCACAATATTGAGCAAGGCTTCACCGGACTGACGGGCGAGGTCCAAATATTCTTCTTGCTCCTCACTGATTTCACCCATGCTCGTTAACTCGATCATGCCCATAATCCCATTGAGCGGTGTGCGCAGTTCATGATTTAATTTTCCGATAAACTCCAGGTGTCCCCTGCTGTTCATCTCTGCCATCCTGGCCGCCATGCGAAGCTGCTCTTCGGCATATTTCCGTTCAGAAATGTCATATTGTATGCCAACAAAGAAGAGACACTGTCCCCCATCATCAAATATGGGATCAATGTTCAATTCGTTCCAGAATTGTTGACCACTTTTGGTATAGTTTAAAATATCAATTTTAATGGACTCCTGCCGATTAAGAGCTTTACGAATTTTGCTTACAGTTTCGGGATTCGTGTCCCTGCCCTGAAGGAATCGGCAGTTCTGTCCAACGACTTCTTCAAAGGTATAGCCTGTCAGAGCAGTGAACTGTTCATTGACATATATCAATGGTTGCTCTGGTGAAGTTGCATCGACCACAGTTACGGAAGATTTAAGCTTGGATATTAAAAACTCCCACTGAATGGGTATGGAGTGCTTATTTTGGATGCTCATGCTTCCCCTCCTGTTTTCTTGTGGTCCGTTGCATCAAATAAATATATAATTAGAATGATAACAATTGGGTCTTGGATCAACCGAAATCAATATATTTAATTGTAACACAGTTATTCAAATGATGTGGTTTGTGGTTAAAATACGCTTAACTCACACCAATCCGTCAGGAGGAACACATCATGAAATTTCTGTTGATTGTTATTATTGTTATTCTGGTATTGTACTTCTTCACTAGACGCAGACGTCGTTAATTTCGATTCGGGTCATGCAAACAAGGAAGGAAGATTGGGCATGAGAACCCTCTTTTTTATTTTCATGACACTTTGCATTATCAATCTCTGTTTTCCCAAATTCGGATGGTATCTCCGTTATGGATGGATTTCCAAGGGAGAGTCCGAACCCAGTAAGCCTTATAAGACGTTTACCCGAATGACCAGTTTGGTTATGCTGATTATTGCTTTTACACTTGCAGCAGCCTGAAGAGCATATACTTATGAAGCAGTTGTCCACACGGATAACTGCTTTTTGAGCTATCAATGAACAGAAAATGATAATTTTATTTGTGGTGCATTGACCTCCATCCCTTTACTATTAGTATTGTTATTTCAGCGAGTACTGAATATATATGAACCTAGAAAGGGCATCTATGCATGAACATCATTTTCTACCCATACTGGGCTGCGAAGACACTCCTATCCTTCATACATGTATTATATATCATGGTTATCACTTTAATGGTCTATGGACAGACCGGATCGGTACTCTATGCCGTACTATTTCCTTTCATTCAGATGACGGCACGAATTGTGGCAGCCTTAACCTCTCCCTGGCTTGTGGAACGTTTCGCTGTGACCAAACTGCTTATTGGCATTCCAGTAGCTAAGACGCTTATGTTCACCGGAATTGCCACATCACTTCCTTACCTGACTTTACATATCCCGGTCTTACTGGCTGTTATCACCGTTCTTTCCTTTCTGGAGGGCTGGGAGTCGCTGGTGCTTGACAGCATCACCCCCCGCCTTGCTGTACAAGACGAAGAGCTCGCAAAAACGAAACGCCTGCTATCCTTCTCCAGACAAACCGCAATCATTGTTGGATATACAATAGCCGGTTTGCTTGTCAGTCAATGGGAAGCTTTACAGACATTCTGGGCAGCTGCAGCCATGTCATGGGCCAGCTTGACGCTTATGGTCGCCATCGGTTTACTCCTCGATGATACTACTGAAATGGGGGGCCTCAGACATCTTGAACGTCCTAATCAAAATGTCCTCCGGGAGGGCCTGTTATTGACTGCAGCTTTCGGTGTGTCTGCCATCTTGTTTGGATGGGTTGCGGATGAGTCAGGAATTTGGCTGGTCTATCTCATCGGAGGAGCCGTGCTAATTCTTTCATCTATGTTTACTTCCGGAATAATTCAAGCACGCCAGCCCGCTCAATCCGAGTATAGGCATTTTAGAATAAAATAAAAGACGAGCAGATCCCTGCTCGTCCCAGGCTGTTCCGAACATTGGCGGAACAGCCTATTTTTTTTGAAAACCATATGCGCTGGTCATATCATTATCTAATCTAACGGGTAATCGGTTAGCGGCTTGCCTTGCTTGTAATATAAAGTCGGTGACAGGATGTTGAAGAAAATATGAGCATCAGAAAGGCCTTCGTCTGCCAGAATACCATGGATGGAAGATGCAATGCGATTGTGAACTTCCTGATCACGCTGGAACATCAGGATCTCAATCGAGGCAGGAGATGGGGTGAGAGCTTGTACATCATAACGCTCTGCCTTCAGTCTTTCTCGTGGAATATTACAAATGAGAGCCATCTGCTCAGTAATCCGGGGGACAGTTTCCTCCAATTGATGACCTGTGAATCCTCTAAAGCGAATAAACGGCATTACGATCCCTTCAATCTCTAAATTTAGTCTCTTATGTGATTTTAAGCACATTGTTTTGGCTTGTCAAATGCAAGGGCTTTCCGCTGCTCATCATTAGAGCGCAGGAAAGCCCCGCTGAAAATTCAGCGGAGCATGGTGCAGCGATTCGGTAGTTGACCGAATACGATATTACACCCAGAATGCTTTTGTGATGATGACGAGCAGAATGAAAAGTACCAGAATTGCCGCAGTAGAAGTACACATACCGTATCCTACTCCACCAACATTGTTACAACCGTATCCAACTTGACTCATTTGATTGGCCTCCTTTGAATTTCAAGGTATGCCATAACATATGCCAATTCAGCACGATTGACCGGGCATATCCCCAATCCGCTACGCCCAATCCACATTAACTATTCCAGGCAAAATACACTGATATTCAGGTCAGCGGCCATCCAGTCCTGCCCTGTCCCCACTGACTTCAGGTCAATGATTCGGGTCCGAGTATCGTTTCTCGATTCGATCAGAATATCGCCACTCGGCGTGATGCAGTAGGCAATTGGAATACTGATATCCGAGTCCCGATAAGCTCCGTCAGCATGGCTTGTCCCCATGATCACACACTGCTCCGCAATCGCAATTTGCCTCGCCTCCTTCAGCCATTCCGCATATTGCTCCTCACTGAACATCCCAACACCGATGGAATGCATGACCAGATGAATCTGCCTATCAAACTCCTTACGAAAACCCTGCCGTACCAATTCGTCACACAACAAAGTACTGATTACCCAGCCAGCCTCCTCAACCGTAGTGGCAGGTGTGTATTTCGCCTTTTCAAGCACGATGTCTCCTGCCTTATTCATAATGATGGCTCGATCCTTGGGTCTCTCATCCAATCTGCGGTGTCCGGACACAATCATCGTTTCATACGTTGCAGCCAACCTACGCGCTTCTTCCACATTCTGATTCAGATAACCCTCTGGATACAGCACAATATCTACATCAGGGTTGGATCTAAGCTCCCTTTCCAATTGGATAAGGGCTGGCTCCAGTTTCGGTTGTCCAATCAGGATTTTCATTTCACGTGTCCCCCATTCATGAATAAAAGAATAACGATCAGCTTTCCAAACTTTGAAGCAGCGAACGTGCTTCTTCATGATCAGGCTCCATCACAAGTACTTCTCGGGTGTAATTCAGGGCTTCGTTTTCGAGCTCCAGCTCATAACAGCACACGGCCAAATCGTATAATACTGCTGAGCTGCCCTTCACTCCATCTGCTTCCAGAGCAAGTTCAAGAAAATGTTTCGCGTCTTCATACATCTCCATTTCATTCAACAATTGCCCTGCTAGAAATGCAATATCCCCCATCTGTTCCATTGTGTAATAGGAGGACCACATCATCTGAATGCCATGCTGGATATCCAACATCTCTTCGTCACTTGCCTCGGGAAGGAGATCAGATATTCTCTGGGCACTATGTATCAAAAATTCGGCATCATACCTGCCCAAACGCCAAAAGGGCAAAAGCTGCTTAAGTTCCATTCTGCTTAGCTGATGGTCGAACCATTCTTTTATACTGAAGAAGTCATCTGGACCAAAACGCTCAATCTCTCGCAGATAGGCCAGTCTTATATTTACGTAGCTTATTGGCTCTTCTACCATTAACATACATCCGATATTCAGATCTTTGTAATGATGTGATGTAAAACGAACATGCGCTCCGCGCTGCTCAAAAACATGTTGAATGGCATGATAGTTCGCCGTCAACGAGAAGCTGCCATGAAGAACAAATTCAGGCGGCTCCGCAAACTTCCAATGATCCAGTCGATAATCCCCTTTATCAGCTGTAATAAGCACAAACCCGGATTGGGATAAAGTCTCCAGACGTTCCAGGCAAGCGAGTCCTGCGGCCGGGAATAAAATATGGGAGTCTTCCAGTTCTTCCTGGTATAGTGATATGACGTCTCGATACGGAAAGTCCGGTTTACTGTACTGCGGTGCTGGACGATACGCATAACCCAGCTCCATGTTTTTCAACATTTCATTAGGCTGAAGATTCGTGGAAACATCGGCATTCGATATTATAACATCACATTCAAAGATCTGCCCTTCACCAACATAGATCAATTCTTGAGGAATACTATCAAAGAAGTAGTTGGCAATAATCAGTATTGGCTGACCCAGCTCACCCGGGCGAATAACCGTACCCGCTACCGTCAAATTTAATTCCGTGTCCTGCATGGCATCAAATTGTGCAAAATCAAGCAATCCTTGCTGGATCAACGGTTGCATGGACGGATGATCCCTCCACCCCGTAACATTGTCAGCAGCAAGATCCGTCATTACATAACGAAAGGGCGGCAGCGTGGTTTCAGCATAGTCCCTGAGCTCGCATAGTTTGGTCACCATTTGAAAAGCCAAGCGTCCTACGCCAGCACCCAACTCCAGAATGGTTACCGTCTCTGATGTCTGTCCCTTGGCAGCCAAGTCTTGAAGGAAGCCAAAGATCATTTCCGCGTATGCAGTCGCAATCATGGGATTGCTTGTAATGTATTGTGGAACCTGATTATCCGTCCAGGCCTGCAGCCCTTGCTGCTCATAATAGGCTCGCTGCCATTCCCATACCGGAGCTTCACTGAAACGGAAGCGCTGTCCATCCTTTTCAATCATGTCATTCAAAACCCGCTTTCTATCCATAAATTCATTGGTTTTCATTATATCATAAGCCTGACACAACCCAAGAAATTCAGTACTCCCCCAATTATAAAAAAAGCCTGCCTTATCAGGCAGGCAGTGATAACCCCAAACTTCTTCGGTCTCGGATCATCGTTAAAAGCTCTTTTGAACTTCAGCAAGCAGGTACGGGATTAGTCGGAGTACAATGCTCCATCAAAGTTCTCAGGACCTACACGAATGGTACCCAGCAAGTTCGAGCTGATAAAAGCGGTGTACGTCAGTTGCGGCAGAACCGGTGGATTGAAGTCATCCGCGGAGAATGTAATAACTTGAGGTGCCAGTACGCTTAAGCTGAAGGTGGACGTTGCGGAATATACAATGGGATCCGTTGGAGCCGTTCCGCGAACAACCGTAATCGTGATTCCGACGAGCGCCAATGGAAGCTGCACGGATACCGTACCTTTCATTTGCACACGCGGATTCGCCCCTATGCCAGCAGTCGTTACCAAGCCAATCTGTCCAAACAATTGCGGTGTATTCGCTACGAGGATAGGAACAGAAATGGAGTTAGCCAAGCTGGCATTCTGCGAGGTTCTCGCATCAATAAATTGACTCATGAAATCTACCTCCTATGGTTGGAATAGGATAGTATATGCGAGATACTAGAGACGGCATGGACAGACAAGGATATCCCAAAAAAAAGGCACCTCATCAAGTACTGCTTCCATCTTGACTAGACCCGTATTTGAAACTCTTCAGGAGGATTCTCTATGATCCTTTTGAGCGAGGATTAGACAGCCGTCCGGCTCATCTAATTTTTACCGTGTTTAATCCCCCGATAGTATGATTAAATATGGCTAATGACAGTTTAGGAGGTGACTCGTATGTGCGGCAGATTTACCATAATTGACCCTCTAGAGGAATTAATGGACAGGTACATGGCTTCCATGAGTGAAGACTACGAGTATCAACCCAATTATAATGCTGCACCCATGCAGTATATCCCAGCCATCATTGGAAGCACTCAAGGAAACCGTCTGGGTTCCCTTCGCTGGGGCCTCGTCCCTACGTGGGCGAAAGACGACAAGATTGGAAATAAGATGATCAACGCACGGGCAGAGACATTGGACACGAAGCCTTCATTTAAGCGCCTCATCAGCTCCAGACGCTGCATTATTCCCACGAATGGCTTTTATGAGTGGAAGAAGGAAGGGACGCATAAACAGCCTCTCCGTATTCTGATGAAGGACGAACAGATCTTCTCGCTCGCTGGACTATACGACACTTGGGCAGATTCCGAAGGCAACAAATTGAGCACATGCACCATTATTACTACTGAACCAAACGAATTGATGGCAGACATACACAATCGGATGCCGGTTATTCTGCACCCACAGGATGAAGAAGAATGGCTGAACCGAAATCATAACGACGTTCCTTCCCTGCTCGCGCTTCTGAAACCGTACAAGGCTTCTGAAATGAGGGCCTATAAGGTGTCCAGAGATGTGGGGAATGTCAAAAACAATTCGGAAGAACTGTTGAAGGAAGTTGATTAGCCATAGCGATCATCTTCCATAAGTTAATCGCCACATGAAAAACAAGACAGAAAAAAACCCTTGCTGCGCAAGGGTTTTAAGAGTATGGGCCCTGAGGGACTCGAACCCCCGACCAATCGGTTATGAGCCGACCGCTCTAACCAACTGAGCTAAGGGCCCTAGACATAATGTATAACGTGCAGATGATGGCTGTGAATCATCCAAGTGAAGCTAAATTGCGGGGGCAGGATTTGAACCTGCGGCCTTCGGGTTATGAGCCCGACGAGCTACCGGGCTGCTCCACCCCGCGTCAGTAAAATATTAAAACAGCGACTTAATTAATATACACCATGCCACCCTAATAAGTCAAGGGGTAATGTCAGGGAATAAAACGAACGCCATATCTTCCTCTTTTTGAACGATATACTTCCACTTCTGCTGGCTCATTATGACCGTAAATCCACCCGTCCTGCTCCATACGTTTGGCAAGACACCCTGCCTGAAATTTAGTTGCATATAGCTTGCTGAAATATACCCAGCGCATCCTTTTCTTCCTTTCCGGAGTTATGATTCATCTCTGCTTGTTGTAGAATACCCCATTTCCCAAAAAAATAGCCGCCAGAGGTTAAAAACTCCAGCGACTATTTTGCACTATGCCAATATTAAAACTGTCTGCTTCCTTGTTAAGGCTTAAAATGTGGCCTTGGGATCCTTTTTTAATTTCTCTAACATTTCATTACCTTTGGCTGCCCACTCACCAAGTGCTTCTTTTGGCGTCTTCTTGTTCTCAAGCACCTGAGTGAAGTATTCCATGCCTTTCTCGCTCACTTGCCAGAGGCTCGGCATTTTTTGGTACAGATTATCCAAATTGGTATTGGTAGGAGGCACAGGCTTCAACGTATAGAACGCCTGGATATTGTAATCCAAACCGTCCTTCGGTTTAATGAAGCTTTTGCGGGATACCATCTCATAGCTGCTGCGTGCCTTAATCTTAGCCCAATCTTCACTGTTCATATATTTGATCAATTCCCAGGCATCATCCGGATTTTGAGCGGAACTATTGATCGCCATCAGGCTGCTGAGATAGATATTACCACCAATTTCAGGCGCTTCCGGATGTACTGGAGGTGTTACCACGTCCCAGTCCACCTTGGTGAAGCCTTCCATTTTATCTGCATTTTTGTTTGCGTCAATTAATTGGTTGATGTAGCTGTAATCCCCAATAACCATAGCAGCCTTGCTGCTCAGGAACAGATCACCTTGAAGCGGGTTATAACGTCCGTTCGGATCCTGATCCTGAGGTTCGTCTCCTTTAGGGATCACTTTATCAATAGCAAGCTTGCTGATGGTACTCCATACCTTCTCCCATTGCGGTGAATCTACGGTCATTTTCTCTGCTTTATCATCGAAGATCTTCAATTGCAGAGCACTGTAATATTGCTGCATGGTGTAGTAAGGGGAACCACCCTGGTACGTGGAGAATGAGAACCCGAATTCGTGATCTTTTCCTTCACCTTTGGTCAGACGTGTTGCCAAGTTGAAAATATCATCCCACGTCATGTTATCTGTAGGTGGCTCTACGCCTGCTTTTTGGAACATCGCCTTGTTATAGAACAGTGCGGACGAGGAGAAGGTCGGTGTCAGCGCATAGATGCTCTGATCTCCCAGATCCTTGATGCCTTCAATAACACTTGGCACAATATCGTTGGTATCGAATTTGTCCTCCTGTATCAGTGGGTCCAGCTGTTTCACCATATTCTCCTGGATGAGCGATTTAAGCGTAGCCGTGTCAGCCACAACGACATCCACTGGATTATCACCAGTCATGATTTTCTTCATGTTTTCCAGGCTATCTGGCATTTCCTGCTGTTCTTCCTGAGTGCCATAGCCATACATGCTGCCCTGATCTACTGCAGCCACCACTTCAATCGTTACATTCGGATGTGTCAGTTCAAATGCATCTGTAAATTGCTGACGGAAATAGCTGTCATCCTGGCTTCCCCACAATGTAGCCACACGCAATACACGCTGCTCTGTGTCCTTGGCCTCACTAGCTGTACAGCCCGCAATCAGCGGCAATGCCAGACTGGCTGTAGCCAGCACAGCAAGCACACGTTTTCCCCAAAACCTGTTCTTCATCTCCCAATTCCCCCTCAAATTTATCTTGGCGGTGTAATCACAATGCGCTCACCGTCAAATTCCAATGTTGCCCTGTTGTCAATGGCCAAGGCCTCCAAATACTCTTTGGGTACCTGTAGGCGTCCCGCCCGGTCAATGATGACAAAGGCCTCATGGATATCCGGTGCTCCCGCTTCAGATAATCCATGTTCGTCATCCAGGTTCGGATTCCGTTTCACAAACTCGGTGCTCGTCAAGCCATCACGTATCGCTACAATACGGTCCACCTTGCCGGCAAGCGTCAGATCATGGGTAACAATAACGATCGTGACGCCCAGTTCCTTGTTCATTTTGCGAAAAATGTTCATGATCGTATCACAAGTCTCGGAATCGACCGAGCCTGTTGGCTCATCTGCAAGCAGAATCTTGGGACGATTGGAGAGCGAGATGGCTATAGCCACCCGCTGCTGCTCCCCTCCGGATAATTGATGCAGCTTGTTGTGCATCCGATCCTTCAGCCCAACCCATTCCAGCAGCTGCATCGCGTATGCGCGATCACGTTTGCCGCCAAGAATCATGGGTGTTTCCACATTCTCCAGTGCCGTTAGATAAGGCAGCAGGTTACGCCCATTATTTTGCCAGATAAAGCCTACGGTATGACGTTTGTACTCTACTAGCTGGGCGTCTGTCATTTTCAGCAAATCCCAGTCTCCAACAACCGCAGTACCAGCCGTTGGACGGTCCAGTCCTCCCAGAATGTTAAGCAATGTGGATTTACCGCTGCCGCTGTTGCCGATGATTGCCATCATTTCACCTTGATTGACAGTCAGATTGAGACCTTGAAGGGCAACGACTTCCACATCGCTGGATTTAAAAATTTTTACGAGTCCTTCGCATTGGATCACGTTTACCTCTCCTCTCCCATTTTGACCGCTTGGTGAACCCGCAATCTGCGAATCTGCCACAGCAGCATCGTTGCTCCCACAATCAGCATGACCACAGTCACGCCGTACAGCTGCAGCATATCTTGTTGTTCAAATACAATCCGGAACGGAGGTACCTGTGCAGATACATTATCTGTCGTTTGTAAGAATGGCAGGAACAGACGACTGGATACCTGACCGATTCCGATGCCAAGTAGAATGGAAAGACCTGCCGTGAACACTTGTTCCAGGAGCAGCATTCCGCTCAGCTGTGCACGTGATAATCCCATGGCTCTTAATACACCGAACTGGACAACACGACCCGATAGGTTAAAGAACCAATACAGGATGTACCCAATCAGGGATATGATGACCGAGACCAGGAAGCCCAGACTCAGGATCCCGAACACACCGCCACGTGACGGATGTTTGCCCTGGGACACCAATTCTGTACGCACATCGCGTACGGAGGATAGCTCGATGCCCTCTGCTGCCAGCTTCTCCATTAATGGAGCCACCTTGGCATCAGGTTCCATTTTCAGCCAGACCTCATACGGAATCAGCGGTACCTGATCATAGATATAGTCCAGATTGGCCACGAAGAATGGCGTCTGGTCCGGATACTGTGCAGGCCAGTATGGGATAATGCCGAAAACTACGAATTCAATGGCCTGGCCCTGAACACCAATAGAGATTAGATCTCCCGTTTTGAGCTTGAACTTATCCGCAAATTTGGATGAGATCAACACAGCCCCTTCATACTTGCCTAACAAATCAAGATACTTATATGGATGTGCCGGGAACAGGTCGTTACGGAACCACGCCACCTTAGCAAAGTCCACATTATCAATCCCGACCAGCATGCCCTGGCCGCCGGATTTGCCGGATACAATGATATTCCCTTTCGTCTGCAGCACTCTCGCTGCATGTTCCACACCGTCCAGTCTGCGGAATACTTCAAATGGAGGTTCGGAGTAAATGACTTTGGATGGTTGGGAATTCCCACCGCCCCCACCTGGAGCACCTCCACCGCCATTTCCGCCTCCGGCAGCACCACCGCCACCAGAACCTCCGCCACCGTTTCCACCACCTTGCTGACCTCCGCCTGAACCACCGTTCTGACCGGAACCGCCAGGCTTAACTTCAGGTGTTCCTTCCCATACCGTTTGCATAATGACGTCAGAACCATATCGGTACAACGTACGCTCAGTGGAGTTCAGATCAATGGTCCGAGCTGCAGCCGAGTTGTACACGCCAAGCCCGAGTGTCAAAACAAGCAGGATCATCAACGGGTAATAAGACGATGATGACCGCGATAACTGTGTCAGGGTCAAGTAGAGTGGAACCGGCAGGAATTTGCGCCCAATCCACTGAATGAGCTTCAGAATCCACGGGAACAACCGCAGGAAGAACAGCCCCAAGGCAAAGATCGCAAGCGCAGGTACAAAGAATAGAAACGGCTGTACCTGCAGCTGATCTGTCGTCATACCCGTCTGGAACGTCAGCATCTGACGTTCATAGAACAGGTAGTATCCATATCCTGCAAGACCCAGCAGCAGGATATCGAGGAACCAGCGCTGCCATATGGGAGCACGATCCGTACGTGCCTGACGTCGCTTGGCCGAAACAATCGTCGCTCGTGCATAGGTTATTGCCGGAATAAGTGAAGCAATAATGGCTACGAGTACGGCGACAAGGCCCAGCAGAATGGCTTCCTTGGACACACCGATTGGAATCGACTTGCGATCCACGAACGACAGGAACCCACTGGCTGATCCAATGCTTTTGGCCATAAACCAGCCAAGCATTGGACCAATCACGAGCGCGATGGCCCCCAGAAAGATACCCTCCAGCAGGTATAGGGAGAAAATTTGCCGTGCTGAAGCTCCGCGGCTTCGCAGTACCGCAATATCACTTTCCTGCTTCTGCAGGGACTGTCTGGCATTCATTGCAATAAAATAAAAAACCATCGCAATCATCGGTGCTGCCAGTGTAAACAGCATTGTCTGCAGCTGCAGACTCTGACTGCGGAATTGCTTCAACAGATCACCAAAGGTGATATCCACCTTCGTATCCTTGAGCCGCTGGTACAGATCGATATCCAAACGTTCCAGCATGGATGTCAGACCCGGCAGCTGACTAGTTTGGATTTCCTTCAGATCAAACGCATAATACCAGCGCGAATTCTGAAGAGGAATTCCTTTTTCCTTCAGCAGCACATCATTGAACACGGACTCATCCACATACAGCCCATTCATCATGCCATCGAATCCCTGAACCCAATACGGACTATTCAGATCATCTGCCTTGAAGGAACCGGTGATTTTGACACGCAATGTGATATCAAGCCCGCTGTACACGGGGTATTCCAGAATATCACCGACGTGCAGGTCGTTCCGGTACATGCCTTCCTCCAGCATAACCGCTTCAATAATGTCGTCCTTCACTTGATTGCCTGGCTTCACGCCGGCCGTATAATTCACCTGTGCATCCAGCCCGCTCATCGTTCCGAGCGTCATGCTCCGTACCCGGCTGGCATCCACCTTGGTGGGATCCTCCGGATTCACCTCGGTGCTCCGAATGGATCTGGAATTCACATACGTATGAAATGGAAAACCAATATCGCGAGGTACATCCTCCCGAATATAGCGATCCACTTCTTCTAATCCACGCGTGTCTGTCTTAACCCCGCCTGGCGCCTGATAACTCATAAGCAACGAACCTGCAGGCAGCCCCTCACTGTTATCCTGCAGGGTCTGTGCCACCACCCGTTTCAGTGCACCGTCGGCATACATCGGTATACTGACAGTGAATGCTACCGCCACAATCAGTCCGATCAGTGTACTGAATGTCATCCAGCGGGTGTTCCACATTTTCCGGAACAACAGTCTGAGCAATGGCAGCCCCATTAGCGGCCCACCACTTTCTGTCCAACCGTCAGACCCTTTAGAATTTCAACATCCGTGGATGTCTGCTGCCCCACTTCAACGTCCACTTCGCGCTTGCTGCCATCACTTTCAACGACCTGCACGTATGTTCTTGAACCGATGGAGCGCAGCGCCGATACAGGAATGACTATGGCATCCTCCGTACGCTGGGTCACAATGGATACTGTCAGAGGGGTTCCGCGTTCCACACCCTTGGGCATTTTCGTCAGGGAGACGATAACATACTGGTCGAGGGTTTCTTTGACTGGCGGGGTGCCTCCTTCGCCTGTACCTCCACCGTTTCCACTTCCACTTCCAGCAGCCTCAGCAACAGGCATCACTTTAACTCTGCCGGATACCTTGCCCGCTCCATTGATGTCGACATCCGCCTTCATGCCAGCCGAGAATTTCTCGAGATCTTCCTTGGCAAATGTAGCTGCGACAACCAGATTTGACGTATCCGCGATCGTTGCAATCGGATCATAGGCTTTGACTGCTGCACCCTTCTCCACCTGAACTGCAATAATCGTTCCTCCGAACGGAGCGGTCAGCGTCGCTTTACCTAACTGCTCCTCCAGATCAGCCAGTTCCTGGCGCAATTCTTCAAATGCAATGGTGGCTTCTTCGAACTCCACCGGATCCATCTCATCTCGTTTACGAAGCGTTTCTTTCATTTGTACTTCCGATTTGCGAATCTGCAGCTTTTTGGCCCGAATTTCCTTTTCTACACTCTCCACGTCGAGCTCTGCGAGGAGCTGGCCTTTCTTCACTTTGTCCCCCGGTTTCACGTTCAGTTCCTTGATGTGCATACCGTCCAGCGTGAAATACACCTTCTCTTCCCGCTGACTCATCATTTTACCGCTGCCGCTAACCTTTTTTTCCAGCGTTTCTGTCCGGACCTCATATTCCGGCTTTTTGGAAATCGTAGGCGGCGTGATCGGCGGAAGCACTTCTTCCTCTGTTTCTGCCGGCAGCAATGAGCAGCCCGACATCGTTGCAGCCATAATTGCACCAATTACAATTAGCGCTGCACGTTTCCCCCTTTTCGGAGCGGCCTCTTTACTGAATAAATCTGCCGTCCGCCATTTCATAAACATGGTCCGCAACCTCCAAAATCGTAGGATCGTGTGTAGTCATACATATGGTTACTTGTTCTACTTCAATAATATTGCGAAATACGGACATAACCTGTGCTCCCATCTTGGAATCCAGCTCAGCTGTCGGCTCATCCGCAAGCAGCAGTCTGGGTCTATGGGCAATGGCCTTGGCGATCGCGACCCGCTGCTGCTCCCCCCCGGACATCTCGAAAGGCCGGTGCTTCACCCGTTTGGACAGTCCGACCAGATCCAGACAATGGCCAACCCGATCCTTCCATTCCGAGCGAGGCACATCTGCCATTCGCAATGACAGCTCTACATTTTCCCATGCCGACAGCAAGGGCATCAGTGCATAGGCCTGAAAAATAAAACCGATTTCCTTACGCCGCAGAGAGGTCCGCTTCCGGTCACCCCAATCCTGCAAAGGCTGTCCGGAAAACAGTATGTCCCCACTGGAAGGCTGATCAAGTCCGCCCAGCATATTGAGCAGTGTCGTTTTGCCTGAGCCTGATCGCCCTTTCAGCATAACCAGCTGCTGCGGGTTGACTTCCATGTCGATGCCCTTAAGTACATGAATAATCCGGCTGCCCGTCTGAAAGCTCCGATGTACATTACGAACTTCCAGCACAGGTCCGTCGTACGGAGGCAGCAAGCTGGCTTTTGCCTTGGGCTGGGACTTCGCTTCGGGTTCGGCAGCGGCAACGGCCACCTCATCCTGGATCATTCCATCACTTATGGATTGCGAGTCGGTGGAAGGACTATCGGGGTCACTTATGTATGCCGAGGCTTCCTGCCCGGCGGTGTTCTGCTGCTCTGTGTGCCCTTTTGCATGCTTCCCGCCTGACTGGCTTTTGGCAGATTTCATACTGGAAAATAATTTCTTCATGCCAGCAATCACGCTCATCCTTTCTTAACATCCCAATCATTTCATTAAGGGTACTAAAATTAGAAATCTATTCCATACTACACTGCATTATAAACGACCGGTCCCAACTAAAAGTTACAAGCTTTTTACAACGTAGCCGGGAAAAAGTTAATATTTTGATGAACAAACGAAAAAAGCACCCCTGAGTGCGGGATGCTTCTTGCCAATTCTATGAATTTGCCTCTATAGCGCCAATCATTACAATTTTGATACTGTTCACACGTCGAACAGCACAAGATGCACAGATGATATTATTTACCAAATGAAGAAGGATCTTCACGCCAGGATTTGAGCAGCTCGAAATCACTCTCCTGGATGGTTCCTTGAGCCAAAGCCACGTCCATTAGGGCCGTATAGTTGGAGAGGGTTTGCAGCTGAATGCCGGTTTCTTCAAATGCTTGTACCCCTTTATCCAGCTGATAGCTGAAAATCGCCAGCACGGCGAGAGGTGTTGCCCCTGCTGCACGTACTGCTTCGGCGGCTTTGATCGAGCTACCTCCTGTTGAAATCAGGTCCTCGATTACAACCACCTTTTGGCCTTCAGTAATGATGCCTTCAATCAGGTTTTCCTTACCATGTCCTTTCGCTTTGTCACGAATGTAGGCCATCGGCAGATTCAGCTTCTGAGCTACCCATGCTGCATGTGGAATACCTGCGGTTGCTGTACCTGCAACGACTTCTGCATCCGGGTACTGCTCACGAATAATGGCAGCGAAGGCTTCGGCAATGTCATTGCGGATCTCTGGATAGGACATCGTCAGACGGTTGTCACAATAGATCGGGGACTTGATCCCCGACGTCCAGGTAAAAGGCTGCTGCGGGCGCAGTGCCACAGCGTTAATCTTCAGCAGTTGGGAAGCAATATGGTTAGGAATCTCGTTCAGTGCGATCATGCGTTCAACATCTCCTTCAAAATGGTTTCTGCTGCTTCACGTGGATTGGGCGCACCAGTAATCGGTCTGCCTACAACAATGTAATGACTGCCTCTGGCAATGGCTTCCCCTGGCGTGAGGACACGAGTCTGGTCACCAAGACCGCTGCCTGCCGGCCGAATTCCCGGGGTAACGGTGTGAAAATCACTGCCGCATGCTGCCCGGATTGCCGGCACCTCAAGTGGAGAAGCCACAACGCCATCCAGGCCTGCTTCATGAGCCAGTCCAGCATAACGAACCACTGCCGCTTCCACACTTCCCTCAATGCCAATCTCGCTGTTCATTGTTTCCTGACTTGTGCTCGTCAGCTGGGTAACTGCGATGATTTCCGGCCTTCTCAGAGAAGGATCTGCAGCCAGCGCTGCTTCCGCTCCTTCGCGTGCAGCACGCATCATGCTTGTACCGCCTGCTGCGTGTACGTTGAACATGTCTACACCGAGGCGGGTTATACTCTCGGCACCACCGCGAACGGTATTGGGAATATCGTGCATCTTCACATCGAGGAATACCGAATACCCTCTCGCTTTCAGCCCCCGGATAAAGTCCGGACCCGCTGCGTAGAACAGCTGCATTCCCACTTTCAGATAACACGGAATACCTTCGAGTGCCTGTACCAGCTCTTGGGCCTGCTCCGCATCAGGATAATCGAGTGCGACCATCAAACGGCCAGCCATTTCATTGAAATTAGGGTGATTCATCCAGTCCGCTCCTTCCACATGCTTGTTTTTTCCGTTTTTGCCCGATATAAAGGACATCCCGCCAGCCCGCAGGCTGACTGATGTCCTTCATCAGTACCTATTTATTTTACAAAGACTGGCATTGCCTCTGAAGAGAAGTTGATCGTTTGCAGCATGATCAGCAGGGCACGAATCGTATCCAGGGAAGTCATACATACAATGCCGTTCTCTACCGCTTCACGACGAATTCGGAATCCGTCACGCTGCGGTGTTTTGCCTTTGGTCAGTGTGTTGAAGACAAAGTTCGCTTCACCGCTGCGAATCATGTCCAGAATGTTCGGCGAACCTTCGCTCAACTTGTTCACCGTCGTTACCGGAATGTTTGCCGCTTCAAGCGCAGCTGCCGTTCCTCCAGTAGCCATGATTTTGTAACCCAGTCTGTAGAAACCTTCAAGCAGCGGTACAGCTTCGTCCTTATCTTTGTCTGCCACAGTAACTACAATCGCTCCGGTTGCCGGAATTTTCATTCCAGCTCCGATGAGACCTTTGAACAACGCTTTGGCGTAATTCGGGTCACGACCCATAACCTCACCTGTGGATTTCATCTCAGGTCCAAGGGTTGGTTCCACACGACGCAGCTTCGCGAAGGAGAAGACCGGAACTTTCACCGATACATGATCCGACTCAGGCCACAGACCGTCCACGTAACCCAGATCTTTCAGCTTCACACCAAGGATCGCCTGTGTTGCCAGGTTCGCCATCGGAATGTTCGTTACTTTGCTCAGGAAAGGTACTGTTCGGGATGAACGCGGGTTCACCTCAATAACATACACTTGGCCATCATGGATGACAAATTGGATGTTGACCAGACCAATCGTTTTCAGTTCTTTTGCAATCTTAATCGTGATGTCAACGATTTTTTCTTTCAAATCGTTGGACAGGTGCTGTGGCGGATAAACTGCGATGGAGTCACCGGAGTGCACCCCTGCACGTTCGATATGTTCCATGATGCCTGGAACCAGTACCGTCTCACCATCACAGATGGCGTCCACCTCAACCTCTTTACCCAGCATGTAACGGTCAATCAGTACCGGGTGCTCGGGATTGATTTTAACCGCCTGTTCCATATATGTCAGCAATTCGGCATCAGAGTATACGATCTCCATCGCACGACCACCGAGTACATAGGAAGGACGAACCAACACAGGGTAACCCAGGCTTTGTGCCGTCTCTACTGCATCATCTACGGAAATGACTGTTTTACCTTTAGGCTGTGCAATTTCCAAACGGGACAGAAGACGTTCGAATTTCTTGCGATCCTCTGCTTCATCGATGCTCTCCAGGTCCGTTCCGAGGATGGTCACACCTGCATTACGCAGTGGTGCAGCCAGGTTGATAGCCGTTTGACCACCGAACTGTACGATAACGCCTACCGGCTGTTCCTGTTCAATCACGTTCATGACATCTTCGAAGAACAGAGGCTCGAAGTACAGACGATCGGATGTATTGAAGTCCGTGGATACTGTTTCAGGGTTATTGTTAATAATAACCGCTTCGTAGCCTGCCTTTTGCAAGGCCCATACTGCGTGTACTGTTGAGTAGTCGAACTCGATCCCTTGACCGATCCGGATTGGTCCCGAACCCAGCACTACGACTTTTTTCTTGTCCGAAGGGATAACTTCATTCTCCGTTTCGTACGTCGAGTAGTAGTATGGCGTTGTTGCTTCGAACTCCGCTGCACATGTATCAACCATTTTGTATACCGGACGAAGGTTTTCCTGCTCACGACGAGCTCTAACCTCTGCTTCCGTTGTTAGTGTGCTTCCAGGTTGGCCTTGAGCACGCAGTTCAGCAATTGCACGGTCCGTGAATCCAAGACGCTTCGCTTGATACAGCGTTTCGGATGACAGCTCGGATTCCTCACGGATACGATCTTCGAAGCCGACCAGACCTTCAATTTTGTCCAGGAACCACCAGTCAATCTTCGTCAGATCCTGCAGTTGTTGTAATGTATACCCTCTGCGGAATGCTTCAGCCACCAGGAACATGCGCTCATCATCGGCTTTGACCAGACGTTCGTTGAGCGTAGCTTCGTCCAATGTTTCTGCCTCTTTCAAGTACAGACGGTGCACACCGATCTCGAGTGAGCGAACTGCTTTGTGAATCGACTCTTCAAAGGTACGGCCGATAGCCATAACTTCGCCTGTTGCTTTCATTTGTGTACCCAGCTTGCGGTTCGCGGAAGTAAACTTGTCGAACGGCCAGCGAGGGATTTTGCTCACGATATAATCCAGTGTTGGCTCAAAGCAAGCATAGGTTTGGCCTGTTACCGGGTTTACGATCTCATCGAGCGTGTAACCCATGGCGATTTTGGCAGCCATTTTTGCAATCGGATAACCGGTTGCTTTGGAAGCCAAAGCCGAGGAACGGCTTACCCGTGGATTCACTTCGATAACATAGTACTGGAAGCTGTGCGGATCCAGGGCGAATTGTACGTTACATCCACCTTCAATGTTAAGGGCGCGAATGATTTTCAGGGATGCTGAACGCAGCATCTGATATTCACGGTCAGACAGCGTCTGGCTTGGTGCCACAACGATACTGTCACCTGTGTGAACGCCGACCGGATCGAAGTTTTCCATGTTGCAGACGACGATACAGTTATCGTTCTTGTCACGCATGACTTCGTACTCGACTTCTTTCATGCCTGCAATACTCTTCTCGACCAGACATTGTCCAATCGGGCTGTACCGAAGTCCTGCTGCGACGGTCTCGCGAAGCTCTTCTTCATTCGCACAGATCCCGCCACCTGTTCCGCCAAGCGTATAAGCTGGACGTACGATAATTGGATAACCAATTTCAGCTGCAAATTCAAGAGATTCTTCAAGTGTCGTTACGATTACACTCTCAGGCACAGGCTGTTCCAGTTCACGCATCAGATCACGGAACAAGTCACGATCTTCTGCTTTCTCGATGGATGTCAGCTGTGTTCCGAGCAATTTCACATTTTCACGTTCCAGGACACCGGCACGAGCCAGTTCCACGGCCATGTTCAAACCGGTTTGACCGCCAAGCGTAGGCAGCAATCCGTCTGGGCGTTCCTGACGAATGATCTGAGTGACGAAATCGAGTGTAATCGGCTCGATATACACTTTGTCAGCCATGTTAGTATCGGTCATGATGGTTGCCGGGTTGCTGTTAATGAGTACAACTTCCACGCCTTCTTCTTTCAGTGCCTGGCAAGCCTGTGTACCGGCATAGTCGAACTCGGCCGCTTGACCGATGACGATTGGACCGGAACCAATCACCAGGATTTTTTTGAGGTCTTTGTTAATCGGCATGTTATTGTGCTCCTTTCACTGCGGCTGCCAATACGGCTTGACGCGGCTTTTGCGGGTTAGTGATTTTGTGCTCACGAATCATTTCGATGAAACGGTCGAACAGATAGCTGTTATCATAAGGACCTGGCGCTGCTTCCGGGTGATATTGTACCGAAAACGCAGGGAATGTTTTATGTTTCAAACCTTCAATGGTCTTGTCATTGTTATTGATGTGTGTAACTTCCAATTCAGTGTTTTTCACTGACTCTTCGTTAACCGTGTAACCGTGATTCTGGGATGTGATGAAGCAGCGCCCGCTTTCCAGTTCTTTGACTGGGTGGTTACCACCGCGGTGTCCAAACTTAAGCTTCTCTGTATCCGCGCCTGCTGCCAGTGCAAAGAGTTGATGACCGAGACAGATACCAAAGATTGGATACTCGCCAAGCAGTTCACTGATCATTTTAACGGCATGTGGTACATCTTTTGGATCCCCAGGACCGTTGGACAGCTGAATACCATCCGGATTAAGACGGCGAATCTCTTCTGCAGTTACATCATGCGGCACGACAACAACGTCACAGTTGCGCTTGCTCAGTTCACGCAGAATTCCTGTTTTTGCACCATAGTCTACAAGAACGATACGCTCAGCCGTTCCCGGGCTGTTGTACACATGCTGCGTAGACGTCAGAGGTACCTGGTTGCGCAGCTCGGCGATGCTTGTGTCTCCCATCATCTCCAGCAGCTCTTCCACAGGCTTCGATCCTGTTGTGAGAATTCCCTTCATTGTGCCGTGATGACGAATCCGGCGAGTCAACATGCGTGTATCAATTTCGCTGATGCCGACGATGCCGTACTCTTTCAGCAGATCATCCAGGCTGTATTCAGCGCGCCAGTTGCTCGGTACCGTCTCATGACGGCGAACTACGAAACCATGCACGAATGGACGTATGGACTCGAAGTCGTCACGCGTAATGCCGTAGTTACCGATCAGCGGATACGTCATGGTTACGATTTGACCGCAATAAGAAGGATCCGAAAGCACCTCTTGGTAGCCTGTAATTCCCGTATTAAAAACGACCTCACCCGTTGTTTCACCTTCAGCACCGAACGCTTTCCCGGTGAACAGTGTGCCGTCTTCCAACAATAATCTTGCCTGTGCCTGCATCCCATTTCACTCCTCTGTGTTTATAAACTTGAATGCATTTCGTTGAACATGGGGTGCGTGTCACGGTAGCGGTGACTTCGTGGACAGAAAGCCCTTCGATCGCTGTTATCCCCAGATTACTCTTTATCCATTTTATAAATGGATGTAACCCGGGGATAAAGGCGAACGCTTCGCTTCTTCGGGTCTTTTCTGTCCACTTCGTGTGCTACTGTGGCTCCCAAGTTCAAAACCATACCATTCAAATTTGCTTGTTTCGTATGTTAGGCTCTCGGCATGGTCTGCCTCGAGTTAGTTGAAAAGATGTAATTGCATTAAAGAGTTAATAACTCATAGGTAAGCCGATTTACTGTTGTACCGTGTTATTCCATACGCTTTTGCCATCCACCCAAGTCTGTACCGGCCAGCCTTTCAGCTTCCAGCCTGTGAACGGGGTATTTCTTCCTTTGGTTGCGAACGTTGCAGGATCGACTGCTTTTTCCTCGTTCAGGTCAATCATGGTCAAGTCCGCAGGTGCTCCTTCTTCCATCCTGCCTGTATCCAGTCGGAATACCCGTGCCGGATCGGCTGTCATGCGTTTAACCAGGAAGTCCAGACTCCAAAGTCCTGTTTCTACAAACTTGGTGTACAGCAGCGGGAAGGCGGTTTCGAATCCGACGATTCCGAATGGTGCCAGTTCCATGCCTTTGGCTTTCTCCTCTTCACTATGCGGCGCATGATCCGTTACGATCATGTCCAGCGTTCCGTCCAGCAAGCCTTCAATGCAAGCCTGCACATCACGCGGTGAGCGAAGTGGCGGGTTCATTTTCCAGTTGGCATCCATGCCCGGGATGTCCTCATCGGACAGTACCAGATGATGCGGACACACCTCAGCCGTAACCTTGATGCCGATCGATTTGGCCAGACGAATCAGGCGAACGGATTGTTCTGTACTTACGTGGCAGACATGGTAGTGCACCCCTGTTGCTTCGGCAAGAAGGATATCACGACCAACGTGAATCGCTTCGGATTCATTCGGAATGCCTTTGATACCATGGCGCTTGGAGAATTCTCCTTCGGTCACGTATCCACCTACAACCAGAGAGTCGTCTTCACAGTGAGCGATGACTGGCATATCCATACTTGCCGCGAGGCTCATGGCATCTTTCATCATCTGCGCGTTCTGCACGCCTACGCCGTCATCCGTGAATCCGATGGCCCCTGCTTCTTTCAAAGCGGCAAAATCGGTCAGTTCGCGACCAAGCTCGTTTTTGGTAATGGCCGCATACGGCAGAACCTTTACCAAATCAGCTTCCTTGGCTTTATTCAGAACCAGCTTTACTACATCCGGACTATCTGTTACGGGTCTTGTGTTAGGCATGCAGGCGATTGTTGTAAAACCACCTTGGGCCGCTGACCTGGCACCTGTCTCGATGGTCTCTTTGTGTTCGAAACCAGGTTCACGCAAATGCACGTGCATGTCGATCAAGCCCGGAATTAGCAATTTGCCTGAAGCATCTGTAATGCTGTGCGCAGATTGTTCTGCTTGCAGGACGGCTTCGTCCTCCACACCGACGATCTTTTCGATCTTGCCTTCATTTATAATGATCGTTTTCCGTTCGAGTTCCCCTTGAGCATTCAAAACATTCGCATTTTTAATAATCTGTAGCATAATTGCCCTCCGCTTCGGTTCTCACCCGGATTCCCTGAGGATCCGAATGATTTGGATTAATCGTTTACTTTACCGTTCTATAGAAGATCCGCCCTGTCAGCCTATGACCCATAGCCAGACCCTGTTACAGCTTTAATGCGCGTTCCATGACCGCCATGCGAATCGGAACTCCGTTCGCCATCTGCGGGAAAATCCGCGATGCTGTACTCTCTACAACCGCGTCGTCAATTTCAACGTTCCGGTTAACAGGAGCAGGGTGCATGATAATGGTGTTTGGATTCAGGCGTGCCGCCCGTTCTTCCGTCAATCCGTAGTGTTCGCGATAATCCTCTGCCGAGGTAATGAGACCATGCTTGTGGCGTTCCAGCTGAACCCGCAGCATCATGACTACATCTGCATTCAGTGCTTCATCCAGACCTATATAAGGAGCGTGCTCTGCCAGTTCCGGTGCTTGCATCGTTTGCGGAGCACAGAAGCGTACATCTGCTCCGAACTTTTGCAGCGCCCACAGGTTCGAGCGTGCAACCCGGCTGTGCATGATGTCTCCAATGATCGATACACGCAGACCTTTCAGCTCACCGAAGGCTTTTCGCATGGTGTACAGGTCCAGCAATGCCTGGGTTGGATGTTCGTTATTTCCGTCTCCCGCATTGACCAGTGGAACATTCACCTTCTGTGCCAGCTGCTGCAGAACACCTGCTGGTTTCAGCCGAATGACTCCTGCATCAATGCCCATGGATTCAAGTGTTCGAACCGTATCATAGATGGACTCGCCCTTCTCTACACTTGAAGCTGCTGCCGTGAAGTTCAGCACTTGTGCACCCAGTCGTTTCTCGGCCATTTCGAATGAGAAGCGAGTACGCGTACTGTTCTCGAAGAACATGTTGGCAACAAAGCGTGATTCAAGTACAGGTACCAATTTATCCTTCTGAGCTTCCCAGTGGGCTGCTCTGTTCAGAATCGCTTCAATCTCACTGCGACTAAGTTCTTTCAGTCCAAGCAAGCTCCGGTCCTTCAATGCTGTCTGTGTAATCATCATGCTTGCTCCCCCCGGTTCTGAATGATTTTGACTTCGTCCTGTCCGTCCGTTTCCATCAGTGCCACTTCAATCTCCTCTGATTTGGAAGTCGGCACGTTTTTGCCGATAAAATCAGGTCGGATCGGAAGTTCCCGGTGTCCGCGATCCGCGAGTACGGCCAGCTGAATGTTCTGCGGTCTTCCACAGTCCATCAGGGCATCCATCGCTGCACGAATGGTGCGACCGGTATAGAGCACATCATCGAACAAAATCACTTTTTTGTCATGAATCGAAAGTGATTCAGGTGTCATTGTCAACAGTTCCTTGCGATTCGCTTTGTTCTCGTCCAAGCGGTCATCGCGATAAGGAGTTACATCCAGTTCTCCCCAGGGGACCTTGGCGCCTTCGATTTCTTCAATCTTCGCGGCGATCCGTTCTGCGAGATAAACGCCTCGCGTACGGATACCGACCAGCACACAACCCTCGATCCCTTTGTTTTTTTCCAAAATCTCATGGGCAATCCGTGTTAATGCGCGGCGGATCGCCGTTTCATCCATAATGACATGTGTTTCTGTGCTCATGCGTTCAGCCTCCTCAGGATTTCCCTCCAGATCATGGCCCCGTGACAGGAGAACAAAAAAGACTCCTTGCCGTGTTTATTGGCAAGGAGTCTCCGAACTTCAGACCGCTCTGAAGAAAGTTTACTCTCGGGATGCACCGTTATATTGCCGCAGCAAAAAACGATGTATCGTTCACGTTACCTTGCCAGTCTCACGGGACTGATTTAAAGGTGCTATTCATGTCGAACATACTGAAGTGCCTCACAGGGCGCTATTGATCACTATGTTCGTTTATCTTCATGAATTATGACAGAAAGACAACCCCCTGTCAACACCTCACCTTAGCAGGCGAACTCCCCTGCTGTATTCCCTTTAGAATCAACAGGTCGGCTGAAAAACATCCATGCACATCACATTTCATTCATTGCTCATAATTATACAATATTTCTGTATATTTATCCATAGGTATTTGCAAACTTGAATCGATCCAATATAACCCTTCTGTTTTATAGCTGCATATATTACGGGAAAGATCGATTATTCAAGCAAGAACGGGGTAAACAACTTTAAATTGAGCCCGTTCACATTCCGTACATAGGAACCGATATACATAAAGATTTGTATCTTCCTGAGATGGGAATGATATAAAACCTGGAATTTGATTTGAATTAGGAGGACATCATGCGTAACATATGGCAAATTTACAAAACGGACTGGCTTCATATTTTAAAAGTACCAACCGGCATATTCTTAATTGCAGCCATTATTTTACTGCCAGGGGTGTATGACTGGGTCAACGTCAAATCGGTGTGGGACCCGTACAGCAACACTCAAGGAATCAAAATCGCGGTAACCACGGAAGATCAGGGAGCAACCGTCGCTGGAACAACGGTTAACATAGGAGACGAATTGGTGACCAGCCTGAAGCAGAATCATAAGCTGGGTTGGACATTTGTGGATCAGGCGGAGGCCAGCCGTGGTGTGCAGACGGGTGAATATTATGCAAGTCTGCTTATCCCAGGTGACTTCTCATCCAAAATCACCGGTATTGTCGATGGAAAACTGGAACGTCCCGAAGTCGTCTATACCGTGAATGAGAAAGTCAATGCCATTGCTCCCAAAATCACGGGATCAGGCGTCTCTTCTATTACAACGCAAATCAACGAAAGTTTTACCGAAGCGGTTAGCGAGGCGGTATTAACCAAATTAAAAGAAGCTGGTGTGGAGATCGATGCACAGCTACCTACCCTGCGCAAGATGGAAAATGGAATCTTTACACTGGAAAAGAATCTTCCTGCGATACAATCTGCGGGACAAAAAGTGCTGGAAGTGGAAAAGGCGATGCCGGAAATCGTCAAAGAAGCCCAAAAAATTGTAGAAGTCGAGAAGCGTTTGCCCGAAATTAACGAAGCGGCACAGTATATACTTAAGGTGCAGGAATACTGGCCACAGATTATGAAGGCCTCTGCCGAGGTACTAGCCATACAGGAGCGAATTCCGGATATTCGTAACGCAGTCGAACGTATTCAAGAAGTGGATGAACATTTTGGTGAAGTATCCGGTGTCATTGATACGGCTTTAACCAAAACGGACAAGGCTCTAACTATCGTAACCGCTGCTCAAGATAAACTTGTCACGGTCTCAGGCATTACAGAAAACGGAGTAGAACTCGCTGAAGGCATGAATCGTTTCGTGGATGCCAGTGAAGAAGCATTTCAGACCATCGGACCAGTGATCCGGCAAAATCTATTGCTGGTGCAGCAGATCGCGAGTGCTGGAGGAGATTTATTTGAACGATTTCAGAGTACAGACCTTAGCGCGCTCCCTACAGCGGACGAACTGGACAGCATAGCTGTTCGGCTTGCCGTTGCCGTAAAATTGGTTGACAGTATGGCCGACCTATTGGGCAAGATGGACAATCTCCTTCCAAACCATCCATTAGCCGATAAAATCACCAGATTGAATACCTTATCGGACAAATTACAGCTGCAAATAAAGCTTGCCGGTATCATCAGCGATGCATTACGTCGCAATACCACTCCACCAGCTGATATCATTGATCAACTGAGCAAGTTATCAGAGGAAATCAACAGCGGTGTGGACCGAATTCTTGGAGCCTATGACGCTGAAATTGCACCTGCTCTTATTACCGGAGCAGATAAACTAAGATCTATTCTCTCGGCATCAGCAGATACTTTACAAGATGCCCAAGACAAATTACCGGATGTAGCGGACATCCTGTCAGCTACCAAGGAAGGTATTACTTTTGGACAAACGGAACTAAGAAAAATCCAAAGTGATCTGCCCCAAATACAGAACAAGATTCATGAAATCGCACAGACATTGCAAAGTAAAAGTGAAGCTTTCATCCAGGCACTGAATACAGTAGCGCCTTTAATTCAGAATGACCTGCCCAAAGTTGGGGCCAAGCTGAACGAAGCAGCCGATTTTGTCCGTAACGATCTGCCTCAGGCGGAGAAGCAGATTGGCAGAGCATCCGACTTTGTACAACATCAATTGCCAGAGGTTGAAAAAGGCGTGCACCGCGTCGCCACACTTGTGCGAGAGGACCTGCCGGACCTGGAAAGTGCCATCAGCAAGGCGGCAGATAAACTCAGAGAGGTCGAAGGCAATAATCAATTTGCCGAACTCGCCAAACTGCTGCGCGGGGATATTGAGGAAGAGAGTGCCTTTCTTGCGAGTCCCGTTCAGATCAAGGAAAATCAATTGTATCCGATTCCCAACTACGGATCGGCCATGTCGCCATTTTACGGCGTACTGTCCCTGTGGGTCGGCTCCACGCTCCTGATTTCCCTGCTTCGGGCTGAGGCAGAAAATCCGGAAGGCAAGTTCCGAGGGTACCAATTGTACCTTGGACGCTTGGGTACGTTCCTGACTATAGGTTTGCTTCAGGCTGTGTGCGTAACGGTCGGAGATATCCTGATTCTCGGAACATATGTAGCAGATAAAATATGGTTTGTCCTGTTTGCCATGTTGGTAAGCGCCGTGTTTGTCACCATTACTTACACCCTGTTGTCCGTTTTCGGAAACATTGGAAAAGGAATTGCGATTATATTCATGGTATTTCAATTCTCAAGCTCGGGAGGAACCTTCCCGATCAGCATGACTTCTCCCTTCTTCCAGGCATTGAACCCGTTTATGCCCTTCACGTATGCGATCAGCCTTCTTCGTGAATCAGTCGGTGGCATATTGTGGCAGGCTGCTCTCAAGGATATTCTATGGCTGTGTATATTTATAGCACTTAGTCTTATCCTTGCACTGGTGCTGAAACGTCCGCTTAGCAGTCTCACCAAGCGTTCAGCCGAGAATGCAAAGAAGACCAAAATCATAGCCTGATTTCATTAGGAACAACCCTCTGCATGTTGCTGCAGAGGGCTGTTTCTTTGAATTCACCCATTAAATTACACATTAAATTCAAAGAAAGAGAGACAAGCCGAGTGGATATCTTATCCATATGGCTTGTCTCTCTTTTGCTGTGACAACTGATTCACATCAATTCACTGTCTGGGTCTGCTGCAATTGTTCGTATGATTGTTTGATCGTGGTGAGTGTTTCTACATGACGGTAGATATTATTCGTTGCCATCACCAGTACACTAATGAAGAGTAAACCGAGCACTATTTTTTTGCCGATCCCTGGACGAAGACCAATCACCCACCCTCCACCAAGCAGGAAAAAAGCAAACAGATAGTGACCAGCATACAGGTACATATCGTATTGGAACACAGCCAGCCCGAAGCCAACTACGATATGCAGCAGAAATGCAAACAAAATATAGGGTGCTAGGGTCCATACTTCCCGTTCACGAATTCTCTTGATAAACCCGATCAGCGCCAGCAGCAAGATAAAGATACCGACAAGCTGAACATGAATCGGGTTGGAGCGGGACAAATCCGTTACAAAAGCGACCAGCCCCGGATCCAGCAAATGAACTTTGGGAGAGAGCATCGGATTAATCGTCAGCAGAGTCAGTGCCTTCCAATGAGCGGCAAACTGGAAAGGCATAGCATAGCTGGTGCCTCCATTCTGAATTCCGAGCAGCCAATTGCTAACCCAGCTTCTTCCTCCGAATGCGATATACTGAATACCTGTCAATACGATAATGAAGGCGACCGCCAGTGCCATGATTCCAATATACTTTTTCCATGAGGAAGCCTTGCGCCAGGTACGCCAATTGAAAAACATAGCAGCAGCCAAAGGAACAATGTTCGTTGAGGTCAGTCCAAAATTAATCGTTGCAATCAGGGCATTTGGAACATAGCGAACGTCATCCCGTTCACGTGTGTATTGCATATAAAGAACCGACCATAGGATAAAAAACTGCACGTACGGATAGGAATCCGGAATAAGTGCCGTAAACATCAAATATGAACTAAATCCGAATAGCACCGCGAAGAGCAGTGGTGCCCCGATCTGTCTATCCTTTTGGTTGAGAAAAATAAAGACCAGCACTACGGATCCTGCATTGATCAGGGATTGCAGAATGAGGAAGAACCAATTCCCTCCCAGCAACTGCGATACTGCACCAAGCGTGACGACAAGAAAAGATATTAACGGATGAATAACCGAAGAACTATTTGCCCCATAGTACATGGACGGATCAAAATTAAATAAATTCAGTGGAAATTGTTGTGTATTAAACGGGGTAAATGCTCCAAGAACCTGTGACTGATCCGCAATGTACAGAACATAGGGCACGTTCATCAGAGCGTAAAATAGGGCAAATCCCGCGAACAGGCATAGTGCCGTCCAATTCGTTTTGCGATCATACAATATGTAGTCCAGAAATTTCATGCATTCACATCCAATATGTCATTTTTCAAAAAACTCTGTGCAATTCCTATCCGTATTACCAAACCAAGAAACACAAACCGCCCATAATACAAACCACACCCAGCCAGCGAAGCGGGCCTACCTTCTCCCTGAATGCAAACTTTGCAATAAAAAGTGTCCAGACATACGTCAGGGCATTGGCCGGCAGAACCACTGTTAAGGGAAGGAACTTCAGCAGCACAATGTTCAGAAGCGCACCCATACCATAAAAACCGAGGCCCATGAGAACATGCAGCTTTTTGCGACTTGTAGCGTAGGCTTTCAAACCAGCACCACCCATAGCACCGCATAATGTCATTACAATCAGTACAACCACCATCCAGCTATCGATCAACACTGGTTAATGTCACCCCGATTCCGAGCAGTACAACGGCTGCAAACTTCTGTATCGTGAGCTCTTCTCCCAGCAGAAAGTGACCGTAAATGAGCGCAAAAACATAGCTTGCACACATCAACGGATAAGCCACAGACAACTTTTCCAGAGCAAAAGCCTTAATCATCAAGATGGCTCCCAGTCCATAGCACACAAATCCGATGCCCAGATAGATCCACTCCGTCAGCCCCCATTTCCAGAACAACTGTCCGGTGGCTGTGAGAAAAGCGGAGACAAGCATTAACCCCTTGCCCGTATGACGTCCCTTCATTTCCCCCACGATAATGCCTCCATATCCGGAACCCTTTTGTTAATAAAATAGCGCTGTGCCACAAGCTGCATCACCGGTAGGTCGGACAACGAATCAGAGTAAGAGCAGGATTGTTCGTAATCAATAACCATGTTTTTTTCACGCAGGTAAGCTTGTATCCGACGTACCTTCTCTTCTCCTTTGCAATTAACGCCTTCGATCGTACAGGTATACCCATTCTGGTGGCGCACCAGTTCGGTTCCAATGACATGGTCTACCCAAGGGAAGTTTTTAAAATATTTCATATAAGCATGCGGAGACGCAGTCACGAGCAACACATGATAACCCGCTTCCTTGCGATGCTGCATTTCCACACTGGCCTCTGCAAAAATGGCAGTACGCAATCGGGTATCAAAAAAATGCTCCAGATCCTGTTCGGTCATGCGCTCAATACTCTTAAAGTACGAACGCTTGACTTGTTCCACACTCATTAGCCCTGCCTTGAACATCGCAGTATGAAAGGCAATAAGCGGAAGTCTCCATACCTGCCCAGGGTAACGGCGAACGCCGTAATGTACAAACTGAAACATCGAATCCCGGCGTATAATCGTTTTATCAATATCAAAAATGGCAATTTTATTGCTTCTCACCCTGATCCCCCTCAAACTTTCTAATCGATATGCTCTTTATTCAAAAACTGCAAAGATGACCACAACACTAACCACGTACAGAATGACGGTAACCAAAATGGGCTTGTCCTCAAACAAGACACGATCCGGTGAGCCCCCCTGGTTTTTCATATGAATGAGATACAGATATCGGAACATGCCGTAGATTACCAGTGGAATAGTCCACATCAGGTGAATTGTACGGTCAGAGGTGAAGGTGAACAAAGAATAGCTAATGATCGTTGCTGTCGTCACGATGGTATTAAACTGATCCAGCAGTGTGACAGAGTAGTTATCCAGCACCTTACGATGCGAACCGGTATTTCCCTCAAGCAACGTAAGCTCATTTCTCCGTTTGCCAATCGCCAGAAATAGGGATAGCAGCATGGTGCAGATCAGGAACCAGGGTGTAAAAGGTACATGAATCAATACACCTCCCGCTATGGCACGAAGAACGAATCCTGCTGCAATAGTCATCATGTCCACAATAACGAGATGTTTAAGCACAAAAGAGTAAGATACGTTCAACAGGAAATAAACAATGCATAGTCCACCAAAAAGCGGGTTCATCACAAAAGCAATGCCTACAGAAAGAATCAACAGGATTATGCCAAACAGCAGAGCGTAGGCAGGTTGAACCTGTCCAGAGGCAATTGGCCGGAACTGCTTCACCGGATGCTGTCTATCCCTGTCCCGATCCACGTAATCATTTAAAATATACACACAGCCTGCAACAAGGCTAAACAAAATAAAACCAAGCAAGGTCGATAAAATGGTCTCAGTGCGAATTTCCTCAAAGGAAAACAATAACGCAGCAAATAACAGCAAATTTTTGGTCCACTGTTTCGGTCTCAGCAGCTTAAACAACCCTGTCATGGTGTTACCCGTTCCTGCTGTATGTGAGGACACCGTATTTGTTCTTGAAGTAAACAATTTCCATAACTCCCTTCCAAACCTACTTATGTATATAAAAATAACGTAAAGATTTAATCATAAGTTTGTTGGGTAATTTTGTAAAGGGATAAAACGGAATTTATTATAAAATTACGGACATAAAAAAAGAGACCGTCTCCGGTCTCTCGATTTATTTCATTCACTTGTATTGGTGAATTCCATTAGAATTCGAATTGTACGTCACTCAGACGACGTTTGATTTCAGCGATAACGCGTTTCTCTTCTTCTTCCCCTTTGGCTTCAAAGGTAACGGAGAATCGAACAAAGTTACCTGCATCATCCCAAGGTACAGAAGAAATCAATTTTTCACGAATCAGGAATTGGGAGAAGTCTTCCCCGGACTCAAAACGACGTCCGCCTACTACACCTTTTGGAGCTTCAACATACAGGAAGAAGGAACCTTTCGGTTTCTCAGCCTGGAAGCCCAGTTCATTCAGCGCAGCAACCAGCAGGTCATGACGACGGGAATATTTCTCTGCAATTTTCTCCGTAATTTCCGGATGGTTCAGACCGTAGGCAGCAGCCTTCTGAATCGCGATGAATTGACCCGAATCGTTGTTGTCCTTCACATCACTGAAAGCTTTAACAACGAGCGGATTCCCTGCAACAAATCCAATTCTCCATCCTGTCATGTTGTAAGACTTGGACAAGGAGTGCAGCTCAACGCCTACATCCTTCGCTCCAGGTACGGACAGGAAGCTGAATGGTTTATTGCCGTCATACGTGAGTGCCGCATATGGAGCATCGTGAACAACAACTACGCTGTACTTTTTCGCCCATTCAATCACTTTAGTGAAGAATTCAACCGTAGCGCCAGCACCTGTTGGGTTGTTTGGATAGTTCAAATACAGCAATTTTGCACGTTTTGCAATATCCTCAGGGATGGTTGTCAGATCAGGCAGGAAATTGTTTTCCTTCGTCAGCTGGATGTTGTAGACTTCTCCGCCCAGATATTTGGTGTGTGTTCCCATAACCGGATAACCAGGAACCGTCATGATCGTTACATCACCTGGATTAATGAAGCACGAAGGCATCATTGCCAGAGCTGGCTTGGACCCAATGGAGTGCACAATTTCCGTTGCCGGATCAATGCCTTCAACATTGAATACATTTTTCAGGTAAGCGGCTGCTGCTTCCTTGAATTCAGGGATTCCGTTATCAGCATAACCGCGGTTCTCCGGTTTGGAAGCTTCTTGCGCAAGTGCAGCTACGATGCCTGCATCAGCCATCTCATCCGGTTCGCCTACGCCAAGGTCGATCAGTTCAACATTTGGAAAATCTTTCTTTGCCGAAGCTTTGGCGCGTTTGATTTTCTCGAATTTATAAATGTTGGTGTCTTTACCATAGTTGGAGCCGCCAATACGGTCGGCAAAATTGGTTTGAATGTATGTTTCTTGATATTTATCGATACTCATACTCATGTTCATCTCCTCATTTGACGCAAATTTCTACAATCTAATATGAAGCATTTGCCCATGTATAGCCATGGACAAATTATCCGAACATTTGTACTTTCCCGAGGGGTCAGCGGCTGCGCAGTGATGCAAGGACATCTTCCATGTCTTGTGGAAGCGGAGCTGAGAATTCCATGTATTCGCCTGTTGCCGGATGAACAAAACCAAGAACCGCGGCATGCAATGCCTGTCCATTCATTTTGATCCCCTTGTTACGTCCATAGATTGGATCTCCCACAAGCGGATGACCAATAAACTTCATATGCACACGGATCTGATGCGTTCGACCGGTCTCCAGTTTCAGTTCAAGCAACGTATAATCGTTAATTCTCTCCGTAACATTAAAATGCGTGACAGCATGTTTGCTGTTACGTTCGGTCACGGTATACATTTTACGATCATTCGTATCACGCCCAATAGGCGCATCGATCGTTCCCTGATCATGACTCAAATGACCATGAACAAGTGCGATATACCGGCGGTTTACACTGTGATCCTTCAACTGGGCAGCTAATGAGGCGTGAGCCCGATCGTTTTTGGCAGCCATCAGCAGGCCTGACGTATCCTTATCAATCCGGTGCACGATTCCAGGACGTAGCTCTCCGTTAATGCCGGAAAGATCTTTACAGTGATACATGAGCGCATTCACAAGTGTACCTGATGTATGTCCAGGTGCCGGATGTACCACAAGACCACGCGGTTTGTTAACGACGATGACATCGCTGTCCTCATATACCACTTCAAGCGGAATATCTTCGGCAATGATCTCAACAGCCGTCGGTTCAGGAATCTGAAGTTCAATCCGATCACCCTCAGCCAATTTGGCATTAGACTTTACACCAGCTCCGTTTACGGTAACCAGACCATCTCCGATCCATAGTTGGACCTGAGAACGGGAGACATCATTCATTGCTTCAGTAATATATTTGTCAATGCGTTCCTTCTTATGCTCAGCAGAAACGGTCCATTCCAATCGTTCATTGTCATTCATCAGGTCATCGTCTTGTGCAGACGTATCCCCAGTAGTTTGTTCTTCATTGTGCATTTTACTCATGATGTTCATTCCCTTCAATCTTCGCGGCTGCCTTCTCGCGCCGTCCCTCAAGAAACGTCTCCACAATAATCAGTGCAACCCCGATACAGATGGCGGAATCGGCGATATTGAAAATCGGAAACGTATAACTGCCAAAATTAAGCTGGACAAAATCCACGACTTCACCCGTCAAAGCGCGATCCAGGAAATTCCCGATGGCTCCACCTAGCACCAGACTGAGTGCTACTGGCAGCAATTTGTGCGGGGAGTTTTTCACTTTTTGCAAGTACCAGATCAAAGCAATCACCACGATCACGGTAACGACGATAAAAAACCAGCGTTGGTCCTGCAAAATACCGAAAGCTGCGCCTGAGTTGCGATGTGAAGTGATTACAAAGAAATTGCCTATAACCGGAATTTCTTCCCGAAGTTCCATTTGCGTCGCAATTAAATACTTTGTTCCCTGATCCACCAAAAATACGATAAAAGCGAGGATATAATACACCACGTTTGTTCGTCACTCCGTTCTTGTCTTTTCCAAACCATACCAGGCTTTACGCCAGACTTGTTCATTGTAGCACAGCTGTTTGGAAGTCGTCCACGACGGGCGTTTTCCCTTTCTTAATGGCAAAATCGATAACATTTCCCTTCTGTAATCAAGGGCTGATTGGCACATCCTAGACCAGAGACCAAATTCGGATTCCAGACGGACAGAAAGGGGAAAACGATGGCACATCTTACTTCAGAACAAATCCAATCCTTGCGTTCCCAATTGATGGCTGAAAAACGTGGTATTGAACATCGGCTTGAGCAAAATGACCATTACGGCCTCAGTGGATCCATGAGATTTCAAACGGGTGAATTATCCCCCATTGATAATCATCCCGGTGATGTAGCTACCGAAATGTATGACCGGGAGAAAGATATTTCCCTTTTGGAGCATGATGAATTCCAATTGGAGCGTATCGACTCTGCCCTGCATTCCATCGAAGAAGGCCATTACGGAACTTGCGCAGTTTGTCAGCAGCCCATTCCTTACGAGCGTATGCAGGCCGTTCCTTACACCAAGTACTGCAAAAAACATCAGCCTGAAACGGTAGTATCCGATAACCGCCCAGTGGAAGAAGAGTTCCTGGCTCCGGCCTTTGGACGCACGAGTCTCGATGAGCGCGATGATCAGAACGGCTTCGATGGCGAAGATGCATGGCAGATCGTTGAAAGTTGGGGCACATCGAACACACCAGCCATGGCTGAAGGTCGCGATATTGACAGTTACGATGTGATGGCCATTGAAGCTACAGATGAGGTTGAAGGCTGCGTCGAAGCTTATGAGAGCTTCGTAGCAACCGATATTTATGGTCATGACGTATCCATCGTTCGCAACAGACAGTACCGGCAGTATTTGGAGAATCGTGAGGGTGAAGGCTTGCTCGAAATGGACAACGATTCTGATCCATATGACATGTACTAGACATGCTGCACCTCTAATATGTGTTCAATTCAAGCTGACGCTGTACGATACGGACGATATCTGCAATATAATCTCCTACGATTGGCAGATTGAGGGCTCCCAGCACCTGTAACACATAAATGATGGTGGCCGCAAAAAAAGTAAAACCAATGGCGATCCCTACACCTCGTGCTGCGCCTGATAACAGGTTGAGCCCAATCAGTTTCCACGGCCGATTCAACAATTCCGTATATTGTGCAATACGTGAACGTTCAAGCTCGTTAGCGAGTCGGTTCGTCAGGGTATGGAGTTCCTCAATTTTGTCATTATCGCTGCGTGGTGGATTGGATGGTGAAGCGGACGATGCCTGCTTGTCTTCATTCATGTGTTCGCTCAGTTCCTTTGGTATCATAGAGTAACTGCACAATAGAAATCATTGCCCATTTGCATAAAAACCAAACGAGCCAAGATACAGGGATTGTTCCCTGAGTCTAAGGCTCGTTTGTCTATACTCTATATCCTTTCCTAAATGGAATAGAGATACTCTACTTCATTTGGGATCCAATTTGTAACTTGAGCTTATCGATTCATCTGTATCAAAAGAGAATGGGGTTACACCTCGATATAAACGCCCATTGCTTTACCGCCAGCTTCAATGCGTTCCATAGCTTCATGGGTACCGAATGTGACTTCAGTAACGAGTACATTCTCACGCAGTACCTCATCAAATGCCTCAATTGCAGCCTGGAGCTCAGGATCAACATCCAGTGTCAGGCGTACTCTCTTCTCAATCGGCAGATCCAATTTTTTACGTGTGTCTTGTACGGAACGTACAACTTCACGTACCCAGCCTTCCTGTTCCAATGCCGTTGTGATTTCGGTGTTGAGTGCTACGGTCAGACCGTACCCCGATGCCGAAGCAAAACCGGATTTGGCTTGTTTCTCCACCAGCAGTTCCTCACTTGTCACCTGCAGCTCTTCTCCTTCCGGAGAAACCACATTCAGCACACCTTCTGTCACTACTTTGCGTGTCTCCTCTGCTGACATGCCTTTGAAGAAGTTCTGCAGGAAACCTACGTTCTTGCCGTATTTTTTCCCCGCTACTTTCAGATTGAGTTTCAATGTGAAATCAACGAATTCGGCATCGTTATGCTCCGTACGGATACCTTTGACATTGATCTCATCCTTGATGATTTCTTCATAGCTCGCCAGATCAAATCCTTTATCAAGCGAAACGATCAACTCGGATAACGGCTGGCGATTCTTGATACCTGTTTCGTTACGCACGTTACGAGCGAGTTCGACCACTCGGCGAGCTGTCTCCATATCCTGTTCCAGATCCAGATCGATCAACGCTTCATTTGCTACCGGGTAATCTTCCATATGGACACTTTCACCTGTAGTCAAGTTCAGATAGATATCTTCCGCAAGCATCGGTGTGAATGGCGCAACCAGCTTGGCTGTAGTTACAAGCACCTCTGTAAGTGTGCGATAAGCATCCAGTTTATCTTCGGTCAAGCCACTTCCCCAGAAACGGTCACGGGAACGACGGATGTACCAGTTGCTCAGCTCATCGACGAAGGCTTCAATCGCTTTGGATGAATTTAGATAGTCATTGACGGACAGTGCCTTTTCCACAACGATGATCAGACTGTTCAGTCTTGACAGGATCCAGCGATCCAGCTTGTGCGCTGAAGGCTTAAACGGATGTTCCTGTGGATCAAAACCATCAATGGTCGCATACAACGTCAGGAATGCATGCGTGTTAACCAATGTATCCACCATTTTGGATTTCGCTTCACCCACAATACCTTTGGAGAAACGTTTGCTGTTCCACGGTGCACTGTCAGACAACAGAGCCCAACGGAACGCATCTGTACCATATTCTTCAATGACTTCCCATGGATCAATAACATTGCCTTTGGATTTGGACATCTTCTGTCCGTTCTCATCCAATACGTGGCCTGTTGCCATAACCGCCTTGTAAGGTGCTTTGCCTGTCAACAGAGTAGATACAGCCAGCAAGCTGTAGAACCAGCCACGTGTTTGGTCAATTCCTTCGCAGATCATATCTGCCGGGTATTGCTGTTCAAACGTTTCTTTATTTTCAAATGGATAGTGCTGCTGGGCAAATGGCATGGAACCACTGTCAAACCAGACATCAATTACTTCCGGAGTACGTTTCATTTCATATTTACCACAGGAGCTGAGTACTTTGACTTCGTCTACGTATGGTTTATGCAGTTCCAGGTTCTCTGGTACATCTCCAACGGCACGTGCACGCAGCTCAGCGATGCTATGCGGAGCGAACTGTTCGCCAGTCTCCTCACATACCCAGATGTTCAGCGGTGTTCCCCAGTAGCGATCACGGCTGATATTCCAATCCACCAGATCCTCCAGGAATTTTCCGAAACGTCCTTCACGAACGTGGCCTGGGTACCATTCCACTTCACTGTTGTTTGCAATCAGTTGATCCTTGATCGCTGTGGTTTGGATAAACCAGCTGTCCATTGCATAGTAGAGAAGCGGTGTATCACAACGCCAGCAGAATGGGTAGCTGTGCTCATACTTCTCTTTGCTGAACAGGCGGCCTTTCTCGGACAGACTTCTCACGATATCAATATCGCAATCCTTAACGAAGCGTCCCGCAAAATCCGTAACCTCTGCCACAAATTTACCTTCAAGGTCTACCATGTTGACAAAACTGATGCCATTCTCGCGACATACGCGGTAATCGTCCTCACCATGTGCCGGTGCCATGTGTACAATCCCTGTACCACTTGCATCCGTTACAAAGCTTGCACCAAGAATCACGTTTGTTTTTTCAGCCTGCACGTAGTTGAATGGAGGATCATACGTTTTACCAACTAAATCAGAGCCTTTCAGTGAACCGATGACTTCATACTCGCCTTTCGAGTCCTTCATGACTTTTTCCACGAGATTGGTTGCCATGATGTACACTTCTTCGCCCTGGCGTACACGGGAGTAATTCATGTCCGGATTAACCGCGAGTGCAACGTGAGAAGGCAGTGTCCAAGGCGTAGTCGTCCAGGCAAGCACATATTCGCCGCTGTCATCCAGCTTAAATTTGGCTGTGGCACTTAGGTCTTTGACATCCTTGTACCCTTGGGCCACTTCATGGGAACTCAGGGTAGTCTGACAAGATGGACAGTACGGACTCACACGATGTCCACGGTAGAGAAGTCCTTTTTCATGAATCGTGGCAAGAATATTCCATACACTCTCAATGTAATTGTTGTCCAGCGTGATGTAAGGGTTATCCATATCCGTCCAGTAAGCAATACCTTCTGTCAGATCACGCCATTGCTGCTCATATTCAAATACGCTCGCTTTACATTCATTGATGAATTTTTCCACGCCGTAATCTTCGATCTCCCACTTATGGGAAATGCCGAGCTTCTTCTGTACACCAAGCTCAACAGGCAATCCATGTGTATCCCAGCCAGCTTTACGAACCACACGGTAACCTTTCATCGTATTGTAACGTCCTACAAAGTCCTTAATAACGCGTCCAAGCACGTGACCGATATGCGGCTTGCCGTTTGCCGTCGGCGGTCCTTCATAAAACACGAAATTCGGTTTGCCTTGACGGTTCTCAATTGATTTCTTAAACGTATTTTCCGTTTTCCACTTGTTTAGCATGCGTAGTTCTCTAGCACGTGCTTTTTCTTTGACATCCACTCTTTGCATCATGATCTTCCTTTCAATAATTGGATTGTGGACCGTCCACAATTCACATTTTTGGACACAAAAAAACCCCATCCCTGGAAAGGGACGAGGTTGTGCTCGCGTTACCACCCTAATTCTGTTCATCACAAACCATATCCAATCACATGGGTATGCTTTGTCATTAACAGCACTTGTGCCCCGCTTCACTACAGCAGGGTGCCGATATAACGTTCGGCTTACGGTTTCGCTTACGCACGGCCATTCATCACCGCTTCAGCGTCACTTCTCCGGGGAGATATTCGGCTATAACCCATCCATTGGCTTGCACCAAACGCCAACTCTCTGAGGGATGAGATCATAACGTACTTGAACCCGTCATGGAATCATTATTCATTATGAATATAGTTATAGCCTCTTTAGAGTCAAAAGTCAACCGGGCAGGCAGACTAATAAATTTCCTTCATTTCCCGTTCACGATCACGGACTTCCTGTTCGCGACTCTCCAGTGCTTCCCATCCATCCTGGGACAGCAGTTCGAGCTGTGCTTCAACAAGCGTACGGAAACGGGCCCGGTAGATCGAAGCCTGCTTTTTCAGTTCTTCCACTTCCAAAGCAATCTTGCGGGATTTCGCCAAGGACTCGTTCACGATCCGGTCAGCATTTTTCTCTGCTTCCTTCACAATGAGCTGTGCTTCCTTCTTCGCATTGTTCTTCACATCGTCGGCTGCTTCCTGCGCTATGATAATCGTTTTGCTGAGCGTCTCTTCAATTGTGGCAAAATGATCCAGTTTCTCCTGAACGGACAGCAACTGATTGCTCAGCTCTTTGTTCTCGCGAATGACGCCTTCGTAATCTTTGATGACTTGATCCAGGAATTCATTGACTTCATCCTCGTCATACCCGCGCAAGCGTCGGGAAAATTCCTTGTTATGTATGTCCAGCGGCGTTAATGGCATGCTGTCCACCTCCTGTTAAAGTTCCTTCCCGTTCCGAGAAGGTTTGCAGCACATGGGTATTACCCAAAGGGTCGTATGCAAGATGTCATATAGCAGCTTGAACGACTTGCACTTGCAGGCGACGTTCTGATTCCAATACAGTTATATCGACTTTGCACTTCAATGTATATCGGAAACAGCGAATGTTTTTTACACCTTTATCTTAAACATTTCGACAAGAAAACGGGTTTTCCTGCAATGCCGCTAAGCAAATTTGCCGATTTTTACACGACAACGTCCCTTTTTGGTCATCCCATCCTGTTCCAGCACCTTAAAACGGCCAAAACCTTGAATGGAGACCACGTCCCCGGCTTTCAGAGCTTTGGACGGATCTTCCTCGACTTTCCAATTTACCCGGCATCGGCCCGCTTTGATGGGAACTAGCACTTTACTGCGACTCAGTCGGTACACATCCGCACAAATTCCGTCCAGACGCAAGGATGCAACAGTGATATCCATCGTCTCCAGTTTGCTCTCCGACCACTTCATCTGATGCAGAGGAAGCAGCTCTGTAAACACATGAACCCGATGTACCTGGTTCAATTGAAGCGATAAAAAAGCGCCGGTCTCCGCTGCCACCACGGTGTGGCATCCGTCATCCAGCACTTGGATATCTCCGATCTTGCCGCGTTTCAGTCCAAGCCCGAGCAAGGCTCCCATGTAGTCCCCGTGCTCCAGCTCTGTAATTTTCTGATCATCTGACGTGATGCTAAGCACCTGCATACCCATATCCTCATCATCGAGATACCGATAATCTGGTGCAATCAGCGCACGTTTGCGTTCAGCTGCCTCGTAGCCTCCGTCCAGACGAATCTGGACGTCATTGCGACGATTGACAAGCGTTTGCAATATAAAGGCCTGTCTTGGGTCAAGAAAGTCCGTTAGCTTCATGTCATGAAGCTTGCCAGCGCGTTCCACCCAATCCGAGGCTTTATCCACGAAGTCACGCTCATCATGGCTAAAATGTTCGTAAATTTCACCACTCATCTATGTTCACCCTACCCTATCAGAAGTAGCTGATGATCGAGAGCAAACCTGATCTCGCCAGTTGAAGAGTAATTAACGCAACGATTGGTGAGATGTCCAGCATGCCGAACAAAGGCGGAATGAAACGTCTGAAAGGACTCAGATAGGGTTCCACCAATTTGGCAAGCCACTCACCAATGACGCTCTCCCGCGCGTTCGGAAGCCACGACATCAATACATATCCAATAATCATGTAGAAATAAATCTCAAACAGGTAAAACACGACGACTTGAAGTTGATACAAAAGCGGCTCACCTCATTCTGTTGTAATCTTGCTCGCTGTCAGCCAGTATTTCCGTAATTGCTCCTTGAATTTCAACGGTATCCGGCGTACAGAGAAAAATGTTGCCGCCAATTTTAGAAATTCCCCCGCCCAGTGCGTAAACTGTGCCACTCAAAAAATCAATGACGCGCAGTGCCTGATCTTGGCGCACCCGCTGCAGGTTCACAACCACTGTACGATGCGAACGAAGGTGATCTGCAATTTCTTGAGCTTCGTCATAGGAACGCGGTTCATAAAGGACAACTTTAACATTTTTCTGGGAATGAATGCTCACAACATTATTCCCCCTTTGGTTTCTACGTTTATCTAGACTGGAGGTTTCAGCTTCCTGTTGTTCGGATTCAGCCTCCTCTTGTGCAGCCAAACGTTCGCGTTCCACAATCTCTTCCTCTTCTTGAAGACCAAGGAAATTCATGAATTTATTCATTACGCCCATCGTGAACCCTCCTCTTTTCCTACGAGAATTGATCCCAGCCGTACCCATGTTGCCCCTTCTTCAATCGCCACTTCAAAATCATTGGACATTCCCATCGATAGCTGAGTCAATGGTTCCGATGTCAGGGCTTGTCCATTCAAATGATCTCTCAGCTCACGCAGTCCACGAAATACGGGACGCGTAAGCTCCGGATCCTCTTCGTGGGGAGCCATGGTCATCAGACCGACGACCTTCAGGTTGCTGAAGCTGCTGATCTCACGCAGAAATGAACTCGCCTGTTCGGGCTGCAGCCCATATTTGCTCTCTTCACCCGATATATTCACCTGCAAAAATGTTTCCACTTGTGTCCCCAGAGCAGCTGCCTTTTTGTCCAGCTCCTTAGCCAGAGACAAACGATCCAGTGAATGTATGTAGCGGAATTTGCCTATGACGTCTTTTACTTTGTTGGTCTGCAAGTGACCGATAAAATGCCATGTTCCTTGCTGACCAAATGCTTCCCACTTGGCTTGTGCATCCTGCCAGCGGTTCTCTCCAATATGCTCAAGGCCACTTTCCAGCACAGCGCCTGTCGTTTCAAGGGAGACGTACTTCGTGACCGCAATCACATTTACGTCTTCGCGCTGGCGGCTACTGCGCTGGCATGCAGCTTCGATCTTCTGATTTACCTGTTGAATTCGCTCCTCCAATGACACAGAGGGTCACCTCTCTTCCAGCCCAATCCAGCTCGCCATTCTTCCGGTCGTTCCATTTTCCTTGCGATACGAGAAAAACAGTTCCGGGTGGCAGCTTGTACACCACGTTGTACATTCGATATGATCCGGCAATATTCCTGCTTTCATCATAATGTGTCGATTACATTCTTTCAAGTTTAACATCGTCTTTCCATTTCCAGACGAATGATATGCTCGGCCCTGCACAGAGTTGTTGTATTCATCATTACCCGGAGCAGATTCAAACCAAACCCGTACATGCTGCATAACTACCTCATCCACTTCATAACAGCAATCCCCAATGGAAGGGCCTATAGCTGTCCGGATATCCTGTGCCCGGCTACCATATTCCCGTTCCATGGTTTCAACCATTGACTGGGCAATGCCGGCAACAGTCCCTTTCCACCCCGCATGAGCAAGCCCCACGGCTTGTTGCACCGGGTCGTAGAAATATAGCGGAACACAATCCGCATAAAAGGAAGTAAGCAGCACACCAGGTACATTGGTGACCAAGCCATCCGTGTCCTGCAGCGCTGACTGTCGATCCATCAGACCTCTGCCTCGATCCTCAGCTTGTATAACAGCCACATGTTTGCCATGGACCTGTTCACCACATGTCCAGGCGCTTACCGAGAAACCAAGCTTTTCGGCCACCAGACGACGATTTGCCAAAACGTCTGAAGGATCATCGCCAACATGATAAGCGCAGTTTAGAGTGGCATAGGGTTCACTGCCCACCCCTCCCTGTCTTGTGGTAAATCCTGCCGTCATTCGGCTGAACTGTTCTCTCCACGGCTCCACATATAATAACAACGGATCTGGGCTTCCATTCACCACTTGATCTTCAGTCCGTTCAAAAAATGGTTTATTCAGAACAAAGGGTTCCATCTTATCACCTCACAGCTTCCAGTGTACCAAATGAGCCACGTTCTGTCTTGATTATATCGTTCGACGCTGGCTTCGGTCCAATCGTTCCAGGCGTTCAACCCGCTCCATACGGCTGCTTTGCTGTTCATCATACATCTTTGCTTCGCGATCTCGCTCATCATAGCTCGTTTCCCTGACTTCATCCAGTTTAACCAAAATAACGTCCGAACCGATCTTAACAATGTTCCTCCAGGGAATAACCAAGTCTGTTCCGCCCCCGAACAATCCCATGAACCGGCTGTAACCGGGTACCACGATGGCCTCAATTCGTCCCTGCTTGAGATCCAGTTCCAGATCACTAATCTGCCCCAGACGCTTGCCATCCGTGATGTTAATGACATCCTTTGTCTGAAAATCGGAGATCTTCATCCCTCTTTGTGCCGACTCACTTGCGTTTACTTTCATCTGTCGCTCGCCCCCCGCCTAGTCCGCTTATACCGTTCAACGCTTCTATACAATATATGTTTTATAGGCGAAAAATGTCCTGTTTTTCGGGGTATCCCTGAAATAAGTATAGCTTGATTCGAAACTAGGCGTTCTCTTTAAAGCCGCTCATTCGATCGCAGTTCTCTCCAGACCTAATCGTATGTTTTTAAAAATAGAAAAAGACGACCAACGGATTTCAACCGTTAGATCGTCCTTGTGAATGAAGTGATGTTACGTCTTCACATGTTTCTGCATCTGCTGTATAGCCGATTTTTCCAGACGGGACACCTGAGCTTGGGAAATTCCAATCTCATCGGCAACTTCCATCTGTGTTTTGCCTTCAAAAAACCGCATGGACAGAATCATTTTCTCCCGCTGTCCGAGACGATGCATGGCCTCGCGCAGTGCAATTTCCTCAATCCACGACACATCCTTGTTTTTATCATCACTGATCTGATCCATCACATAGATTGGATCTCCACCATCATGATAAATGGGTTCGAATAGTGATACCGGATCTTGAATGGCATCCAGTGCAAAAACAACATCTTCCTTGGGCACGTTCAATGCTTCGGAAATTTCGAATATGGTCGGTTCACGAGAATTTTTGTTGGTCAAACTGTCGCGGACCTGAAGCGCCTTATATGCGATGTCCCGTAATGATCGGGATACCCGGATCGGGTTATTGTCACGCAGATAACGACGGATCTCACCGATAATCATCGGTACTGCGTACGTTGAAAATTTGACATTCTGGGATAAATCAAAATTATCAATGGCTTTCATCAGGCCGATACAACCAACCTGGAACAGATCATCGACAAACTCCCCCCGATTGTTAAAGCGCTGAATGACACTGAGTACAAGCCGCAGGTTGCCATTCACTAATTTCTCTCTTGCTGAGCGATCATGGTGCTGCTGTAGGGAATGAAACAATTCCCGCATTTCTGTGTTGGTGAGGACAGGCAATTTTGCGGTGTCCACGCCACAAATCTCGACTTTGTTTCGGGTCATCGTGATTTACCTCCCAAGGAGAAACATTAATGTACATTATCTCCGGGGCAGGCTTTTTTATTCGTCCCTGGCATCCTTGCCATTAATACCCATTATACTAAAAGCACAAGATTAGACCATCTTATTAAACTCCTTTCGGAGTCTTTTAATGATTCTTTTTTCCAGACGAGAGATGTAGGATTGGGAGATTCCAAGCAAATCTGCAACATCTTTTTGTGTCTTTTCCTCCCCGTCGGTCAAGCCAAAGCGAAGCTCCATAATCATCCGCTCACGTTCGGTCAATTTTTCCAGGGCCTTGTGCAGAAGCTTCCGATCTACCTGCTCTTCAATATTTCGATAGATTGTATCGTTCTCGGTACCCAGTACATCCGATAATAATAGCTCGTTTCCGTCCCAATCAATGTTGAGTGGTTCATCAAAAGAAACCTCTGTCCGAATTTTGCTGTTACGCCGCAAATACATCAATATTTCATTTTCAATGCATCGCGAGGCATAGGTCGCCAGCTTGATTTTCTTTTCCGGATCAAACGTATTGACAGCCTTGATGAGCCCAATCGCTCCAATGGAAACCAGATCCTCAATGTTAATGCCTGTGTTTTCGAACTTGCGAGCGATGTACACCACCAGGCGAAGGTTTCGTTCAATCAGCATGGCGCGAATTGCTGCATCCCCTGAAGAGAGCTTTTGCAGCAAAAATTCCTCTTCTTCCCGCGTCAGTGGAGGCGGCAGGGCTTCACTGCCCCCAATATAATAGATCTCCTCACTCTTCAAACCAAGCAGAAATAACAGACGGTAATACTGCAGCTGCGCCACCAGTTTCCATTTCACAAGCATGTACGTTCCTCCTATACCACATTCAGCGGCTTTTCTGTTGCTCCCGCAGAGAGAGCCGTAGACTGCGCAGAGGCAGCGTCTTGCACAAGCTCAGGGTGAATGACCGCGCGGTACTTTCCTTCTGACGACAACACTCCGCCATCCAGCCCGATTAGTACTTTGGTTGTCTCGTAACTCATTTGATCCAATGTCACTCTCACCAGATCAGGCTTGATTGCCAGCATAAATGCCGTCCCCTTGTTGATCCCACGGTAGGGTACCAATCTTAGTCGACCCTGCCAACGAAAATCCTCCTGGTCCAGCTCCATAATGAGGTTGTCCGGTGCTTCTTCCTTCAACCGGCCTTTCCAGGAAGCTGGCAGCATGTCTTGCCACAGTGAAACCTCCATCACCATAACCGGCAGACGGGAAAGAGGGTCCGTGAGTTGATTACCTGTATCGACAAGGCCTGTACAAGAAATAGTTACATCATCGATATAAACCTGCACTTGTCCCAGATAGGTTGTCATAAGGTCTGATTTTCGCTTGGAACTTTGCACGGCTTTGAATAAAAACAGCACTGCAAAGAATACGATAAAAGTAAACCAGAAGGCGATCTTCAGATCAAAAGACATTCCGCCCGAGGCTGTATACCAAATTCCGTTAAACAGCTCGCCCGAACTCTGAAGCATGTAGTGTATACCTAAAATGCCTCCGGCAGCGACGAAGTTAATGACATAGAAGGTACCCAGATTCCTCATAAACACCTGGAGGCCCTTAAAACCAAAAGCGATAAACAACATCACGAGTGACAAACCAAACTTGATCAAAAAGGTAAACATAAAATCAAACTCCGGCACAAACATCATGACGACATAGAGGGCGCCCACAATGGAAGACAGCAGCCATCTCCACCAAACCAGCTTCGTTTTGCGCATCCAGGCTGTAAGTCCGATGAGTGCACCGTCAATACACAGGTTTGTCAAAAAAATAAGATCAACATAAACGACCAACTCTTCACCTGCCTCGTACCAAATATCGGTATAGCGTTGTTCCGATATTCTATGAGCATACACACAAGTATAAGGAGCTTCCTGTTCAAAGTCTGTCTAATCATGGGGGTGTCGTCTCAACTTTTTTTGTCGTAATTCCTCGTGACCCTTGTTCAGAATTTGTTCATTTCTGTTTGATATGCTGTAGGTAGAAAAACAGAAAAACCCGGTTTCTCCATAAGGAGAACCGGGTTTGAAGTTAAATATGAGTGCTGCTTAGTCGTTATTGTTATTGCGTGAGCGATTGCGCAAAAATGTCGGAATATCCAGCTGATCACTGCTCGGCTGGTTTCCGAACGGACGAAGATTAGGCGAGCGATTCTCAGCAGGCTCACTCGTTGGTGTCGGTTTGCGTCCTGGTGGTGGTGAGACAGGCTTGTCTTCAAAACCAGTAGCAATAACCGTAACCTTGATTTCTTCTTTCAGATTTTCATCAATGATGGCACCGAAGATCATGTTCACTTCCGGATCGGATGCAGATGTAACGATCTCGGCTGCTTCATTCACTTCATAAAGTGACAGATTGATGCCACCTGTGATGTTCATGATAACCCCGCGAGCACCTTCAATGGACGTTTCCAGCAATGGGCTCATAATCGCTTTGCGAGCAGCCTCAGCCGCACGATTTTCACCTGTTGCTTCTCCGATTCCCATCAAAGCAGATCCGCGTTCAGTCATAATGGTTTTGACGTCTGCAAAGTCAAGGTTGATCAGACCCGGTACAGCGATCAGATCCGAGATGCCTTGTACCGCTTGACGCAGTACGTTATCTGCTTGACGGAACGCCTCAAGCATCGGCGTCTTTTTATCTACAATTTCAAGCAAGCGGTCATTCGGAATGACAATCAGCGTATCCACTTTTTCCTTGAGAGCTTCAATCCCTTGCTCTGCATGGCTGGAACGTTTGCGTCCTTCGAAGGTGAATGGACGTGTAACCACACCTACGGTAAGCGCACCGCACTCTTTGGCAATCTCAGCGATGACCGGAGCTGCACCTGTACCTGTACCACCGCCCATACCGGCAGTTACAAATACCATGTCCGCACCTTTCAATGTGTTCATGATCAAGTCGCGGGATTCTTCAGCTGCTTTTTTACCTACATCCGGGTTGGCACCTGCGCCAAGACCACGGGTCAGTTTATCACCGATTTGCAATTTATGTTCGGATTTCGCCAGATGCAATGCTTGAGCATCCGTGTTCACCGTTATAAATTCTACACCTTGTACACCATTTTCGATCATACGGTTGACTGCATTGCTTCCGCCGCCGCCTACACCGATGACTTTTATTTGAGCCAAGCTCTCCATCTCGAAATCAAATTCCAACATATTATTCCATCTCCCCCTCAATGTGCATGGATGGCCCGTCCAATTTTTGATTGAACCGAATCAATTTCATATATCGACGAACGAAGGCGTATATATTAATACCAGCGCATTCAGACGGCTTCTAGAAGTATGAAATAGATTCAACCTGTTATATAAATTCGCTGAACATATTTTTCAGCCGTTCGAACAAACCCGGTTTTTGCTCCGATTCCGGAGTCGCACTCGGCTTAACACGGTTGGTCGGTTTCTTGTTGTTATTATTATTGTTGCTGCCACCGCCGCTGCTTACCGATGGACGAATGCGCAAACTGCGAATTACACTGTGCAAAATACCGACACCGCTTGTGTAGCCCGGGTCGCGAACACCGATGTAATCCGGAACGGCAATTCGTACCGATGCAGCAAGCTCATGCTGAGCTACTTGCAGAACACCTGGCATGGAGACGGTCCCTCCCGTTAGTATATAACCTCCGGGAAGCTCCGTGTAACCGAGGCGCTTCACTTCTTGGGAAATCATCTGGAATATTTCCTGAACACGCGGTTCGATAATCGCAGCAAGGTCCTCCTGCGAGAATTCCTTGTCCACATTGCTGCCGATTCGCGTGACTTTGAACATGACGTCAGCCGCAGCATCATCAAGCCATGCGCAGCCATATTTCAGCTTCACCTTTTCGGCTTGATCAGTTAAGGTACGCAGTCCATACGCAATATCGTTGGTAACAAATTCTCCACCGATCGGCAGGGTTGACGTTGCAACAAGACTGTCTTCTTCAAAGACAGCGATGGTTGTTGCACCTGCTCCAATATCAACAAGAACAGATCCCATCGTTTTTTCGTCCTTAGATAAAGCAAGCTGACCTGCTCCAAGTGACATGAGCACCAGATCGCTTACCTTCAGACCCGCTTTTTCCACGCAGCGCAAAAGATTATGTATCGCGGTTTTTGCACCCGTTATGATTGTTGCCTCAACTTCCAGTCGAACTCCAATCATTCCCCGGGGATCCTGTATGCCCTCCAAGCCGTCTACAACGTACTGCTTGGCGACAACATCAATAATTTCCCGTTCCGGCGGAACCGCAATCACCTCGGCTGCTTTCAACACCCGTTCCATGTCTTCTTCTCCGATTTCACGATCCTCGTTAGACACTGCCACGACGCCGTGACTGCTCATCAGTCCGATATGATTTCCTGAGATTCCAACATACACTTCGGATATTTGAATACCTACCATACGTTCAGCATGATCCACTGCATTGCGGATCGACTGCACCGTCTGATCGATATCTACGATTACACCTTTGCGAATTCCCTCCGAGTCGGCAGATCCAACTCCAATAATATTAAAGGTTCCATTATTAATTTCCCCAATAATAGCGCGAATTTTGGATGTACCGATGTCCAAACTAACAATGATGTCATTGTTGCTCAAGTCTGTGGCACCTCCTGACTCCAATAGTAAAATACGTTCGGGTTTAAACACTCTTAAAACATATTCAACACACGTTAGGCTTTCCCTCTTTTTTCTACAATTTTTTTGGGTGCCAAGATCTGGTTGCGAGACATAAAACCTTGAAGAAAAAAGAAGGAGACAACTTATGTGCCATAAGTTCAAGTGTATCATTTTTTCTCCGTCTCAGAAAGAGCAACTTTCACGGATGAAACAGGGTCAAACCCCGACCCTGCTTGGACTTTTCATTAACTGCCATACATGATTAGCAAGAGGATCAGGGCGTTGCACCTGGCTCTTCACCATCTTCAGGGTCATCCGCGATAAAAGGCACGTACGTGTCTGCCTCAAGCATCGTGATTTTCCCTGGCCGCTCCGTCTCAATAACCTGATTCAGGTACTCCACCTTATCCGGCAGCTTGGAGATCGTGGTAATCACTTCAAACTGTGATTTGGTATACAGCCGGATCTGATCCGGAAACGAAGGCGTAGGGTTAGGAATAATCTCCGATATATCCGTTGTCAATTCGTTTGGAATTTTGGCAAGCGTCTCACTCAATTGTTCTTTGAGCGGATCGTCTGCTTTCCACTGAGTCAGAATGGGCTTCTCCACAGCAACTCCGATATTGGCCGGAACATTCAAGCTTGTCCCACTGGCCAGGATCGCCTGGAGTGTACCATCCGCACCCAGTTCGTAAGCAACGGTTGGATACTCCTGAACCTTGATATGAACTATCCCCGGAAACTGTTTATCTACTGTCACATTTGCTACCGCTTTGAACGTCTTCAAACGCTCAATGACCTCAGCGGAGCTTGTCCCAAAAAACTGATCGCCTTCCTTCAAACCACTTTTCTCCAGCAGTTCGGAAGTTGTCGTGTATACATTACCCGTAATCTCAACGCTCGAAATCCGGCTCATGGAAGAGCGGAAGAACAGCACGGCAAGCAATACAATAAAAAGAAGTAACAGAATAAGAACAAGTTTACGGCTTGTGTTTCCTTTAGGCCGATTCTTCTTCAGAACCGGAATTTGACTTTTAGGCATAGGTCGCGCTCCACAAAGCCTTCGGCCCCCTCCCACAGCATTCTGAAGAAGGGGACTCAAAGGACGTTAATTGGCAAAATCCAGCTGTTTCGAAACGGGGGACTGTCGCTCAACCGAAGCTCCAAGGCTCTGGAACAACTTCTCGATGCGGTCGTACCCTCTGTCAATATGATGCACTTGCTCAACAATCGTTTTCCCCTGGGCAGCAAGGCCAGCAATAACCAGAGCTGCACCTGCACGCAGGTCGGTTGCTTCAACTGTAGCTCCGTACAAACGCGGGACTCCACGGATAAAGGCTGCATTCAGATCGACCGAAATATCTGCACCCATGACGTTAAGTTCATCCACGTGCTTGAAACGTCCCTCAAATACCGTCTCCTTCATTACACTGAACCCATCAGCCAAACTGAGCAAGACCATGATTTGCGACTGAAGGTCAGTCGGAAACGAAGGGTACGGTGATGTTACAATGCGATCCACGGATTTGGGACGGCTCATACAGCTCACCGTCATTATATCATTGCAGACCGTGATTTGAACACCAGTGCGCTTCAACACATGTATAAGGGAAGTAAGGTGTGCCGGGTTGCAGTGTGTCAGGGTAACATTACCTCTTGTCGCTGCTGCTGCAATCATGACGGTACCGGCCACGATCCGATCAGGTATGATCTCATAGGAACAAGGCTTCAGTTTCTCCACACCGTTAATCGTAATTGTATCGGTGCCGGCTCCAATTATACTTGCACCCATCGCGTTGAGAAAATGCTGCAAGTCCTGAATCTCAGGTTCTCTGGCTGCATTGAATATCGTTGTTGTGCCCTCAGCCGTAACGGCTGCCATCATGATATTTTCCGTGGCACCCACACTTGGGAAGTCCAGATGAATATCCGTTCCAACCAGCTTACGGCCCCTACAGATAATCTGTTGATCAAGCTCTTCAATTGATGCTCCGAGCGCTTCCAGGCCCCGGAGGTGAAGATCAATCTTGCGTTCTCCGATGGCACAACCACCTGGCTGGTATACGGATACTTGCCCAAACTTAGCCAGCAATGGCCCCATCAAGAAAATGGAAGAGCGCATCTGTTTCATCAGATCCTCAGGCACATCATATGACCGGATAGACGATGTATCAATCGTCACTGTTCCCTGTTCATGCCGACACGTGCATCCAAGCCGTTCCAGGATATACAGCATTACTTCAATGTCCAGCAAGTGTGGAACGTTGTGCAGTGTGACTTCTCCATCTGCCAACAAACTTGCAGCCATGATTGGTAAAGCGGCATTTTTTGCTCCATGGATGCGTATGGATCCTGAGAGGGGTTTCCCGCCTTCAATCACCAATTTGTCCAATGTATCACCTCCGGGGTTTACCGCTCACCCACTGGAAAGACTTCCGGTACCAGGTTATACCGTTTTGAGATGATATAGTTGCTATGAATTTGCTGCATAAGGGTGATAACGTCCTCTGCTGTAGCTTGACTGGACTGACAATCAAATTGGCATGCAAGATGGATACCTGTAGGCCTCCCGTGTTTACCCTTTGGCTCTGCTGTTTGAAACAGCCGGGCCTCTCGGTCACTGGGCGGATTTCGGAATACGCTGCCTGCGTACGCATATGAAGTGGCAAAACGTCTATGATTTTGGGCAAGCACAATCACCTTCCGAAACGACTTTGCGCTCATTATGCCGAACTGAATATACAGCTTCTGGCACAACACCTCTCCATTAATGCAGCACAGAGTGGCAATACGCAAATTCCCTGTCCTCCTTGCTGTAACGTACCCATTCGCCTGTCTCCAGCACAATCTCAGCGGATTGAAATATACGTGACACATCCGATCCACAAGCACCAGCGTTGAATGTACACAACTTCTGCCCGCAGGGCCCACTTCTTTTGGTACTAACCACAATCACCTTTAATAGTATGGAATGCTTCTGCCGTTACGCATAAATCATGCTGCTCAACATCCATGGAAGTATCCCCTGCTATACGACAAAAACCGTGATGCGGCGCCTTGGAACGATTGTCACAATTTATACGGTATCTTATGTCAGTCCTGCCTTGTGTGTGACAATCGCCCAGAACACACTTTACCTGCGTACAGCAAGCCTTTGAATCTCCTTCACCAGCACCTCGGCTGCATCCGGCTTGCCAAGTTCCCGAGAAGCAGCGGCCATGCGTTTGCGGGCCGCTTCATCATTCATGATGCGGGCAATGGCCTCATATAACGCTTTTCCCGACAGATCCTTCTCCAGCATCGTGACTGAAGCTCCGCCACCTTCCAGTGTACGCGCATTCGCTTCCTGATGATTATTCGTCACGTTAGGTGACGGTATCAAAATGGACGGAATGCCAAGCGATGTAATTTCGGCCAGGAATGACGCTCCTGCACGATTCACAATCAATGAGGTACAAGCGAGAACCTCAGGCATATTATGCACATAAGGAAGCACATGCAAGTGGTTTGGCATCGTTCCAAGTGAACTGCGTATCGCTTCACGTGTTTCGTCAAAATAGGATTCACCCGTAACATAAACGACGTGTACATCGTCCAGCTTCTCCAGCATGGGAGCCATGTCCACCATCGCTTTATTGATGGCCTTTGCCCCGCGGCTGCCTCCAACAACCAGCACAACCCGGCTGTCCATGGGCACGCCCAGTGTGGCAAATCCTCGATCACGGCTGGCCTTGGCAACCGTGGTTGCCCTCGGATTACCCGTGTACACTACTCTTTTGGCTCCAGAGAAGGCCTTCTCGGAACCTTCGAAGCTAACTGCAACGGTATCCACATAACGAGTAAGGAACTTGTTGGTTAAGCCAGGGATCGCATTTTGTTCATGAATGACACTTGGAATCCCCAGTTTGGCAGCTGCATAAACCACAGGTCCACATACATAGCCGCCTGTCCCGATCACCACATCAGGTTTGAATTCCTTCAGCATTTTCTTCGATTTTCGGACGCCCTGAATAAAACGCAAAACGGTCTTCAGATTGTCCACGGACAACTTCCGTCGAAACCCTGTAATATCAATGGATTGAAAAGGAATGTTCTCCTGTGGCACTAACTTGCTCTCCAGTCCACGGGTTCCTCCAATATATAAAAATGTCGAGTCGGGATTCTCCGCCTCACATTGTCTTGCTATGGCAACGGCCGGATAGATATGTCCACCGGTACCGCCGCCGCTTAGTACGACTCGCATCGCATAGTCACCTCGCATAACGTGATAAGTTTAACAGTATCCCTAGTGCTGTCAGCATCAAGGTCAGAGATGATCCGCCATAACTGATCAGCGGTAGGGTTATTCCGGTAACGGGCATGAGCCCGATGACTACGCCGATATTGATAATGACTTGTACAGCCACCATGCCGATAATGCCTACAGCCAGCAAACTGCCAAAAGCATCCGGCACTGTCATCGCTACTCGCATACCTCTCCAGACCAGTACCAGGAACAGTAGAAGTACAATAAGTCCGCCAATAAACCCGAGCTCTTCAGCCAATATGGAAAAAATGAAATCCGTTTGCGGTTCGGGCACATAACTGTATTTTTGCCGGCTCATCCCAAGTCCAAGGCCTGCCAGTCCCCCCGGTCCGATTGCATATAACGATTGGATGATTTGATAGCCTGCACCAAGCGGATCAGACCATGGGTCAAGAAAAGCCGTTATTCGTTTCAACCGATAAGGAGCCGCCGCAATCAATGCGGCAAACCCAGCAACGCCGCCAAGGGCAAGCAGCAGCAAATGTTTCATTCTTGCGCCTGCCGTAAAAATAATCAGCATGGATGCCCCCATCATGACTGTGCCTGTCCCCAAATCGGGCTGCAGCATAATAATGCCGAAGGCGAGACCTATCAATCCAAGCGGGGGCAACAATCCGGTTGTGAATGTTTTAATTTTCCCCGGTTCCTTGCTCAGCCAGTGGGCCAAAAACAAAATCATGCCCAGCTTCATGAATTCAGAGGGCTGAATACCAAACGATCCAATGCCAAGCCAGCTTCGTGCTCCGCCGCGGACCACGCCGATCCCGGGAATTAACACCGCAATCAGCATAATAAAACAGGCGATCAATATCGGTTTAGCATATTTCCGCCAGACCCGGTAATCCACATTGGCTGTGACAAACATGGCAGCCAGTCCGAGTCCAGCAAATAACAACTGTCTTTTGACAAAATAAAATGAATCGCCATAGTCATGAAAAGCAAGCACCGAGCCCGCACTATAGACCATAATAATGCCGATGGCAAGCAATGCCACAATACAAATCAGGAGCCAGATATCCGGCGCCGGTCGCGTCTGTTTCATCAGGAGGCCACCCCTTGCATGGAAGTAGGGGCTTTTCCACCCCCCTACTTACAAGTTATGCGCCGCCTCTTTAAAAATGCGTCCCCGCTCCTCATAAGAAGCAAACATGTCCCAACTTGCACACGCCGGTGAGAGCAAGACTATATCACCAGGCGCTGCAAGCCGCGACGCTTCCTGTACTGCAGCGGTTAACGTCTGGGCAGCATCATCCTCATTATCGACGACCTTAATTTGCTTTAATCCCGCCAGTTCCGCGACCTTGGCGATTTTCTCACGTGTTTCGCCGAGAGCCACAACCGCTTTTACCCGTTCCTGGAATAAGGGGAGCAGCTCCATCATGTCTGAACCCCGATCCAGTCCTCCGGCGATCAGCACGACCGGATCCTTGAAGGAGTTCAACGCCATGACGGTTGCCTTCGAATTGGTAGCCTTGGAATTGTTGTAGTACTTGGCGCCATTGTGCTCCAGCACATACTCCAAACGGTGTTCAACCCCTTTGAATTCGGACAGGGGTTCCTCAAGCACAGCGGGATCGGCACCTGCCGCTACTGCAATGGCTACCGCAGCCAGCGCATTCCCAACATTAAATTGTCCTGGTATTCCAATGTTTTCAACGTCTATAACGATGTGATGGTTTCCTTGACCGTCGGCATATACCACCTGGCGTCTCACATCATCCTCTTCTCCATCCACGTAAGGAGGATCGACGTATACGCCCGCTTCCAGCTTCTCAGTCATGGAGAACGGAAGCAGCCTGCTTTTAATATAAGGAACCAATTCCCGGCATACGGGATCATCCCAGTTCAGCACGGCTACGTCATCCGCAAGCTGATTGGCAAAGATCTTAGCTTTGGAAGCGATATAGTCATCCATATCCCCGTGATAATCCAGATGCGTTTCTGTTACATTAAGCAGACTTGCAATCCGTGGACGGAAATGGACAGTTCCCTTAAGCTGGAAACTACTGAGTTCAACGACCATCCAGTTATCGGCCGTAGCTTGTTCTGCCGCCTCGCTGAGCGGTGTACCGATATTGCCGGCCACAATCGGGTTCAAGCCTGCATGCTCCAGCATGTTGCCAACCCATGTGGTTGTTGTTGTTTTCCCGTTGGAACCTGTAATCCCAATCATCGGTGCTGCACAGAGGTGATAAGCCACTTCCACTTCCGTTACAACCTCAATTCCAAGGGAAAGAGCCTGCTGTACTGGTGGCGCCTGATAAGGGATGCCCGGGTTTTTAACCACAAGCTTCACACCCTCATGAATCAGATCATCGGGATGGCCCCCGCATACAACAGAAATTCCCAAAGCCTCCAATTCGGATGCTTCGGGACACTGTTCCCTCTCTTTTTTATCATTCACTGTGACTTTCGCTCCCGCACGGTCCAGCACCTTGGCAACTTGCACGCCACTCTTTGCCAGTCCGAGCACAACAACCTGTTGACCGCGATATGATTCAGGATGGTTCATGATTTACAACCCCTTGTTGAGATAAAGTCCGAGCGCAGCCAAAATAGCACCAACTGCCCAAAAAGTAATAACAACCCGCCATTCCGACCATCCGCTTAATTCAAAGTGGTGGTGAATAGGACTCATTTTGAATACACGCTTGCCCCGGGTCTTGAACGATACCACTTGAATAATAACGGATAGAATCTCGATGACGAACACACCACCAATGATTACAAAAAGAAGCTCCGTCTTCGTAACAATGGCAACGGCACCAATGGCACCACCAATACCTAGTGAGCCCGTGTCTCCCATAAACACTTTGGCCGGATGCGCATTGTATACAAGAAAACCAAGCACAGCACCAATCATGGCTGCTGCACATACCGCTGCCGGCATAGACGTCGCTTGCATCGCTACAATTGCAAATGCCCCAAACGCAATAGCACTGATTCCGGACAGCAAACCATCCAGTCCATCCGTAAAGTTAACGGCATTGGTGATCGCAAGCATCATGAACACGACAAACGGATAATAGAACCATCCCGTCCAGTCGAAGGAGACGGATGTTCCGGGAATCGAAATGGCTGTACTGTGCCCATTCTGAATGAGCAGGAAACACATCACGGCACTGAAAAACAGCTGTCCCAGCATTTTTTGTCTGGCGGTCAGTCCCAGAGAACGTTTGAATACAATCTTGATATAGTCATCCAGGAAGCCGATCAGGCCAAAACCGAGCGTAGCCACGAGCAGCACATAGAAATCCGTATTTTTGACTGCTGAAAACTTCAAAAAGGCTAATGTAAAAGCAAGCAGGATCACAACCCCGCCCATCGTCGGCGTCCCGCTCTTTTTCAGATGGCTCTGCGGCCCGTCTTCCCGAACCTGCTGTCCGAATTTCATTCGGCGAAGTAATGGTATCAATAGCGGTGCAGCAATCACCGCCAAAATAAATGAAACGCCGATTGTTAACAGTAATACCTGAAAATCCATGGGTTCACCCCTCTAGTCTACTCAATTCTGTAATGATGCTATTTTTAGTGATTCGACCACGTCCTCCAGCTTCATGCCCCGGGAGGCCTTGAACAAAACGACGTCTCTGGGATGCAATCTTTCCAGCAGGTAACGGGTCATCTCTTCCTTGTTTTCAAATGCATGCACGGCTTCTGCCGGCATGTGCAGTTTTGCACCCTCAGCTATATTCACCGATAACGGTCCATAGGTTAGCACCATGTCCATTTTCCCAGGCGTAATATACTCTCCGATACCACGGTGAAGCTCCTCTTCCTGAGGTCCAAGTTCCAACATGTCTCCAAGTACGGCTACTCGAGAGCGATAACCTTTGAGTCCATCCAACACATCAATAGCTGCTTTCATCGACGTTGGACTTGCATTGTAGGCATCATTAAGCATCGTCAGTCCGCTGACTCCTTGAATAACCTCAATACGCATGCCCGTCAGTTTCAAGCTGGATAACCCGGAAGCAATATGTTCGGCTGTTACACCAAAGTGACGTGCAACTGCTAGTGCAGCCAGACAGTTAACGACATTGTGTGTACCTAGCAGAGGAAGCGTAAGTGCTTGTTCCCCCAACTGTTTTGTCGTGAAAACAACACCGTTCTGCGCATTCATGAGTCCTGTCGGGTAATCATCATTGTCTGTCTGAAGTCCAAATGTAAATCGTTTCATTCCCTCGGGCTGCTTCGTTTCCACTTCAGCCAGAACCTGCTTAATCAACGGCTCGTCTCCGTTATAAATTAACAGGCCACCTGGTTTCATGCCTGCAGCAATTTCGGCTTTTGCTCTGGCAATCTCCAGCCTGGAGCCAAGCTGCAGCAGATGGGATTCACCAATATTCGTAATGATGGCGATATCCGGCTGAGCAATCAAAGACAACGCCTCAATTTCTCTGCGGCCGCTCATGCCCATTTCCAGAATCACAATCTCGGTATCTTGTTCCATGCTTAGCACCGTAAGCGGGAGTCCGATATGATTGTTGAAGTTTCCCTGCGTCTTATGCACCTTAAATTTGGTAGAGAGAATGGCATCCACAATGTCCTTGGTTGTTGTTTTGCCATTGCTGCCGGTAATACCCACCACGGAAGTTTGGCTCTCGGCCAGATAAGTAGATGCAAGCCCCTGCAGGGCTGCCAGCGTGTCTTCAACGACGATGACTGCTCCTCCCTGCGGGGGAACACCATGGTCATTCTGCCATAACGCCCCTGAGGCTCCCTTTTCTAAACAAGCTTGCACAAATTCGTGTCCGTCAAATCTCTCACCGACAAGCGGGATAAACAAACTGCCTTCTACTGGCTTGCGTGAATCCGTAAATACACCTTCAACGCGGATGTCACCGTAAGCAGTGTAGTCGTTTAGTGTTCCTCCGCACATTTCGGCCAATTGCGCTAATGTTCTTTTTATCAATTGGATTTGCCCCTTATCGCCTCTTTGGCTATGATCCGATCATCGAAATCCGTTTTGGTTGTTCCGATAATTTGATAGGTCTCATGACCCTTGCCCGCAATCAATACTACATCGGCTGGGCTTGCCATTTCAATAGCTTCATGTATTGCCTGACGACGATCTACGACCATGAGATAACGATCAGATGGTACGCCTTCTTCTACCAGACCTACTTCAATATCTTTGAGAATCAGATCCGGATCCTCTGTGCGTGGATTGTCAGAAGTTACAAAAACAATGTCACTATACTTCGCTGCAATTTTCCCCATTAATGGACGTTTGGTCCGATCCCGGTCTCCCCCACATCCAAATACACAGATGACTCGCTCTTCAGCAAACTCTTTTACCGTTCGCAATACGTTTTCCAAGCCGTCCGGTGTATGAGCGTAGTCCACAATAACAGCAAATGACTGACCTTCGTCTACGGCTTCAACACGTCCATCCACACCAGGAACCGTCTCAAGACTGCGTTTAATCTCTTCCAAGGGTACTCCTTCAACAAGTGCAGCAGAGATAGCTGCCATGGCGTTATATACGTTGAATTTCCCTACCATGCGCAAGTTAATGTCTGTACTGCCTGCGAATGTCTCCACATGGAAAGACGTGCCCTGCGATGTAATCGAGATGTTGGATGCCCGTACATCAGCATTATCTTCCATGCCATATGTAATGACTTCAGCTGCAGTCACTGATTTGAAATAATTGGCCGACGGATCGTCAGCGTTAATGACCGCAAATTTGCGACGGGAGACGTCTTCTGCAAACTCGTTGCCAAGTCTTGCAAAGAACAGGCCTTTTGCTGAGCGGTACTCTTCCATGGAATTATGATAGTCCAGATGATCTTGAGTCAAGTTGGTGAATACCGCAGTACGGAAATTGGTTCCTTTTACACGTCCCTGCTCCAGCGCATGTGAGGAGACCTCCATTACGCAGCAGTCCGTCCCCGCTTGAACCATATCATACAGACTGCGCTGCAGATCGAGTGCTTCTGGTGTAGTTCCCGACATTGGATAGGTCCGCCCGTCGTAACGCATTTGAATGGTACCAATCAAACCTGTCTTCTGTCCATGATCACTCATGATCTTTTCAATCAGATAGGTGGTGGTTGTCTTTCCGTTCGTTCCCGTTACACCAATCATATTCATCTTATGGCTTGGTGAGTCAAAGAAAGAGTCTGCAAGGACTGCCATTGCAAAACGACTGTCTTTGACCAGCAGCTGCGGTACAGGTAGTTCCAGTTGTCGTTCCACGACCAGTGCTACCGCTCCGGCATTCACTGCTTTTTCCGCATAATCATGTCCATCTACCGTATGCCCCGGAAGACAGATAAACAGATCTCCCGGTTGAACCTGGCGGGAATCTGTCTGTAAGTTTTGGCACTCTGTATTAGGCTCGCCAATCAGGCGTGCAGTTGTCAGCTTCGATGCAAATTGTTTTAAAAGCACATGAATAACCTCACTTCTCCAAGTTTACTTCTGCTCAAGGCATTTCTTTTTATTAATATCGTCCATATAGCCATTTAATGAAACGCAACTTTTTGAATTTTGTTGCGCTAGGACTTGGAGCCGGTTAAGGCTCCTGTCCTGCTTCCCCTGTATGATCGTGTGCTTCTTTCAGCACATCACTCATATAGATTCGTATGGTAGAGCCCTGCTCCACCCTTGCTCCTGGCTTCGGAGCCTGGTTAATTACGTACTTCCCGCTGCCGGACTTTGCCAGCATAAAGTTCATGTTGAGATCTTCATACAGATCTTCTACCGTTGCACCTGTGAGATCGGGAACCGTAACAATTTTGGTTTCGCCATACTTGTATTCTTTTGCAACCTGATCCTTGCGCACAGGAACATTCATATAGTGCAGCGAGTCTTCAAGAATATTCTGTACAATCGGAGCTGCAACGACACCCCCGAACTGAATCCCTTTTGGATTATCGACAGCCGTGTACACTACGATCTGTGGATCATCTGCCGGAGCAAAGCCAATAAAGGATACAATATGCTCGGTAGAGGAATAACGTCCGTTAATAACCTTCTGGGCTGTACCTGTTTTGCCTCCTACCCGATATCCGTCGATGAAGGCCGGTCTTCCTGTGCCTTTTGCAACAACACTTTCCAAAGCCTCACGAACCTGCTTGGATGTGTCTTCCGAAATGACCTGCCGCACAAGTTCCGGCTTGACTTCTTCCATCACTTCACCCGTTTCGGGATGAACCCACGCTTTGGTTACATAAGGTTTGTAGAGCTTGCCTCCATTGATGGCAGCCGAGACGGCCGCCACTTGCTGAATAGGTGTAACCGAAACGCCTTGCCCAAAGGCTGTTGTCGCAAGCTCCACAGGACCCACACGAGACAGCTTGAACAAGATACCACTTGCCTCGCCGCTCAGATCAATACCTGTTTTGGTCCCAAATCCAAAGTCTTTGATGTAAGAAAACAACGACTCTTTACCTAGCTTTTGACCTAGAGCGACAAACCCGGGATTGCAGGAGTTTTCCACGACTTGCAGGAAGGTTTGACTCCCATGGCCGCCTTTTTTCCAGCAGCGCAGCCGGGCACCTCCAACCTCAACATATCCTGGATCAAAGAACTGATCCTGCTGCAGATTCACCTTCTTCTCTTCCAATGCTGCCGCCAAAGTAATGATTTTAAAAGTTGAACCCGGTTCGTATGTCATCCATATCGGTAAATTCCGGTTATAGATTTCAGACGGATACTGCTGGTAATCCGCTGGTTCATACCCTGGTCTGCTGGCCATGCCGAGGACTTCACCCGTCTTCGGGTTCATGGCGATAGCCAGAGCGGAGTTTGCCTGGAATTTGACCATGGCCTGATCCAGTTCCCTTTCCATAATGGATTGGATCGATTTGTCGATCGTCAGCTCCAGGTTAAGACCATCTCTTGGTTCCACATACTTCTCAGATGAGCCCGGCATAAGCCTTCCGGCCGCATCGGACAAGTAGGACACACTGCCATTTAAACCGGTCAACTTCTCATCATACCTTTTTTCCACCCCAGTCAATCCCTGGTTATCAATCCCCGTAAAACCAAGAATGTGAGCGGCCAGATCATCATAAGGATAGAATCGTTTATTATCCTCTGCAACAACGATACCCGGAAGCTTCAAATCACGAATGCGCTGAGCTTTCTCCATCGTAATTTTGCGGCCGCCGGGTTGTAGTCGTACAATCAGTTCTCTTTTCTTGATGGTTGCCAGCACTTTCTCTTCAGTCATTCCAAGTAAAGGGGCTAGTGCCTTCGCTGTAGTTTCCGCTTCCTTCACTTGAGCCGGAATCGCCATAATCGTCGGTGTAGTTACATTATAGGCAAGAGAGGTACCATTGCGATCCAGGATCTCTCCCCGTTTGGCTGAGTATGGAATGTTCCGCCGCCAGGACTCCTCCGCTTTCGCAGACAATTCCGGGCCTTTCCCGAGTTGTACATAAGCAAGCCTGATCACCAGGGCCGAAAATAACAATACCAAAATGAGCAAACTCCATAACAGCCTGCGCCGTAAATTTACACTTGAACCCTTCACGAAAAGATCCCCCCACTCGTCCCAAAATCATGACCTCGTTCATTCATGAATATTCGGGACAACCGGGGGTTAGAACAAGCTATAAATTCAATGGTTATGGGAGGACCGGATCAATCGCGGCACCAGAAGACGAGTCCGTCTCATTGGTTGGAGCCTCGGTTCCATCCGAGTTCCCCGTTTCTTCTGTCTTGCTGGACTCTTCTGCTGTCCCCTCTTCCTCCAATGCAACATCTGAAGACTCAGGATCTTCATCCGCTATGCCGGTTACTGCGGCCTTGGCAGTCTGCAATGTGAGCTGTATGGTCCGCTGTTCCCCGGAGACCTGCTCCTTTTGACTCACGACATAACCCTCACCCTTGACAATCACTCCCACTTTCATGAGTGAAAGAACTTCCATGGCATCCCGAAGCGATTCGCCTGTGAGATCAGGAACTTTCATACTGCTGCTGTCTTCCGTAAGCAGATAGATTCTCTGACCTGGGTTCATAAATTCGCCTGCCGCAGGGTACTGACGAATAACACTCTCGCCCTTCCCTAGGGTCTCGTAAGCAATTCCTGCGTTCAGAAGGTGGCTTCTAGCCTGTTTGGCTGTTTTCCCAGTCAAGTCAGGAGTCTTCGTCTGAACGATGGTAGCTGCCTTTTTGTCCGAGGTCTTTGTTGTATCTTTCGGAACACCCATATATTGCAGAGTTTGACTGACAATCTTTTTGAATACAGGAGCAGCTGCAGCCCCACCACCAATGTTGGTTCCACTCGGTTGGTCAATGACGACCAGCATCGCAATTTTTGGATTGTTTACAGGAGCAAATCCGATAAACGAAACGACGTCTTTGGTTTTACTATATTCCCCGTTCACCCATTTTCTTGCTGTACCCGTTTTACCGGCCACCCGGTATCCTTCTATATAGGCGTTACGCCCAGTACCGATCTGCTGGTCTGCTACAACTTGTTCCAAATAGCCACTTACCAGTTTTGCAGATTCCTTGGAGATGACCTGACGAACCTCTTTTGGTTTGGTCACTTCAGTTGTTCCGTCATTTGGATTGATGATTTCCTTCACCAGATGTGGAACCATCAGTTTCCCGCCGTTGGCAATGGCTGAGATGGCAGCCACCTGCTGAATCGGGGTTACTTGAACCAAACCGTGACCATAGGCTGCTGTTGCAATTTCGGACTTATAAACCAATGGTTTGATCGGTGAAGCAGACTCGCTCGGCAGATCAATTCCCGTTTTTTGGCCGAATCCGAATTCGTCTATGTAATGACGCAGACGTTCGCCGCCAAGCATGTTGTAACCGAGATTAACAAAGGCAACGTTACTTGAACGTTTGACGCCTTCGAGATAGGAAATCTGACCATAAGCGTGGCCATTATCACTAATCGAAAATCCCCCAATGTTGATCCGTTTGGACTCAAACGTCGCGTTTGGATCAAACAGCTTCTCTTCTACAGCACCAGCCAATGTAACAATCTTAAATGTTGAGCCTGGTTCGTAGATGGACTGTGTCGCATGGTTAATGAAATCTTTTTGGTCCGGGGTTTCCCAGTACGTATTGGGATTAAAATTCGGCCAGTTCGCCATGCCCAATATTTCCATCGTGTTTGGATCTGCTGCAATGACGGTCATACTGAGCGGATTATACTGAGCAACTGCTTCCTTAATGGCATCTTCAATGTAAAATTGAATGGTATCATCAATCGTCAGCTTCAGGTTATTTCCGTTTTGTGGTGGAAGATAGTTATCCTGAGAATCAGGAAGCTTGATGCCTTTGGCATCCTTTTGGTAGTTCAGGTAACCATCAGTGCCCGTCAGTTCTTCATCATACGAAACTTCAAGCCCGTTTACAGCTTTACCGTCACGACTCATGTAACCCAGAAGATGCGATGCAAGCGTCTCTTCGGGGTAAAACCGCTTCGATTCCTGTGCCATTACGATGGCGTTCTGAGCCTTGTACTCTTCCTTCAGTTCTTCCCTCAGCGCAGTTACTTTAGCTGCCAATTCCGGGCTGATTTTATAACCCTCACTTCGCACCTCGCGCTGTTTGTAAAATTTCCCTTTTTTATCTTTGGCAGTCACCAAAGCACGCATTTCACTTTCATTCTTGCCAAGTATTGCAGACAGTTTTGTCGTGACAACATCTTCAATCCCAAGTTCATTGATCATCTCGGGATTGACCGATACCGTATATGCTGGCGCATCTGTTGCCAGAATGTTGCCGTTCCGATCCGTAATAGACCCTCGGCTTGCCTTAATCGTCTGCTCACGTTCCACCAGCTCGGAGGCATATCCTTGCCAGGTACTGCTATTTACAACTTGAATAAAAAAGATTCGGGTTATCAGTACAAGAAAAAAGAGGGTAATACATCCCCCTATAAGCAGCGTGCGCATCTTTATTCTTTTTACCATCGGTACACCTCTTTACTTACTTGCTGTATCCGAAGACGACTCTGTATCCTGTGAGCTCGTTACACCTGTTGAACGAGGCACGATTATAACGTCTTTGCCGGACGCTTCTACATAGCCAAGTTTGCGTGCATTTTCAATAACCAAATTGTTCAGTCTTTCCTTTTCAACCTGCAGGTCTGCGATGGTTTTCTCCGCTTCTCTCGTCTCGGACAACGTAGACTGAGCCTGCTTGTTCAGATCATAGATATGAGCATAACGCCACATCAGTGCACCACCGATAACGATACAGACGATCAATGTCATCAGGTACAAGAATTTCTCTCGTGCAGGAAGACCCGTACGACGAGTCACCACTTTGGTGGTTTCCTTGTACCGCTGCTGCGTCACACGTTCTTGGGTTGCTTTTTCTTTCACTGCAAGGTTACCACGTGTATATGCCATACAAAGACTCTCTCCTTCGCTCTTGGTTTACAGTTTCTCGGCTACGCGCAGTTTAGCTGAACGTGCACGGGAGTTCTCGGCCAGTTCCGTATCCGTCGGAATCAGCGGTTTTCTGTTGACTAAACGCAGTACACCTTTACCGCCGCACACGCATAACGGAAAGTCAGGCGGGCACGTACACTTCTCCAGATAACTGCTGAATATTTGCTTGCAAATCCGATCCTCAAGCGAGTGAAAGGTAATAACAGATACACGTCCACCTGGTGCAAGACACCGAACCGCCTGATGCAATGCTTCCTCAAACGCACCCAGCTCATCATTCACTGCAATCCGCAAAGCCTGAAAACTGCGCTTCGCCGGATGTCCACCTGTACGGCGAGCAGCAGCCGGGATGCCTTCCTTAATCAATTCCACTAGCTCTCCTGTGGACTCGATAACAGCCTGGCTTCGTTTTTCCACAATGACGCGGGCAATTCTTCTTGAAAACTTTTCTTCACCATAACGATATAAAATTCGGGCAATCTCCTCTTCAGGCCATTCGTTGACAATCTCTTTGGCTGTCAGAAATGCATCCTGATCCATCCTCATGTCCAGCGGAGCATCGTGATTGTAACTAAATCCACGTTCTCCTTCATCGAATTGAGGCGATGACACACCCAAATCGTACAAAATGCCATCCACCTGTGGCACGCCGTCCTTCATTGGGACATCCAGTTCTTTCAGAACCTGCTCCAGATCACGGAAATTCGTTTTCACAAGCGTGATGCGATCTCCATAGGAAGCAAGCTTCTCGCGTGCATTATCCAATGCCCAATCATCCTGATCCAGTGCGATAAGCCTTCCCCCTGGACCGAGCTTGGAAGCAATGACGGAACTATGTCCTCCTCCACCTAAAGTGCAGTCCACGTATATACCGTCCTGCTTGATGTTTAATCCCTCTGTTGCCTCTTCTTTGAGTACGGTTATGTGGTGAAACAACCTGCACCCCTCCTGACTTTATAGATCAAAATTAAAATCGACTAGCTTTTCGGCAATGTCGTTGAATGCTTCCTCGGATTGATTGAAATAACTCTCCCATATGCCTTTGCTCCAGATCTCCACCCGGTTCGACACGCCAAGAACAACACAATCCTTGTCCAATTTGGCATATTCCCGTAAATTGCCCGGTAAATTTACCCTACCCTGTTTGTCCAATTCACATTCGGTAGCACCCGAGAAAAAAAAGCGGGTAAACGCACGTGCATCCGACTTCATCAAGGGCAGTGCTTTGAGCTTCTGTTCCATGACCCCCCACTCCTCCATAGGGTACACGAAAAGACATTGGTCCAAACCCCGTGTGACAACGAAAGACGGTCCCAGAGATTCGCGGAATTTGGCCGGAATAATAACCCGACCTTTGTCATCAATGCTATGTTGGAACTCCCCCATAAACATTGGCCCACTCACTCCTCACCCGTTTCTCCCACTTTGCCCCACTTTCCACCACCTAAGCATAATAGATTCGCACTAAAAAATCAAAACCCTTCTTGCTTACTTCATTTTTTTCAATTTGCTTCATAAGAAAAACGCCTTTGATCCTCTTGCTCAGGATCAAAGGCGTTTCCCCGGTACCGGTTATTCTACTTACAATCGCTAATGAGCCATATCATCAATACACTATTCTAAACCCTTTGAATCAGTTCATCAGCTTGTAATTATTGGGTTTCCTTAAAACTTCCAGCTATCCAAATATTTCTCCTGTTCTGCTGACAACGAATCAATAGAGATATTCAAGCTTTCCAGTTTGTAGCTGGCAACTTGCTGGTCAATTTCATAAGGTACGTTAACAACAGTTTTACCCAATGCAGCGTAATTCTCGCTAACATAACGCAATCCCAAAGCCTGCAATGCAAACGTCGTGTCCATAATCTCAGCAGGGTGGCCATCAGCTGCACCCAGATTCACGAGACGGCCTTCTGCAAGAAGGTACATTTTACGTCCATCTTTGAAACGATACTCTTCAATATTGCGACGCACAGTGCGGATGGACTCTGAACGTTTGGCAAGCTCAGGTTTATTCACTTCCACATCGAAATGCCCTGCATTGCTCAAAATTGCTCCGTCTTTCATCACGTCATAATGTTCCCCTGTGATCACATCTTTGTTGCCGGTAACAGCGATGAAGAAATCGCCCAATTTGGCTGCTTCCACCATCGTCATGACTCGGAAACCGTCCATATGCGCTTCAACCGCTTTGATTGGATCGATTTCAGTTACAATGACATTGGCGCCCAGACCTTTGGCACGCATCGCCACACCTTTACCACACCAGCCGTATCCTGCTACAACCACATTTTTCCCAGCTACCACCAGGTTGGTTGTTCGGATAATGCCATCAAAGGCTGATTGGCCTGTGCCATAACGATTGTCGAACAGGTATTTGCAATAAGCGTCATTAACCGCAACCATCGGGAACTGCAGTTGTCCTTCTTTCGCCAAAGCTTTCAGACGGATAATACCGGTTGTCGTTTCCTCTGCGCCCCCACGAATCGTTGCCGCAAGGTCAGGACGTTCGGAAGCGATAATGGTTGCAAAGTCGCCGCCGTCATCAATAATCAGGTCGGGTTTAACTTCCAATGCACGAAGCTGGAGCTGCTTGAACTCTTCTGGCCCCGGATTGTATTTGGCATACACTGTAACACCATCTTCTACAAGAGCCGCACATACATCATCCTGAGTTGACAGCGGGTTACTGTGTGTAATGGTCACTTCTGCGCCGCCAGCCTGAATGACTTTTGCCAGGTAAGCTGTTTTGGCTTCAAGGTGAAGGCAAATGGCAACCTTTAATCCTTTGAAAGGAAGATCCTGCTCAAATTGGCGACGAATGCGGTTCAATACAGGCATATGCGCTTCAACCCAGTCAATTTTCAAGTGTCCTTCTGAAGCGAGTCCCATATCTTTAACAATACTGTTTTGCAGTGCAGGTGTAGTCATGCCCATCCTCCTCGTTTATCTGTGTTTCTTCTATTATAAAGGTCTGCTGAACCACACAGTTACAGTTCAATCACTTGATGTTGACCCCGGAATTCACGTCCGCTCTCAATGAGCTCCTGAATCCACTTGGTTCCATAACGGTTCAAGTAGTAGAGCGCATTGTGCACTCGTTCCTGTGGTTTGTTCATAGGAAAGAGCGAGTTCTGTATGCCGTTCCAATGTCTGAGGCCAACCTCATGTTTATCCGCGATCGCCTTCTGTGTTTGCTTTTGCAGATATTGCATCTGTTCGTTAATCTTTTTCAGATTCGTATCACCGATCCGATCCAGTCCAGCGTGAATTTGCGCAAGTTGATCAAGCAATGGACGATAAAGCTCAGCAAAGGATTGCTGGACTTGCTCAAATTGCTCCTCGACCTGGAACGTTTCCTGTCCTGCGAGCCACTTCTCTCTTTTTTCTTCCATATGATATTGCACATCTTGGAAAGAGAGCTGGTACTGATTCATGTGCTTGTGATGGACATCCTCCAAAATGGTGAAGGACAACCTCGGCAGCAAGATGGGCATTTGCAGATCGAACTGGCGGAATGCGGTTCTGGTCAGTCCCCAGTATGCAATCTCACCTTGTCCCAATATCACCGCAGCTACAGGCAGCACGGAATCCTGCATTAACGGGCGGGTGAGTACATTATTACTGAATCGCTCGGGATGTTCCCTCAGCTCCTGAAGCAATCGTTCTTCTGTAAACGACACTAGCCCTTTTCGATCCGTGTACAAACCATCCTTCAGGAACAGGAGCAACCGGGTTTCATCATGGATATAAAACAAATTTGCTCCGTCTTCAGCGACTTCTGCCGGCATTGGATAGCCCGCTTCCTGTACCTTCGAAGCACCCTGCAAATAAGCTTCACGCAATGTACCATTCTCGCGAATCAATCGTTCGAATACAGGGCGTTCCAGTTCTCTTAATCCGGAATCCGCAGCATCCATTAGGACCAGTCCAGTACTGCCAAACAATGCCGACACCATTCTCGCAAAGGCATCACTAAGATTCGAGCTGGACTGATGGATCGAGACGAGCATCTCCATTAATCCTGGTTTATGTACAGTATCCGGCAGAAGATGCTCCACCTGCTCGATTACGTTCATCCATTGTTCCGTCTCAATCGTGACCCCGCTCACCGAATTTCGGCCATCGAACCGCCCATGCAGCTTGACCTTGGTCATTTCGCCCTTGTGACCGGGCAAATATGTGTGATTCACTTCGTCCCAGTCATGGTCTTCACCAGCGATCCAAAATACGGGAACGACCGGACGCTGGAGCTTGGCTTCAGCTTCACGGGCAGCTGCAACGACACTCGCAGCTTTGTAGATGACAAATAACGGCCCTGTCAACAAGCCGCTCTGCTGCCCACCAGTAACTACAAACGTACCTTTCTCGGCCAAACGTGCAATAGAATGATGTACAGCTTCGTGATCATTCAAACGTTTGTTATATATACGTAAATACTCTACCAGGTTCTCGCGATCCACACGTGTGTTCTCCGATTGATCCAGCCACTCGGCACGCGCGTGAAGTCCGGACTCCCAGTGTATGTCATACTCATAAAGGCCCCGCGCAGCATCACGTGAGCAGATATAATCTTCTGCAAGTTGTGTTCCGCTGCGGAGTGCCTCGGTAATACCTTTCATGAGGTCTGCCTCCTATTCTGCTTCAAAGAGCCTTTCTTGATTGTACCGAACTACAGGCCACTTCGTCAAAAGAAAGTCGCCTAAAAAATCAAAAAACCGCCGAACAAGCCGGCGGTTTAATAACATCAATAAGTCCAAACGGAATATAATTCCTTAAACGTATGGTTCGGAAACCCAGTGACCTTTGGAAATTTCAATCAATTGAGCATTCTCCAGGTTATACGGATCGTTTACAGGACCAGTTGCTCCATTTTGGATTGGTCCAGACTGTTCGTCCGGCAGCAAAATGCGGCGTTTGTTTGCTTCCACTTCCGGATCAGGTACAGGAATAGCAGATAGCAATGTTTTGGTGTAAGGGTGAACAGGGTTAGAGTAAAGCTCTTCACTCTCTGCCAGCTCAACCACTTTACCCATATACATAACAGCAACGCGGTCACTGATATGCTTAACCATCGACAAGTCATGCGCAATGAAGAGGTAAGTCAGACCAAGACGCTGTTGAAGCTCTTCGAGCAACTTAACCACTTGAGCTTGGATGGATACATCAAGTGCTGACAATGGCTCGTCACAGATGATGAATTTAGGATCCACTGCAAGCGCACGGGCAATACCGATACGTTGTCTTTGACCACCGGAGAATTCATGCGGATAACGAAGCGCGTGGCTTGGATTCAAGCCTACGAGATCCAGCAACTCCTCTACACGTTTCTTCCGCTCTTTACCGCTGGAAGCCAGCCCATGGATATCCAGTGATTCTCCGATAATATCCATAACGTTGAAACGTGGATTCAGTGATGCATATGGATCCTGGAAGATCATCTGCATGTCTTTACGCATTTCTTTCATTTTGCGTGGAGACAGCTTATAGATATCCGTTCCGTTAAAGTTCACATTTCCGCCCGTTGGCTCATAAAGACGAAGAATCGTGCGTCCAGTTGTGGATTTACCACATCCGGATTCACCTACAACCCCTAGGGTTTCGCCTTCAAAAATATCAAAGCTGACATCATTAACCGCTTTGAGAATGTTTCCTTTACCCAAATTGAAGTACTGTTTCAAGTTCTTTACTTCAACTAGCGGCTTGTTGGCACCTTTGATAATACCAACTGGAGTCGGTTTTTCTTTCTTAGGCTCGTCCAAACGAGGCAAGGCGTTCAACAATTTGATCGTATATGGATGCTTAGGATTGCTGAAAATTTCAGCTGTCGTTCCCGTTTCCACAACTTCGCCTTCCTTCATAACGACAACCCGATCACACATACCGGCTACAACACCAAGGTCATGGGTAATAAGCATGATGGAAGTTCCCAGCTTTTGCTGCATATCCTTCATAACGTCCAGGATTTGTGCCTGAATCGTTACGTCGAGTGCAGTTGTCGGCTCATCCGCAATCAGAAGGGATGGACGGCATGCCAGGGCAATAGCGATCATTGCACGCTGACGCATACCACCGGAAAATTGGTGTGGATAGTGATTCATGCGGATTGCCGCATTTTTGATACCCACGAGCTCCAACATTTCCAGAGCGCGTTTCTCCGCTTCTTTTTTGGACATGTTTTGGTGTTTGCGAAGCACTTCGGTAATTTGTTTACCGACTTTAATTGTAGGATTCAATGAAGTCATTGGATCCTGGAAGATCATCCCGATATCTTTACCGCGAATAGCTTCCATTTGTTTATCTGTTTTTCCAAGCAGGCTCTGCCCGTGAAAAGTAATCTCTCCACTTTTGACCTTCGAAGGCGGGGAGGGAATCAACTTCATGATGGTTTGGGCGGTAACACTCTTACCACTACCGGATTCACCAACAATCCCCAGCGTCTCTCCTTTGCCAAGTTCAAAACTCACATTTTTAACGGCATCAAATTCACCAGAACGTGTTGTAAATGACACGCTTAGGTCTTTGACTGTTAAGATTGGCTCCATAATCCCACCTCCTATTTCTATTTACGTAATTTCGGATCGAGTGCGTCACGCAGACCGTCTCCGAGCAAGTTAAATGCAAGCATTGTAAGTACCATCAGACCTGCAGGGAACCACATCCGCCAAGGATACAGCGTCCAGCCTGTCAATGCGTCATTGATCATCGAACCCAGGGAAGATTTCGGTGCAGATACACCCAATCCGAGGAAGCTCAAGAACGCTTCAGCAAAGATGGCATTTGGAATAGATAGAGTCAGCGTTACGAGAATTGGTCCTACTGCATTCGGCAGCAAGTGGCGGAACAATTGACGTCCTGTGCTTGCGCCCATGGACCGCGCTGCAAGAATAAAGTCTCTGTTTTTCAATTGCATAATCTCACCACGTACAATCCAGGACATGCTGATCCAGCCTGTGATCGTAAGGGCAATGATGATTGTCGTAAGACTTGGTTCCAAAACAACGAGCAACAAGATTACAACGAGCATGTAAGGCAGGGAATAGAGAATCTCGGAGAACTTGTTCATGATACCATCAACACGTCCACCGTAGAAGCCCATAATCGCTCCGTAGATTACCCCGATGACAAGGTCAATCAAGGCAGCGGCCAGACCTACTGTAAGGGATACACGTGCACCTACCCAGGTTCTTACCCATACGTCACGACCGAGCTCGTCCGTTCCGAACCAGTGCTCCGCACTTGGCGCTGCATTGGCATTAAGCAAATCATTAGAATAATAATTATAACTTGTGAATAACGAAGTTGGACCAATCAAAGAGAAAATGACAACAAGAACCAGAATGCCCAAACTGATCATCGCGGCCTTGTTGGTTGCAAGTCTGTACATGGCGTCTTTCCATAACGATACACTTTCTTGCGATTTCACCGCTGCCTGACTATCCAGGGCAGTGTTCGCCGTTTCTTTATTGTTATTGTTCGTGCCAGACAACGTTATGCCCCCTTCCGGCTTTCCAGCTTAATTCTAGGATCAATCAGCACATATGCGATATCTGTAAGGAAACGTGCCAACATCAGGAGGATACCATAGAAAATCGTAATCCCCATGATCATTGTATAATCCCGGTTCGTAATACTCTCTACGAATACTTTACCAATTCCCCCGATGTTAAAGATTTGCTCAATAACGACGGAACCCGTGATGATGTTAGCTGTCATCGGACCTACATAAGTTACAACGGGAAGAATACCGTTACGAATAACGTGTTTAAACATGATTGCAGGCCATTTCAGACCTTTGGCTTTTGCTGTCTTGATGTAATCCGCGTGCAGTACTTCGAGCATGCTGGAACGCGTCAAACGTGCGATAAAGGCAATCGGGGATGCAGACAATGCCGCAACCGGAAGTACATAGTCAAGCGGTCCGTCGAATCCCATAACGTTAAACCAACCCAGTTTGAAGGCGAAAACGTATTGAAGCAGGGATGCGAGCAAGAAGCTCGGTACCGCGATACCAATTACCGCGAGGATCATCGTGACATCATCTATCAGCTTACGATGGTAAACCGCAGCGATAAGTCCTAGCAAAACCCCAACAACGACAGAGATCACAATAGCGAAGATCCCCAGTTTCAGAGATGCTGTAAACGTTTGAGTGATCATGTCGGTTACTTCTTGATTCAGATATTTCATCGAAACACCAAAATCACCTTTGAGAATTCCACCCATATACTTCAGGTATTGTTCATACATCGGTTTGTCCAGCCCATACTTCTCTTCCAGTAGTGCCCGAATTTCAGGCGATACTTTTTTCTCGGATGTAAAAGGGTCACCCGGAATGGCCTTCATCAGGAAGAAGGTTGCTGATGCGAGTATGAAAAGCGATAGCAGCATAAATAGCAATTTTTTCAGCACGTACTTAACCAACCCTTGCACACCTCCAAAAACAATATTTTGTATACAAATCGATTGTAGAATTAGACATGAATAAAGTCCAATCCATTTATCGGAAATTTCAAGAATTATAAGGAAAATCGGTGCACATACAAAAAAATCGGGATATATATGGAATTCCACATATATATCCCGAAGTAATCATATAGACTTCAGAACAACTTATTTCTCTTCCAGATATGCACGAGTGAAGTCAATTGCTCCACTGAAATCAAGTTGTACGCCTTTCAGGTAAGGCTTAGTCAAAGATACGTTAGTGTAGTAGTAAATCGGCATTACGCCCATTTCATCTTGAATCAGGATTTTCTCAGCATCAGCAAATGCAGCCATACGTGCAGCTGGATCAGCAGATTTTACAGTGTCTTTAACATCTTTGTCGTACTGTTCGTTGCTGAATTTGGAATCATTGTTTGTGTTTCCAGTAGTCCACATTTCCAAGAAGTTGTACGGATCGTTGTAGTCTGCAGACCAGCCTGCACGAGCTACTTGGAAGTTTTGGTTTTGACGGTTCTCAAGGAATACGCCCCACTCTTGGTTTTCCGTTTTCACGTCAACACCAAGGTTTTTCTTCCACATGTCAGCAACAGCAAGCGCGATTTTCGCGTGAGCATCACTAGTGTTGTAGATCAATGTAACAGCTGGCAAAGTTGTGTAGCCTTCTTCTTTCATACCTTCAGCAAGCAATTTTTTAGCTTCTTCAACATTTTCAGTGAAGTAGTCGTCTTTGTGCTCATCACGGAATTCGCCGTTTTCACCGCGGATACCTGGAGGTACAAAGCCGTAAGCTGGAACTTGTCCACCTTGTGTAACTTTGTCAACGATCAATTGACGCTCGATCGACATTGCGAAAGCTTTACGGATTTTAGCATTGTTAAATGGAGCTTCATTAACGTTGAACTGGTAGTAGTACGTACTTGCAATACCAGTCGCTTTGAATTCATCCGGCAATTCTGCTTTTACAGAAGGAATTTGGTCGGTTGGAATTTCACCGTTAGGTGCACCAGTGTAATCCAGTTGTCCGGACTTATAAGCTTGCAGCTCGGAAGCACTGCTGCTTGTCAGGGACATATTGATTTCAGACAATTTGATGTCAGAAGCTGCGTGGTAGCCTTCGTTTTTCTTAACTACGATTTTTTGACCTTTAGCGTATTGATCCATTACAAATGGTCCGTTAACGATCATGTTTTTGTAGTCTGTGAAGAATTTATCGTTTGTGTCAGCAGATTGGTGTACTGGGTAGTACGTGTAGAATGCTGTCAGACCCAAGAAGTAAGGTGTTGGGTTTTCCAACGTTACTTCGAGTGTGTGCTCATCAGTAGCTTTTACACCCACTTGGGAGAAATCTGTGATTTTAGTACCTTTGTATGTTTCGTCTTTGCTGAGGTTGTAACCTTCAGCGCCTTTGATGTAGTACAATTGGTATGCGTACGGGGAAGCCGTTTCCGGTTTCAATGCACGTTCCCAAGAACGAACGAAGTCTTCAGCAGTGATTGCATCACCGTTGCTCCATTTCGCATCCGGATTCAGGTTGAACACATATTTCAAACCATCTTCGGAAATTGTCCAGTCTTTTGCAACGCCTGGTGCTTCTTTACCATCAGCATCGATGCGTACAAGACCTTCATACAAGAATTTCAGAACAGTGTTGGTTTGGCTGTCTTTTGCCTGAGCCGGGTCCAACGTAGGAGGTTCAGCTGTCAGGTTAATTTTCAGCACTTGATCTTTTGCGAGACCGCTTTCCTCGCCTGCAGAGCCAGTTCCCGTGTTACTTGTTGTGCCTTCATTTTTCGATCCGCACGCTGCAAGTACGGTACCGAACGCCAGAATCAGCGTCAAAAGGACTAATAGACTTTTCCTTTTCATCTAACACTTTCCCCCTAAATTGATGTGGTTTATGTTTATAGATTATACAACCACCGGTCAAAAAAATCTACATTACTTTTTCAGAAAGTAATGTTTTTTTCAGTTTTCGACAAAATCGACACATTTTTTGGCCGTTTTGCGTTATGTAACCTTACATCTGTTTCATTAAGTATCTAAATAAGCCAAATATAGTAAACAAGACATACCCAAAACTCATCATTACAAAGGCCATGCGCCAAACGGCCCGGAACATTCGACCCCCATCGACCTTTCCTTTCAACCTATTTTGAGCCCCTCCAATCAATCCAAGTGCAATTAGTATGAGTATCATGGTTAAATAAAATCCAAAATTCGAATCAAATGTTAAGTTGAATAACGCCGAAACCGAGAAAATCAGAAAAACCGTGGTGACATCCATTGCGGTGCGAAGTGAAGCTCGTTTATCCTTTTTCCACCCATACATGACCCAGTACACAATAAGAAACGGAAAAAACGGTAGTATGCTCAGCACAATAAAAAAACCCATTAACTCACTCCTTCCGGCCTAATTCCTTCGATCAGATGAAGCATTAATTCATGCTGTGGAGCAGTCAACCTACACCGATGCGCCAGTTGTACCATTTGCCCACTGATGGATTCTACTTCGGTGCGCCGTCCTTGCATAACATCTGCGAGCATCGAGGATGTATTCGAAGCCGTCGATCGACAAACGGATAGAATTTCCTCCCACATGTCGGTACCCACCATAATATCGCTCGCCTTGTAAATGGCTAAAGCTTCATCATATAAACGACGCATGACCCTTAAGCGATAATCATTCTGAAGCAATTCTCCATTGGGTATTCTCCATATCGCGGTGAGTGGATTAATGACAGCATTGATCAGAAGCTTCCTGTATATCAGCTTATCGATTTGATTCGACGCTGTACAGTTAAATCCTGCCTGCCGCAATAGTGCCTCCAACCGAACTTCTTCCAGATTCTTTGAGGTGTCTTTCTCTATTTCTTTCGTATGTACATCTCTACCAAACCAGGTTTGTCCCTCACCAGCCCGTATGACCCCGTACTGCACCCTCTTGGCACCTTCTGTAGTTACTGCCCGGTATATGCTGGACAGCGGCAGGGCAGCTTGTATCTTCTCTATATGACCCATCCCGTTCTGGAAGCAGACAATGTTAATGTTATAATCTTTCATCGTCTCCATGATATGAATAACATCATCTATACTTGTCTGCTTAACCATGAGGAGAAGCCAATCACTAGGTTGATCATGCCAGTGAGCAGACCATTCGGTTATTGGATAGGCCTGAATATGTTGAGGAAGCAATTTAGTCTTCTTCCCTTGCTCTGTAATCGTTAGTCCGCGTACACGCAGTTCTTCCGCTTGTTCAGGCGTCCTTGTCCAAAACCGCACAGAATAACCTCCAGCCTGAAGCTTTCCTCCATATAAAAGACCAAGTGAGCCAGCTCCTACAATGTCGATCACCATGAGACATCCCTCTTCCACTCTCAATAATTACATCTATATATAATAGAACAAATAATTCAAACAAAAAACCCGTCTTACCTGCCGTTTGTAACGGAGATGTGACGGGCCTGATCAAATATCGTCATTCTTACAACTTGATCCGTTATTCAATTCGTTCCAGATTGCCGTTGGCATCCATTTTGAAACGAGTTTTTAGTTCCTCATCTTCTTCAGCCAGAAAAGCAAGCCTGCGTGCACGATCCATGATCTGAATCAATGCCTTGTAATCATCATTTACGACACGGTAATCGGTTTGTACTTCATTCACTTGTTTGGATAAACGGTCATTCTCACAACGAAGCTCATGGAGTTCATCTTCTTTTTCGCGAAGTTCCTTTTCGAGCATTTTGAGTTGACGCCCATTTTCCTGAACATTACCTTTCCACTGGCGCAAAAAGCGAATTACTGCATCAATGGATAAGGAGTCTTCTGAAACTCCATCGGCCTTGTACAGGTTTTCTTCCGTATCAAGCGTAGATAGAGCTGCAACCTGTGGTCCAAGCAAAGCTGGCTGTTTTCGGAGATAACTTCTCTTTTGACGCTGTGCCTTCGCATTGCTGATGGCAGACTCATACTTTTTACGCACACAGCTGTTCCAGCGAAAACCGCAAGCGGCAGATGTTCTGCCTATTTTTTCGCCCACTTCCTCGAAGGCCGCGAGTTGTGTGCTGCCTTCCCGAATATGCCGCAAAGTCACCTCAGCCAAGATCAAATCGTCCTCTGTACTCCAAGCATCCTGTCTCACTGCAGTCATGCTATAATACCCTCCTAACAACATCCTAAAATAACCGTCCTCATTACCGGTTTCCCGGTTTGTGAATTAGGTATAAAAGCTGCTTCATTCATTCTTATGCCTCTCATAGAGTTCATAGAATTGATTTCATACTAAAATGTATATCCATATTTGCGAGCACTCATACCTTACATATGGAAAAGGTGACCTATTTGCTCACGGATTCGATAAAAAAGAATTCGCTTTCATATCCAATTCTGTTTACACCTTTTTCCTTTCCCGGTATAATGTTGTGTAGACAATCTATGATCGTACATAGAGAGGAGGACTAACCGTGGCACGCATGTTTCGGGTACTCGGGTTCTTCACGCTAACGATTGGCCTGATGGCTTTTGCGGGAGATTTGGTCGAGATGGCTTTGCTTTTTTTCCTGCAGACTGCGTTTTTCGTCATTTTGGGGTATTTAAAATTCACCGAAAGAACGTACATATTGCTCTTCTGGGGTTATATGATCGTTACTTTCACAGGGTTCAGCTACTGGACTGTGTTCCAAATGGGGTTGCCGCTTTAATCCGCCAACAGCATCAAAGCGATTCGGCCATAAGCCGTTTCGCTTTTTTGTTTTTCCTTTATGGCTGTCTGATTAATGGGTTGTTTTGAGAGTTATGTAACCACTAAGGATATTTCAAGATTTCATTTCATATATTGTCTGGAAGACAGAAGCCTGTACAATGAATATTGTACTTGAAGGAAAGGAGAATGATACGGTGAACCGTCGATATAGCATTTGTGCCCTAATCCTATGCACACTACTATTTGGTCAACCTACATCGGCATATGCCTATGGTGAACCTTCACCTGAGGAAACACGTGAAATTTTGCAGAAGAGTCTGTCCATCGTGGAAATCGATCACGAAATTGAACGTATTGCCGTAAGGCAGAAGGAACTCAATCAACAGCAGGAAGAATTGAATGTTCAGCTCCAGGAACAGGAAGATCAAATACATATTCAGCAAGATCGGGCAGGCGCTGTAGTAAGGTCGTATTACACCGGAGAACGAGACAGCCTTCTCATGACGGTCCTGGGGGCAAGATCGTTCAAAGACTTGTTTATCTTATTTGACTACTACCAAATTATTATTGGCAGAGATCAGGCAGTGCTAAGCAAATATCAGGACCGTTATCGCAGCATGCAGGAAACTTCAACGAAAATAAGTCAGACCACGGCTGAGCTGGACGAACTAAAGACTAATTTGGTAAGACAGCGAGAGCGTGTGGTTGCATTGCAGAAGGAAGTAGACGGACAAGTTTCGGCAAGTGGGAACCCGGCAGCCATTCAGAAGTTAATGGAGGAATTGACCATTTATTGGGAAAATGTTGGCATTTATGAGGTCAAACGTTATTTCAGAGCACTAGCAACAGCCATGCAAAATCTCCCTCAGTTTATACAAGAACAGAATGGCGGAATTTCCACAACCGGAACAGCCTATACCATTCAGATTGGACAAGACGATCTGAATCAATTCCTGCGTGAACAGAACCCGATCTTCGAGGATTTTGCCTTTCAGTTTGACGAGGACCGAATTACAGCCTCCGGACAGCGTGATCAGTTACAGCTCAGTATTGAGGGTCATTATACGGTAGAAAATGAACCTCAGAATTCGATCCGTTTTCATGTAGATAAGCTTGTTTTCAACCAATTGGAACTACCTGATACGACAAGACGTATGCTTGAAAAGGAATTTGATCTTGGTTTCTACCCGCAGAAAATTCTGTCCTTCGTGAAAGCTACAGATGTATCGACAAGTAAAGGGGTACTTGAAGTTAAACTCGCCATATCATTTTGATGTTTGCTGCATTTTTGAAATGTCATTCACATACTGATTCGCAGAAATCTCTCCCTGAAGAAACTGTTGAACTTTCTTATTATATTGTAATACCAGCTCCGGGTTATCCATCACAGGGGTTTTAGATGTTTTGGACAAAAACCATTCCTGACCATTACCACTCATTATTTGCCCTTCGACTGAAAGCTTTTGGGACGCTGTGTTCAATTGCTGCTGTTGACCAGGCAAATGATGAGCTTGCTGGTACCAGTCTGATTGCACGGAATTGGAGGTCATGCCCTCAATCCATCGACTGGCCTGCTCTGCTTCATGTGAACCCGACGTAATTACGAAACTTCTGGATGTTACAGGTGCAAGGGGTTTAAACATAATCCGATTCGGTAGACGATCTTCAGTTGCCAGATCATTGTTCACCAGTTGGGAAAAAGGTGTCACCACCATTAACGCTTCTTCCTGCATGTCTTTATCAGCAAAATCCGGGTCGGTATTTTGAACATGTATATACGGCTGAACCCCGTTTAGTACCTGCAGCACCTGTTCATATCCTCCAGCTGTATGCGACTCTGTTTCCCTTCTTAACGCACTCGGAGCGACTCCAGACCCAAACTCATTTAACCAAGCATCTGCGGCATAAGCATCATCGATGTTGATCGCAAGTATCTTCTGGCTCTTATTCTCCATTTGATTAATAACCCTCGTCCACTCATCCAGGTTTTGTGGTAACCGTTCCAATCCTGCATCAGCAAGAGATTTGGACCGTGATGCGAGAACGTAAGGATCGAAATCAAATGGCATTCCCCATTGATAACCATTCCACTCTGTCTTCTCCCGTAATGGAGATACCGAGTCACCAAGCGCCTTCGACAATGTTGTTGCATTTAAAGGGTACAGATGCCCTCTTTTGTCGTAACCCTGAATTTCCTCACTATTAAGCAGGATTACATCCCCGCTGTCCCCTACAGCAAGCTCGTTATCCAGTACCTTCTTATATGTATCCGATGCCAGATTCCGTAGATTGATTTTCACCACCCGCGCGGCAGCAACTTGTTTTGCGATTGCAGAGAACACCTGAAACTCACTTTCAGACATCGAAACGACAATTTCAACCGGCGCCTGTTGATTCTCACTACGGGTTACAGTATTGGGAAAGGCATCATTCTCCTGATCTTGATCCTGGTTCTGTTGTACTCCTCTAAAATCAAAGCTTGGAGACAGGATCGTCAATGAAAGCAGCAGCACTGCAAATAAAACAACCTGATGTCTACGCTTCATTAACTCTCCTCCTCGCTCCCTATATTTTTCCTGTAAAATTTATTGTAACAAAAAAGTAGTACTCCTGTCCTATCCTGCCAAAAAACATATTTTTGAGATTTTGCATACTAAGAGAATACATAGGTCTGTGCAATAACTCTTTTTAAATATTTCAGCAAAAAAAAGACCGGCTCCAATGAGCCGATCTTTTTCTATATTTTCCCGGGAAATATATCCGCTTAAACTTATAACAAATCCGCCGCCAATTGAGCCAGTTTGGAACGCTCCCCTTTTTCAAGCATAATATGTCCACTAATGCCCTCTTGTTTGAATCGTTCCACAACATAGGTCAGACCATTGCTCGCGGAATCCAGATACGGATGATCGATTTGCTCAGGGTCACCCATCAGTATGATTTTACTGCCTTCACCTACACGCGAAACGATGGTTTTTACTTCATGACGTGATAGGTTCTGGGCTTCATCCACAATAATAAATTGACCAGGTATGGAGCGTCCGCGAATATACGTTAATGCTTCCACCTGTATACTGCCTAGACCCATCAAAATTTTATCGATATCTCCAGCCTTTTTTGTATCGAACAAAAACTCCAGATTATCATATATGGGCTGCATCCACGGTCTCAGCTTCTCTTCCTTTTCCCCTGGTAGATAACCGATATCCTTCCCCATGGGAACCACTGGCCTCGCAATCAATAACTTTTTATATTTATGGTCATCCTCCACCTTAAGAAGACCTGCAGCGAGAGCCAGTAAGGTTTTACCTGTGCCTGCTTTGCCCGTAATGGTCACGAGTGGTATATCGTCATTCAGAAGTAATTCCAGCGCCATACGCTGCTGAGCATTTCGAGCACTAATCCCCCATACGTTATCATTGCTTAGGAACAGCGGCTCAAGTTTGGTTCCCTCCGTGTTTACCTTTAGCAGCGCTGATTTGTTGGTACCCATTTCATCCTTAAGAATCACAAATTCATTAGGATACAGCTTATAGGACAACTGCAATGGTTTAATTGGCAGAAAACGATATGTGTAAAACTCATCGATTACCGACGGGTGAACTTTCAAGGCTGTATAGCCTGGATATAGTTCACTGAGCCCTGCAGTCCGATCGGACAAGTAATCTTGAGTGAACAGACCGAGTACATCTGCTTTGATACGTACAAGTACATCCTTGCTTACCAACACAACCTGCCGTTCCACAACCTCTTTCTCATTTTCTTCAATTTGATAATTTAGCGCAACCGCCAGGATTCGGTTATCATTGGTGATTTCACCGAACATTTCTTGTACCCTTACAAAACTGCGATGATTCAATTCGACCTTCAGGTTACCTCCATTGGCGAGAGGAACTCCACTGTGCAGGTGACCCAGTTCACGCAGACCATCAAGCAATCTCGAAACATTTCGGGCATTGCGGCCAATCTCATCAGCATTTCTTTTTTTGGAGTCAATTTCCTCCAGTACAACCGCGGGAATGATTACCTCATGTTCCTCAAAGGCAAAAATGGCATTGGGGTCATGCAGAAGCACGTTGGTATCCAATACAAAAATCTTTTTCATTCAATCCCCTCCAAAGCGGCGTCGTTAAAGGCATGGTTTGGAACGTGAACTCGGGAATGCCGGATTAGATCATAGGTTTTCCATGCACAAGCAGTCCTTTTTTTCCATTCCCAAGTTCATCTGTGATCGTGTGATCTTTCAGCAGCGGCATGGACAATCATGCTCCCATACATAAATGTATTCGTCTCGGACAAAATAATTGCAACATTCTGAAAAACTCCAAGAAAGGATGAACATTTATGAGATATTGGGTTTGTACGCTGCTTCTGATCTTTATACTTACAGGCTGCAACAACACTACACGCAATGCCTCTCAAGAGCAGCAAGGAACTCATGCGAGGGGGTACGGAGGGAATGTTACAACACGGCAAGATCAACAAAATGGATCCCATATGCTCTACACAGAGGATGACCGAATGAATCCTTCACGCCTTGACCGTTTCAATGAGAATACGGGTGAAGTTCATGAACTGAACGTTGCTGATGATAACCAGACAGGCCGCATGACCAATGAAAATCGAATCACCCATCTCAAGGCACTTGCCAAGCAAGTGGAAGGTGTCAAAGACGCCAATTGCGTCATTCTCGGAAATACAGCGGTCGTTGGCATTGACGTAGATGGCGAACTGGAACGTGCTCGTGTAGGAACAATTAAATATTCTGTTGCAGAAGCTTTGCGCAAAGATCCAGAAGGTGTTGATTCGATTGTTACCGCTGATGCGGATGTTACCGAACGAATCAGGGAGATTGGTGAGCATATCCGCCAAGGACACCCCATATCCGGATTTGCTTCTGAACTCGCTGATATGGTGGGACGAATTATTCCACAGCTCCCGAAAGACGTCAAGGTCCGTCAAAACCCAGATGAGCAGGCTCCTGAAGAGCAGCAAATGCAGCAGCATACCACCGACAAAAAGCAACAAAAAGCCCAGTGATTTCTCACTAGGCTTTTTTCATGGCAGCAAAAACCTGCTCATCTAATTTCTCAGCAGCACGCTGATCGTATATTTTGACATATTGAGGCATAGAAGATAGCTGGGCTCCATAAAACAGGGCATTTCTGACCGCTTCAATGGAGATGTCGAAACAGCACATATTAAAGGGTACATCCTGCAATGGGTCCTGTCGAACAGAAGCACGTCCATTGATGGCATAAACCGTTTCTTCTCCAAATACCGTAACGGTAATCAACGGATTTTGTTTCATATTGTTCACAAGACGTGAACGATGATCCAAAGCGACCCGAAGCGTGGACGCATTCTCCGCATAGATCCAGGAGATTGCGGTGGATGTCGGGCCTCCAGATTCAATGTCTACCGTATTCAGGAGTACAAACGTTTCGTTCTTGAATTGCTGCAAAAGAGATTCAGTCAATTGTGTGACGGCTTCGGACATTAAACCAGCCCTCCCTAACCTTCTTTATGCAATTCTTGATACTATGAATGATGTAATTATAACATACCCGGAAACTTGCTTCCAATCCCCCAGCTACTCTGCCGCCGGAGTAGCTGTTACTTTGCCTGAGAGCGTGTCCTGCAAGGCTTGCTTCGCATTGGCCAGCTCCGTCTCATTCACATAAACATAAGGGCTTCTCCAGTCCCCGGTTACAGGCGTATAGTGCACATCCGATTTGGAAATGTTCCAATACGTAGCAATAAAGTTTTTCATCTGTTCGGATTCCACGTCGGTTGTCATATTGTCATCAATCGCACCAATGACTTTGCTAATCTTCGTCACACCACCAAGTGACTTCATCTGATCCAGCATGGAGTTCAGTACCTGATTTTGACGCTTGTTACGGTCAAAGTCATTGGATTCATCCGTTTTGGGATCACAGTTGGATTTGCGGTAGCGTACAAAATCGAGTGCTTGCTTGCCGTCCAGATGCTGATCACCCGCAATCAGATTAATATCTGTATTGTCGGCCGTATCCCGGTAACACATATTTTTGTCGACCGTCACATCCACACCACCCACGGCATCAACGGCATCGCGGAATGCCTGGAAGTTAAGCACCGTTGTGTAATTGATATCGACGTCAAAATACTTGCCCATCATTTCTTTCATCTGATCCTCAGCATTCTTACCGGAGGTCTTCTCCTGGGCTTTAAACTTAGGATAGTATGAGTTCAGTTTATTTGCCTTGTACCCTTCAAGTTCTATCCGCGTATCACGCGGCAAGGAAACAATTGTGGCCGTTTTGGTATCCGGGTTCATGGCTGCTACCATAACAACATCGGACAGATACGTTCCGGTTTCAGGACGGTTATCTGTACCCAACAGCAGCATGGTAATGGGCTTAGTCTTGGCCGACATCCCTGGAGGCACTGGTTTATCAATGCCGGTGTCCGCCACCTGGTTGTATACCCAGTAGAGATATCCCCCACCTACAATGATGGCAATCACCAAAAGGCTCAAAACGAATTTGGCAAATGTGCGCACCCGCTTTTTCTTTTTCGGTGGCTTACCTTTACTGTTGTTAGACCCTGAAGCTCCGGATTTGGCTGGTGCCTGTCTACGCGGAGGCAGTCCGTTCGAATTCGAGTTCATATCTTCAACACCTTTATCACATCTGTTTTGGTCCAAATAAAAGACAACCGCTTTCCCGAAGGAAAACGGATGGACTGTACAGAGACAGATTTTATGAATTTCTGGCGGCAGCTTCCGCCTTTTTCTTTTGACGACCTTCGATGAAATAGCGCACTCGCACTAACAGCATCAAACCGACGGCTACCAGCAAACATTGAATAATTGGGAGCTTATCGATCTGAAAAATAAGAAGCATGAATGTGCCCATCGCCATCAATAGATAAAGAAAGATTTCCTTAACAAGCGGCAATTTCTGACGTACCCGAAACACCTTATTATATACGTAAGTAATCAGCACAAAGATGACGATGTAGGCTACGATCGGGTGTGATGCGAACCATGCTTGCATGCACAGTCAGCTCCTTTCGTTGTTCATGCTTGTATAAGTAAACCGGTTGCTGGTAGTACCCTAGCAGCTTAGAGAGCCAGTACGTGCTATTGTGACCGTTTCGGTTTCAGATCGTTCTTCCAATCGCTGTTATCCCCAGATTTTTTTAATCCATTTACACAATGGTAAAATCCGGGGATAAACGCGAACGCTTCGCTTCTTCAGAATCGATTCTGATCCCTACACTACTTTAGCTCCACAAGCTTTCATTACTTACCGGGCCCATCAAACGTTAACTTATACATACTATTTTTTGTTAGTTATGATTAAGCGTTATTTTGAGCCATTTTGCGTTGTTTCTCTGCACGCTCACGCTCGGATTTGTTCAGGATCTTCTTACGAAGACGAATAGATTTCGGTGTAATCTCACAATATTCATCTTCATTCAGATATTCAAGCGCCTGTTCCAACGAGAAGATAATCGGCGTTTTAATTTTAACTGTGTCATCTTTACCAGAAGAACGAACGTTAGTCAGTTGTTTTTCTTTGCAGATGTTGACAACGATATCATTGTCACGCGTATGCTCCCCAACGATCATACCTTCGTAAATTTCTGTTCCTGGCTCAAGGAAGAGCGTACCACGATCCTCAACACCCATCATTCCATAGAACGTAGATGTACCCGTTTCAGTTGAGATCAGTACACCTTGGTGACGTCCACCCACTTGACCGGATACGACTGGAGCGTAGCTGTCAAATGCATGGTTCATTACGCCATAACCACGAGTCAATGTCAAGAAGTTGGTGCTGTATCCAATCAGACCACGTGCAGGAATCAGGAACTCCAGACGTACTTGTCCGCTACCCGTGTTGACCATGTTAACCATCTCTGCTTTACGTGCACCCAGGCTTTCCATGACGGAACCCATGCTTTCTTCAGGGATATCAATCAACAAGCGCTCAAGAGGTTCCATTTTCTTACCATCAATTTCTTTGACGATAACTTCCGGTTTGGATACTTGAAGCTCATATCCTTCACGACGCATATTTTCAATCAGGATACCGAGGTGAAGCTCACCACGTCCGGATACGATAAACGCATCTGGGCTCTCTGTTTCTTCAACACGCAGGGATACGTCAGTTTCCAATTCCTTCAACAAACGCTCACGCAGTTTACGGGAAGTTACCCATTTACCTTCACGGCCTGCGAATGGACTGTTGTTTACGAGGAATGTCATTTGCAGTGTTGGCTCGTCAATTTTCAGAACCGGCAAAGCTTCAGGGTTGTTCGGATCAGCAATTGTTTCACCGATGTTGATATCCTTAATACCCGCGATCGCAACGATGTCACCTGCGCCAGCTTCCTCTGTCTCAACACGTTTCAGACCTTGGAAACCAAACAGTTTCTCGATACGAGCTGTTTTGCTTTTGCCATCACGCATAATAACAGTAACGGATTGGCCTTGACGAATCACACCGCGGTTTACACGACCGATAGCGATACGTCCGAGGTACTCATTATAGTCCATCAGCGTAACGAGGAATTGCAGTGGCTCTTCAACGTTCTCTGTTGGATGAGGGATATGACTTACGATGGTGTCGTAGATCGCCATCATGTTGTCATCTTGTTTGGCAGGGTCGTCTTCCATGCTGGATGTTCCGTTCAATGCGGAAGCATATACAACAGGGAATTCAAGCTGCTCATCGCTGGCACCCAGTTCGATAAACAGGTCAAGTACTTCATCAATAACCTCAGCCGGACGAGCCGCTGGACGGTCAATTTTGTTTACAATAACGATTGGAGTCAGGTTGTGCTCCAGTGCTTTACGAAGTACAAACTTCGTTTGTGGCATACAGCCCTCATAAGCATCGACAACGAGCAATACGCCGTCAACCATTTTCATGATACGTTCTACTTCACCACCGAAGTCGGCGTGTCCTGGTGTATCTACAATGTTGATCAGGTAATCTTTATAAGTTATAGCCGTGTTTTTGGCCAAAATCGTAATACCGCGTTCACGCTCCAAATCGTTGGAGTCCATTGCGCGCTCCTGTACCGTTTCGTGATCACGGAAAGTACCGGATTGCTGGAGCAACTTGTCGACTAGCGTTGTTTTCCCGTGGTCGACGTGGGCAATAATCGCAATATTGCGAATGTGTTCTCTTGAATGCATGGTTTGTATCCATATCCTTTCCAATTTCAATTCTTATCTACTAAACTTCCCGCATTTCTGCAGGTTACTCACCCAAAATAAGCGTCGGTGATATCCCGACGCATGTCTTTATCCCTTATATTATAGTTGATCATAGCTAAAAATCAAGATATTTCGCTTGGAGCAAGGTCGGGCAATGTTACCAGCCCTTCCTCCCGCGCCCGCGTCCAAGCAGCAACCAGACTCCGCCCAAAATCAAAAGGATCGCCAGCACATAAACAATTCCGGTATGAAGCAGGGTGAATCCGAATAAGACAATGGACAAAGCACCGATGCCCCATGCTGCAGGAAGCACAAACTCTGGTTTATAGCGTTCAGCAAGTCCGTACTCGAGTAAACCAACGGCAATGCCCAGCAAGAATGCCGGCCAGAGGCTGCTCATAAGCCCTCCGCCCCATGTGTTCGTAATTCCGAACAAAATACCATACACCGTTAATATCCCTGCGGGAACAAGTGACCACGTAGGAGTAACTCTTGCATAGTACAGGGCATGTAGAGCAATTCCCGGCAGCAATAGAAGCAAAGGCCAGAAATGGCGTCCAATAAAGCCAAACACCCCAAGCTTACCAAGCAAAATAATGATACCTGCTGCCACGATAAATATGCCGATCGCTTGTTCATTTCTCATCTTCATCTGCAATCACCTCTTATATCAATTAGGCTATGTAGGTTATAAGCTTCAACGAATTCGCCGTTTCATGATGACCAGCTTTTGTAGACCTTCCTCTAGTGTAGCCCATGTTTTTGCAAAAAACTATACTTGATGTCGCATTTCGTCGCTGCTCTTTTTATGTATTACCCTAAAGGTATTGATCCGTCGCTTGTTCCTCAATGTTCACTACATGAGACGATTTCATTCAACAAAAAAAACCGTCCTCGGCAGACGGTTGTCTCTCCACTCTAATCTTCTGCTGCATACCCAGAACGAAATTACGCATTTCGTCTGACAAATTTGTGTGCTCCCCCAACCGCTATGACCAGACCAGCCATCGCCACAGGTAACAGTGTGTGGGCTTCCGCTGTCAAGCTGCCAAGCCACTGACCCAGCTTCGGGTCACTCATCACCATTTCACCTGCCGTGAATGCCAGGATGCCTGAGCCCGCGAATACCAGAATCGGGAATCGTTTCAACAAACCGACAATTAAGCCGCTTCCCCACACCACAATGGGAATGCTGATGGCTATTCCGATGACGATAAGTGCCAGGTCTCCATCTGCTAATGCCGCTATGGCAAGCACATTGTCCAAACTCATTACAAAATCGGCAATCAAAATGGTCTGAACCGCTTTCCAGGTCGTAGAAGCTTCCCGAATATGTACTTCGTCTTCGTTTTGAAGCAGCAGCTTCACGGCAATCCAGAACAGTAATATCCCGCCCGCAGCCTGTATAAAAGGAATTCCTAGCATTAACACCGCTGCAAAAGTTAGCACACACCTTAGTACAACTGCACCAAAAGCCCCCCACCATACCGCTTGCTTACGCTGCTTCTCCGGCAAATCCTTACTCGCAAGCGCGATGACTACCGCATTATCTCCACTCAAAACCAGATTGATCATTAGAATTTCAGTCAACAGCCACAATGTATCCATGTTTCTCCTCCCCCCACTCTTACTTGTATGTCAAAGTTGTCCATGCTATTCTTAACGATTGAACAAGCTTTTTAGGTTCGGACATATAGAGGGAGTGACAGCATATGGAGCTTTTTAGCGCTGTTTTTTGGCTTGCTTTGGTGAAAATTGTATTTATTGATCTCATGCTGGCTGGCGATAACGCAATCGTTATCGGCCTTGCTGCACGTAATTTGCACCCTTCAGTGCAGAAAAAAGCGATTCTCTACGGGACAGCGGGTGCGCTAGTGATTCGGATTGTAGCCACAGTGGTTGTACTCTGGCTGCTTAAGGTGCCTTGGCTGCTGCTTGTAGGTGGCGTTTTGCTGATCTGGATTGCTTATAAACTATTGGCTGACCAAGGTGAAGAACATAGTGATATTAAGGCAGGCAGCTCCTTATGGGTTGCCGTTCGCACCATCGTCATTGCAGATGCTGCCATGGGACTGGACAATGTCATTGCAGTGGCTGGCGCGGCTGAACAGCATCTGGTACTGGTTATCATCGGATTGTTGATCAGTGTACCGATCATCGTATGGGGAAGCACCCTGTTCATCAAGTTAATCAATCACTTCCCATGGATTATATATCTGGGGGCCATTGTACTCGGTTATACCGCATCCCACATGATTACAGAGGAACACCGGCTTGTGCCGTTTTTCACCGAGCATCCCGCCCTTCGCATTCTGTTTATCGTGCTGGTCGTTGCAGGCGTGGTATTCGCAGGATACCGCAAACGCTCCAGCAGTAAACAAGGTGGAGAGCACCAGCGATCCTATTCGTAAAATAAAGATACACAAAAAAAGGACCAACCGATTTGCCATCGGCCGGTCCTTTTTTTCCATCTCAGGCAACATAGTCCTTATTATGTTATTCTACCAGTTCAAGGGAATAGAATCAGAACCAGTCTTCCTTGATTTCATTCCCCGTGTTCTCACTCGTTGCAGGAGCTGCTTCCCCAGCATGCAGAACGATGGTTTCCGTCCGAGCAACAGCTTCATCTATCCATTCCGGCAGATGGCTCATTGTTGCTTCAATTTTGTCCACAATGCGAAGATTCGGATTCGTTGTAGGTGATTTGGGCACGAACAGCGTGCAGCAATCCTCGTAAGGCAGAATCGATATATCATATGTTCCAATCTGTTTGGACAGTGTAATAATTTCCTGCTTGTCCATCATGACGAGAGGACGCAAAAGCGGAAGTTCTGTTGCACGTCCGATGACATTCATACTTGGAAGCGTCTGGCTTGCAACTTGACCAAGGCTATCCCCGGTAATTAATGCAAGCGCCCGCTCACGTTCAGCGAGCTTGGTCGCAATTCGCAGCATGGAACGGCGCATCAGGGTGATGATCAGATTATCCTGACCCAGCTGGGTGAATGCCGTTTGGATCTCCGTAAAAGGAACCAGGTGCAGTTTGATGGTACCGGCATGATCAGCCAAGGCACGAGCCAGATCGATCACCTTTTCCTTGGCACGCTGGCTGGTGAACGGATAACTGTAAAAGTGTACACATTCCACTTCCAGTCCACGCCTCATGGAGGCCCATGCCGCTACAGGACTATCAATTCCTCCCGACAGCAGCGCCATCGCTTTGCCGTTGGTACCCAGAGGGAACCCGCCGACAGCGGGAATCACTTCATTGAAGATATAGGTCCCCTGATCTCGAATCTCCACTCGCAGTTCAATGTCCGGATGACGTACATCCACACGAAGCTGTTGGAACTTTCTTAATATCGGGGAACCCACCATGTGGTTCATTTCATGTGAAGAATGAGGATACTCTTTCCACACCCGGCGGGTATTCACTTTGAACGTCGTACCTTCCTTGAACTCGTTTTCTCTCTCATCCATGAAAGCTACAGCCGTTTCCACGATATCCTCAAGCACAGAAGGAGTTACTTTAACCGGACTGATGGACATTACCCCAAAAACCCGTTTGAGTACGGCAATCAGTTCGGTATGGGAATGCCCCCCGAGATCCACATACAATCGACCAAATTCCTTGCGCAAGCTTGCGCCTGGATATGGCTTGAGCAGGGCCCTTACCTGAGTAATAATGGTTTTTTCGAAACGTGAACGATTTTTGCCTTTCAGCATAAACTCTCCAAAACGGAGAAGCAGCATATCATATTTCATTTGACTTTACATCCGCCTTTCCAACGGGCGCAGCTGCGCCACCATCTGATGCAGCGCTTGTTCCAGCAAGGCCACATCCTCTTCTGTATGTTCGTAACCTAGACTAATCCGCAAACCTCCTGATGCGCTCGCGGCATCTCTTCCCATCGCAAGAAGAACTCTGCTGGGCTCCGCAGAGCGGGAGGAGCATGCTGATTGTGTAGAAACAATGATCCCAAGCTGCTCCAGCGTATGGAGCGCAACTTCAGCCTTCATCCCCGGATAGGAAAAGTGAATAATATGGGGAGCTCCATCCTGTCGGCTGTTCAGATGAAGTTCAGGAATGGTTTCAATGGTTTCCATAATCCGATCTCTCAGCACTGTGGCACGTTCAGCAAACTCCAGCTGCCGTTCTGCCGCAAGACGCATCGCTTTTGCCATACCTACAAGCAAGGGAACATTCTCTGTTCCTGCTCTCATGCCCTGCTCCTGCGAACCACCAGACAGCAATGGGGTAAGTTCCACTCCACTTCGTACATATAGGAGTCCCGCTCCTTTCGGACCACGGATTTTGTGAGCAGATAAACTGTACAGATCAGCTCCCCACGAAGCGGGCTTTGCTTCCATTTTGCCAAACCCCTGTACCCCATCCACGTGAAAAAGCACGCGCGGTGCAGCACTTTTCAAACGGCTGCCTATCTCTGCAACGGGATGGATGATCCCTGTTTCATTGTTTACATGCATCAGGCTGACAAGAACTGTGTCCGGTCTTAATGCATCCATCACCTGCTGAGTGCTTACACGGCCATCCGAATCCACGGGCAGCCAGGTTACTTCCCAGCCCCACTGCTGCAGCTGCAAAAAACTCTCATATACGGAAGCATGTTCGGTAGCCGTCGTAATCAGATGTTTTCCCCGTGTCTGATACCTAAGTGCCGCTCCTTTTATGGCGAGGTTGTTACTCTCCGTTGCCCCTGAAGTGAACACGATCTCTTCGGGCTTAACACCAAGTGCTGCTGCGCACCCGGAGCGTGCACGCCTCAACAGTTGATCCGCTCGTTCTCCGTACCCATGAATGGATGACGGATTGCCAAAATGTGCCTCCATAATTTCAGCCATCGTTCGAACTACGTCTGAATCAGGAGGAGTTGTTGCTGCATAATCAAAATATTTCAAATGAGGTCAGACCTCCTTCAGATGTTCTCTAATCCTACAGTGAGCATTGTAACACGATCCCGTCCCAACACAAAAAGACCAATCAGGAACAGGCTGGCTTCCCAGGCATGCTCCCGAATTGATCTCCTCCTGAACTCGCTGTAAAACAATGATCTTTGACGCTATACCGTATATTTTGACTGTGCTTTTTCCACTTTGGAAATATACGCCTGTGTCTCCGCAGGCAACTGGTTAAGTACACTCATCAGCTCACTGTCGTTTGACACACCCAAACGGGAAACGCGCCCTGGACCAGCATTATAAGCGGCGAGCGCCATCTTCACCTCGCCACCAAAACGCTGAAGCTGAAGGGAGAGATATTTGGTTCCGGCATCAATGCTCTGAGCAGGATCAAAGGCATTCGTTACACCGAGACCAGCTGCAGTCCCATCCATTAATTGCATTAATCCCTTGGCACCTGCGGATGATACTACGTTCGGATTGAATCCGGATTCCGTGTCAATGACAGCCTTGATTAGAGATTCAGGTACTCCATACTTGGCACTTGCCGCTGCAATCAGAGATTCAAAATCGGTTGGAACGGATCCCTTGGCATCAGCATTTACAGTACTGGTATGTGTAGACAAAGATACATTCTCACTGCTGCTGGAAGAATTCACACTCGCATCCGTAGTATACAAACTGCCCAGTTGTAACCACAACAAGCCGTCACTGGATCTTTTGGAGATGCCCATTGACGTTGAAGAAGATGAATCGCTGCTGTTCGAAGCATTTGTACTCGAACTCAACAGCCCGTCCATCATATCGGCGAAGTCTGACGATGAACCCACAGTTTCACCTGATACATTCGTTTGATTGGCAACATTGGACAATTGAAGTTCCAGTAACTGCCGTGACCCGTTTGGATCAATCTGCATCTGTTTTCCCACTCCCGTATAAATAAACGTATATTATGCCTATATTCTACATCGTTTTACAAAAATCTGCCATGATTTTCAGAAAAATAAACCCATTTATTCTTCTGTTTGCGTAAACGCGAAAAACCTTCACCCATAACCCGGATTTACGGGAAGGGAGAAGGTTAAGATATGCCCTATTCAGTTCAAAATTGCTGGCTAAAAACATGTATTTTTCGTCAACAAGAGTTTAACGGGCAAATGGAATCATGAAGAAATAACTGATCGTAGCGAGTGCTCCCAGTCCAATGGACCAAGCTCCGGCCGTTTTACGCCCGTTTACATAAGCGTAATAACCAAGCACGGCTGCAGCCGGACCAAGTACGATAGACCACATAAATAAGGACGCAATCCCGCAAGCAAGTCCAATATAACCAGAGACCTTACCGGTTGACTCCATAACGCGGTCAGCTTCATGCTTTTCCGGGGCTGCTGCTGCCGGTTCAGCGCGTTCTGTACGTACAGAAGCCGGAGGTGCAACCTCTGCACCATACTCCTCGCGATGTTCACGTCGCGGATAATCCACACGCTCACGTTTTTTTACATTGGCGGGAGTGGCAGTTTTGGAACGATGAAATGGATAATCCTCTTTATTATCATTCTTCACTTCAAAGCACCTCCATAATAATTAGGGATGACTGCTCATTTGGGTTTGAATGTGTGACAGCATGTTGCCGAAGAAGTACGCGCATGATCCTGATGATCCGAATCAAACGTCTCTCCAGCAAATTCTTCATGCAAACGACGGGTAGCGTGTTGGTCGATGTCAATCATGATGGCATCGGCGTGACAGAAATTGTTTTCTCCCCAGAAATGACAGTTGGACACACTGCATTTGACAATTGGCTTGTCTTGGCTCATATATTTATCACCTCGACATCTATTGTCTCCCCAGTGTAAATCGGCTATTCTCTGGCGAGATGTCAGATGATGACATGAATTTAGCCACTCTTTTCTTGTCTGAGAACGCCAAAAAAACCGCCATTACTGGCGGTTTCATCCATTTTATAAAGTGGGTACAGCTAAACTATGCGTGATTGCGTTGATTCTGCATCCGGCGCTGGGTCAAATAGTCACTTTCATAAAAGGCCAGATCATCGCGCAGTTCTTCATACGTTTTAGAAACTTCAAGAATAACATCGCGTACTGCACGAACCGGCTTGTCACGGAAGCGAATGGCATCCTGGCCTGTGTACGCATATCTTCCGTCTTCGGAATAGCATTCATTTTTGGGATAGAAAAAGCTGTTTACGCATTGATGATAGGTATTATAGAGAGCCTTTTCGGCAAAATCGACATCAAAATTGGCACGACGCAGCACAACGCCAAGTTTTTCGTAAGAAACTTCAGAAAAAACAAGCAAATGACGGAGATCCGAAAGAAATCCTTTGTAGAAGGTTGTCGATTCCTCAGTCTGGTTCTGATCCAGTTCAGGCAAGGCATTTTCATTCAAAAATTGTTCGATCCGATCGATAGCAGGTTTTAACTTTTCCCTAGTTGACTCACAAGTTTTCTGTACATTGGCTGCTGACATAAAGGTAGCTCCCCCTTAAATAAGTCCTTACATATAGGTCGGCCACGGTGGTTGTCCCCTGACCTTGAATTCTCAGCTACTATCCTACCATAAAAAGATGACGAGCGGTATCCCTTAATCATCCTTTACATAACCGCCACGATCCTTACCCATTAAGCGAAGTCAGCTCCGTTTTCACCTGCATAAAAATAACCGCTTTTCCTAACGATAGAACTATGCCAAGGACAACGATGAATACAGGAAACTCATGACTGCTGTCCAAAATACAAGAGGAGGTTATATTCCCCATGTCCAGACCTAAATGGATAAACTGGGCCATTGCCGCCGGTGCAGGAGCGCTTGCACTGACCCTGCTGCTTCCGACATCCAACCGTCCTGCACCTGAGCCGAGTGCCATGCCCGATGCTCCTCATGAGGAACATGCAAACAAACAGCGTTTAAAAGTCCAGGATGTGAAAGCGACAGATTTACTGACACGTATGGATGCCAAGCAGCATCTCCGCTTAATGCTTGAGAAGAGCGCCACTATGAATGAAGCCGAGTTCGGTCGGTACGTTCAGGATTTACAGCGTACACACGATCATATTCGTTCCATTGATGTGCTGGATAGCAAGGGAACCGTCAAAAAACATTTTGCTAAAGAATCTGGTCAAGGAAGCAAAGTGGAGCAGCAAAAACTGGAGCACTCCCTTAACCTTGCGAAAAAAGCGGTAATGAAACGCCAAAGCTTCGAATCTTCCTCATTTCCTCTAGGCAAAGAAAAATATTTCGTAATGGGCCTGCCCTCCAAGGATGGGAACAAAGCGGTTGTTGCACTCTTTAGCCAAAGTGTCTTGAATGCGGTGGAGCAACACCAGCGCAAAAATCTGCGCATGATTCCTTACCCGCGTGAGGGCAAATTCAAAATCGAATCCGTACACCCAGATACCCTTAACGAAGTCACGGTAAAAACAGGTCATGATAATGCCAATGCCAGCCATTTTTATGAAAATGAAATCGTTATTCGTTTCCGACAGGAGCCGGGTGAACGGGATATGCGGATCATCAAATCCGATTTGCGTACCCAATCTGCGCGTAAGCTGGGATACACTTATGTTTTTCGTTCAGAACACATGAACTACGAGCAGCTGCATTCCTATTTTGAACGCAAATGGAATCCGCTGTATATGGAACCCCACTACATGTATTTAACCAATGAAGCAGCACCTGAACAAACCGATACGGATGTAACGATTCCCAACGATGTTCTGTTCACGGATTACCAATGGAATCTCCCGGCTATTGAAACCAATCGGGGCTGGAATATTACAAAAGGGAAAGAAGACGTTATTGTTGCCGTAGTGGATACCGGAGTGGACCTGAATCATCCGGATCTGAAGGGCAAGCTGCTGGAGGGTTATAACGTCGTTGATCCGAAGAGCAAACCACTTGACGATGTGGGCCATGGTACACATGTAGCCGGAATCATTGGCGCTATTGTCAATAACAGCGAAGGCGTGGCGGGGATGAGTTGGTATAACAAGGTTCTTCCCGTGAAGGTACTGGACAATTCAGGTTCAGGAACCACGTATGCCGTGGCCGAAGGCATCATTTGGGCTGCGGACCACGGTGCCAAGGTCATCAACATGAGTCTGGGCAATTATGCAGATGCCCAATTTCTCCATGATGCCATCAAGTATGCCTTCGATCGCGATATTGTCCTGATTGCTGCAACCGGGAATGATAACACTGAACGGCCTGGATATCCTGCCGCTTATCCCGAGGTGTTCGCAGTTTCGGCTACCGATCCAGATATGAATAAGGCTTCGTATTCCAACTACGGCGATTATGTGGATGTAATGGCGCCTGGCAGCAGCATCGCTAGCACGTATCCCAACAATCAATATGCCGCCCTATCCGGAACGTCAATGGCCAGCCCCCATGTCGCTGCACTTGCTGGATTAATTCGTTCGTTGAATCCGGATCTGACCAATACGGAGGTCATGGACCTGATGCGTCAGAGTGTCATCGACCTTGGTGACCCCGGTCACGACAAGTATTATGGTTATGGTCAGGTCGATGTCTACAAGGCCCTTCAGTCCGCTTCAAGCAATAGTGCACCCTTACAGTTTTGGCCACAACATGTGAGGCAGCAGATGGATAATACGATGAAAAAATATACGAAGTAGCCTTTTGTGGATTGAAACTCAATTTGCTTCGTGTACAAAAATAAAAGCAGCTGCGCCCCGGGGCGTATGCTGCTTTTTGAGCTGTTCTCTATTTCCCCGGGGCACCCGCTGCGACTAGCGTTTGCGGGACGATGTGCGGGCTTTGCCGGATTTTTTCACGGATTTTTTCTTGCTGTTATAGCTGGATACATAGCAAGGATCTTCTTCTTTGACAACGACAGGATACAAATGGTGATGAACTGGCACACAGTGCGTTTTTTTGATGACTTCGATCGGGTGGATGACAGGTACGATCTGCGGAACGTAGTAATCCTCAACAACCTGGATCGGGTCACATACAATCGGGCAAAGCGGTGGACAGTAATGGTTCATTTAAAACCAACTCCCTTTCAAGTGATACTATAACGTATTGCACTAGGACGAAAGTGGATTGGATGTATGTCCTTGTTCCAAAAAATTAAATGAGCGGGAGCCTGTCCGCTGCTGTTCCCCCCTGCGTAGGCATGACCCTCTGAATAACAGCGCACAACACACGAAGCCCTTCACACAACCCTTTCAGATTCGTTACGGTAAAGCAGATTCGCAGACTTGCCGTATCCGTCTCACCTACATAACAAGCAGATCCCGGCAAAAAAGAAACTCCTGCAGCCAGAGACTGACGGTGGAGCTCCCGCATATCCAGACCATCTGGCAGCTGAAGCCACAGGTTTAACCCACCTTCAGGCAAGACCCAGTACATACCAGGCACACGGTACTCCTCCAGAACATCGGATGCTGCCTGTAGTCTCGCGTACAGCTCTTCGCGTAATCGAACGATATAGGAGCTATACTGATGCTGAATGAAGGATTGAATTGCCTTTTGTGTAAGTAAAGGACTGCCCAGATCTGCCGTGGATTTGGCTGCAACCAAACGGGTCAGCACACTCCCTTCAGCGATGGCGCAGGCTACGCGGCAACCTGGAGACAGCACCTTGCTGAAGCTTTTGATATAAACGACATGGCCTGTAGCATCCATCGATTTAATGGACGCAGGAGGAGAATCGCGGAAATACAGATCAGCGAATGGATCATCCTCCAAAATGAGACAGTGATAGCTCTGAGCCAGATTCAACAACTGGGCCCGTCTTTTGGCACTCATCGTTACACCTGTCGGATTGTGGTATGTAGGGATGGTATAGATCAACTTTGGCGGGTACGTGTCGCAGAGGCGTGTCAACAGATCAATACGCATGCCTTCACCGTCCATTGGCACGGTAATGATTTTGGCTCCCCTGCTCGTAAATACATCAATTGCGCCCGTGTATGTAGGAGCCTCCATATAGACCACATCTCCTGGCCCAACGAAGGTGCGGGCAACTAAGTCGATCCCCTGCTGTGTCCCACTTGTAATTAGCATTCGCTCTGGGGCGACTTGCAGTCCCCTTTCGGCAAAATGGCCTGCAAAGGTTTGGCGAAGTTCCCGGTCCCCCTGAAAAGAGCCATACGCTGCCATGCGTTCAGGGTGGTCGGAGGACAGCCTGTAGGCACTATTAATAATTTCAGTCGTTGGCAGCAGCTCGGGCTGGATGGCTGACATATGCAGTTCATACTGAACCTGAGGAGACGCATCAAAATGCCGCCAAAGCTGCGCACGCGGCAAATAATCCACAAGTGCCATCTGCCAGTTCCACGGGGTATTATTATCGTGATTTCGCTCGGCTTGCTGTTTTTTATCTGTATCCACCGTTTGATCCATCTCCTGGGCCCCGCGTACATAGCATCCTTTTCCCTGTGAACAGGTTATCAGTTGAATGGCCTCAAGTTCAGCATACGCCTTAGACACGGTAACGAGACTTACTCCCAGGTCCGCGGTCATTTTACGTACAGACGGCAGTCGTGTTCCAGGCTCAATCAATCCTGAACGGATCCGATCTGCGAGTGTAAGCGCGATCTGAATATACAATTTGGTACTGCTTCCCCGTTTCAATTCAATGTGCATCTGCCCGCTCCCCCAACTGTTATCATCCACATTTTACTGTTATATCGCATTCCGGCTATTATAGTTTATAATATCAGTATAACAGTGAATAACAGGAGATGAGAACACGATGAGTATCCCTTGGTCCAAAATGGCTTTAAACACCCCGTCCTCTGTCGTTCGCGACATGCTTCAGGCTGCACAGGCGCCTGGAATGATATCCCTTGCCGGAGGTTTGCCAGCACAGTCATCATTCCCGGTTGAGGCTATACGTGACGCATATCAACAGGTGTTTATGAGCGGTGCAGCTGCCCTTCAATATGCAGAAACGGAAGGCTACAGACCGCTGCGCGCCAAAATTGCCGAGCGTCTGGAATCCAAGGGCATTCCCGCTTCCCCCGATCATATGCTCCTGACTACAGGATCACAGCAATCCATAGATCTGGTGTGCCGTATTCTGCTTGATCCAGGTGACCGCGTACTGGTTGAATCACCAACCTACCTGGCTGCTCTTCAAGTTATCCATTCTTATCAGGCCGAATCCCATGGAGTAGCCTGTGATGAAGAAGGCATGCTCCCTGAATCCCTTGAAGAACAGTTAAAACAGCATCAGCCGAAACTGGTATACATTAACCCAACGTTCTCCAACCCTTCAGGCAAAGTGTGGAGTCGCACCAGAAGACAGCAGGCCGTTGACCTATGTCGCAAATACGGAGTGCTCATTCTGGAGGACGATCCCTATGGCGAAATCCGTTTCAATCCGGAACAACTGGATGCGCCTTCGCTCGTCGAACTGGATGCAGCGTCCTACGATGGACCATCCAACGTCATCTATACGAGCACATTCTCCAAAACCGTAGCTCCAGGACTTCGTACGGGTTGGATTCTTGCTTCAGCAGATATTGTTAAGATCGCTGCACGAGCGAAACAGGGAGCCGATCTGCATTCCAGCAGCATCGACCAGCGAGCTCTTCATGCCTTACTCGAAACGTTTGATCTTGATGAGCATATTCGCAGCATTTCCAAGGACTACGCCAAACGAATGAATACCATGACTTCCCTCATGAAAAAGAAAGCTTGGGAAGGAATCACTTGGAATTCTCCGCAGGGCGGCATGTTCCTGTGGCTCGAACTGCCTGAAGCGATGGCAGCCAGCAATTTGTTTACTTACGGTATTCAGGAAAAAGTGTGCATTGTACCTGGTGATTCCTTCTATGCCGGAACTCCTGAACTGAACCGGATGCGTATCAACTTCACGCATACAAACCCTGAGCAGCTTCCTGAAGCCGTTGAACGTATGGACCGAGCTATTCAGCGCTGGCATGCTGCTGTACAATCTGATACGGCGGTTACACTGTAATAAACTGTCATTAACTGTATTATGACTAGTATCCACTCAGAGCTTAATGCGTAAAAAAAATAAGGCGGCAGATCCGAGAATATCAGGTTCTGTCGCCTTATTAATGTTTAAAATTTTTTAGAAGAAAAGTACAATTAAATGTGAGTAAATCGTTTCAATACATGTTGTTGCAGTTTGGAAAGCTTACCGTAAGCCGGGTTCTGTGCTCTTCGTGGTTCAAACGGGAACTACCCTCCCACCACAAGCGACAATCATCTATCTAGGCCATACATTGCTGCACAGCTCAAGCGACCAACCTAGACACACCTCGGGCTAAGGCTGCCTCCTCCGAAGAGTCGGCTGTGTCCCATTAGGTCTTGCTCCAGATGGGGTTTACCAGGAACGAAGTCACCAGCGTTCCTCGGGGTCTCTTACACCTCGGTTCCATCCTTGCCTGTACCGGAAAATCCGGCCATCGGCGGTCCATTTCTGTGGCACTATCCTTCAACTCGCGCTGACTGGACGTTATCCAGCATCCTGCCCTGTGGAGCCCGGACTTTCCTCTCGTGGCAACAAGGCCACCAGCGATTGTCTGTCAAGCTTTCCGAACAACATTACATAGTATACAGGCATTTGAGTTTACAAACAAGCTTAATATTACTGGAAACGGGTGATCCCGACATAACTACATAAACTGGAATACTTCCGTATTGACCTCCGAAGCCGTCACTTGGGTCTCATACCGCTTGTCTGTCAATCGTGAACGCAGCCAGTCCGCTGTTTTGGACTTCATGATCTTCTCGGCATTATGCCCAGCATCTATGATGCACATGCCAGCCATCAGCGCATCATGAGCGGTGTGATAATCAATATCTCCCGTTACGATGACATCGGCCCCTTTGAAACGAGCAGTCAGGGTATAACGGCTTCCCGAACCGCCGAGAACTGCTGCTTTTTTGATCTGCCGGTTCAGATCCCCTACTACACGAACGTATGGCACGTTTAATTGGGCCTTTACGACCTCTACCAGCTCACCCAGTGTCTTTGGTTCCTTGAGGGGTCCCAAACGCCCCAGACCGAGTGTACGGCCTTTTAAATCCATTGCATACAGGTCATAAGCCACTTCTTCATAGGGGTGAGCCTTCAGCATGGCCTGCACAACTTTGCTCCGCAGACTCTGCGGTACAATGGTCTCAATACGCATCTCTTCCACTCGCTCCAGCTGGCCCTGTTCACCGATAAAAGGCTGTGTTCCCTCTCCTGGTACAAAGGTTCCTGTTCCTTCGGTATTGAAGCTGCATTTGCTGTATTGGCCAATACTTCCGGCTCCAGCTTCCAGAATGGCCTGAAGCACCTGTTCATGATGCGTGCGCGGGACGAATACAGCCAGCTTGTACAGATGGTCTGTATGTACATCTTCCAGTGACTCCTTACTCTCAATGCCAATCGCTTCAGCCATCCAATCATTCATGCCGCCTTCGGCCACGTCCAGATTCGTGTGACTGATATATACGGCAATATCATGCTTGATCAGCTTCTCATACAATTTCCCCATCGGTGTATCCGTATTGAACGATTTTACCGGCCGGAAAATAATAGCATGGTGTGCAATGATGAGATTGGCACCAATTCGAATAGCTTCTTCAACAACTTCATCCGTCACATCAAGAGCAATCAGAACGTGATTTATCTCTTTTTGCAGACTGCCCAGCTGCAGTCCGATCCGGTCATCGGGTACAGCCAGATGTTTGGGAGCCAGCTGCTCCATCAATTGAATTACCGTTTGACCTTTGGCAAACATTCGAGCACCTCCTTCAGGTTTGCAATCAGACGTTCCACCTCAGCAGCCTTTTCACGGGAAGAGTCCTGGTCCGACTTTGAAATGGACTGCACAACACCCCTAAGCTTAACGATCTCACTTTCCCATTTCGCAAAAAATACGTCTGTGGGTCTGTCCACCAGATATGGACCCATACGCAGCAATAGATCTTGTGTAAGAACGACTCCACCTTCAAGCGGACGGGCGAGGTACACTTCCTCATTCGCAATTGGACTGGATGCCTGCGGCATGGCTGTAATAATCTCATAGATCTTTCCATCTTCCTCAAGCAATCGCTCCGCCACAACCACCCATTGATGATCCAGCAGCCAGCGTCTGAGGATATCCTCACCCACATTAGGTTGAAGGATAAGCATCTTCACTTCTTCCAGTTTGGAAAGGCCGCGGTCCAGTATGGAAGCAATTAATGCTCCACCCATTCCTGCAATCGTAATGACATCTACCTCGCCTGCAGAGACGACTTCAAGCCCGTCTCCACGACGAACGGTAATTTGCTCCTGCAGCCCTGCATCACTTACCTGTTTGCACGCGGCCTCATAGGGTCCAGGGTTAACTTCTCCGGCCACAGCACTTGCAGCCTTCCCACTGCGAACGGCAGCCACGGGCAGCAGTGCATGATCTGAGCCTATATCGGCTATACGGCTGCCCTCGGGAATTTGATCATGTATTTGTTGTAATCGATTCGAAAGTTTCATGAAGCACCTGCACATTCATTTAATTTATTGATTTGCATTGGACAACGAAAAGCGATAAAATGAAATCCAATCAAACATTTCAAGGATTAATTACCAAAACCAAGAAATTAAGACATTCCATTTAAAAATAAAGGAGACCTCGCCGCCGCCTAAGCGGCTTGCGAAAAGTCTCCCGTAGTTCTGTTATTCGAGGAAATCCTTAAGCCGTTTGCTGCGGCTTGGGTGGCGCAGTTTACGAAGAGCCTTAGCTTCGATCTGACGAATACGCTCACGCGTAACTCCAAAGACCTTGCCCACTTCTTCCAGCGTTCTCGTCCGTCCGTCGTCCAGACCAAAACGAAGGCGAAGTACATTCTCTTCACGCTCTGTCAGCGTATCCAGTACGTCTTCAAGCTGTTCTTTCAGCAATTCATAGGCAGCAGCATCTGCTGGAGCCAAAGCCTCCTGATCCTCGATAAAATCGCCCAGATGGGAATCATCCTCTTCACCAATCGGTGTTTCGAGGGAAACCGGTTCCTGTGCAATCTTCGTGATCTCACGCACTTTCTCCACACTCAGATCCATTTCAGCTGCAATTTCTTCTGGCGTTGGTTCGCGTCCAAGTTCTTGCAACAACTGACGGGATACCCGGATCAGTTTATTTATCGTTTCGACCATGTGCACCGGAATACGAATGGTACGTGCCTGATCGGCTATCGCACGTGTGATGGCTTGACGAATCCACCAAGTCGCATAGGTACTGAACTTATACCCTTTTTTGTGGTCAAACTTCTCTACGGCCTTGATCAGACCCATGTTTCCTTCCTGAATCAGGTCAAGGAACAGCATGCCGCGTCCCACATACCGCTTGGCGATACTGACAACGAGCCTGAGGTTGGCTTCTGCCAGTCGGCGCTTCGCTTCTTCATCCCCGTTTTCAATCCGTTTGGCGAGCTCCACTTCATCATCCGCAGACAACAAAGGTACACGACCAATTTCCTTCAGATACATCCGGACTGGGTCATTGATTTTGATTCCCGGAGGCAAGCTCAGATCATCATCAAAGTGGAACTCATCGTCTCCCTCTCTGCTGTTGTTTTCTGAGTCATCATTAGGACGAAGCGTAACCTCTTCATCATTTTCGTTTACCACGTCGATACCCAGGTCACTTAATTGTTCGTAAAACTCATCCATTTGCTCAGCATCCTGCTCAAACGGGGAGAGTTTCTCAATAATTTCCTTGTAGTTCAATGAAGCTCTTTTTTTGCCTGATTCAATCAGTTGATCCTTAACCTGATCCAGCGTCAATTCTGTTTCTAGTTCAGTATGCTGATCATTCGCCATAACTCGACTCCCTCCTCCCTAGAAACATCCAACACACGGACATTTACTGTCTCTCTAGGGCAATCATTTCAATTGCGATTTGTGCCGCGCGTACAAAATCACCTGCACGCTCTGCAGCAATCATTTCTTCCTTTTTTAGATCGTACTCTTTTTTGCGCGGATATTTCAGCACTTCCCTGATACAATCATCGAGTATCTGAACGTTCCATTCACCCGGGCCATCCATCATTGAGATTGAGCTGACGGTTTTCTCCAATCGATCATCATGCAATGAGGACATAAAACGGCTTGTATCCGGCGATTTGCCTTGCGCATAATAGGCATATAGATAAGCAGCAATAGCTGCATGATCATCCAAGTTAAAAGCTTCACCGAGATGCTCATTCACATACTGTGCAGCCTCGTCATCCTGAAGCATCCAGGCAAGCAATTTGCGCTCAGCAGCATGGTAAGCCGGCAACAGATTGGGCGTAGGCACCTGCCTATTTTGTTGCCTACCATTATTCCACCTTTTCGGGTTATTATCCCCATACTGCTCGTTATTTTTCATGGACTGGCGCTCTTCATTACACTCCTGCTTCAGTGTCTCAAATGATACATCCACTTCAGCAGCCAGTTCACGCAAATACACTTCGCGTTCCGTAGGGGAAGATAAAGGCGCGATTAGCTTTACCGCTTCCTTGGAATAGGCGATCAGACCGCCGCCTTCTAGCAGTATATGGTTTTTTTTAAGGTTTATAAGCTTAAATTTTGTTGTGGTCACAGCACCGTCTACAATCTGGTTGCGAAACCGTTCACCACCGTACTTCCGAATAAAATCATCCGGATCAAGTCCTTCGGGTATAAGAGCCACCTTAACCTGCAGCCCGGCTTCTTCCAGAATGGGGAAGTTCTTAAGTGCAGCGGCCTGCCCTGCTCGGTCACCGTCATAACAGATAATGACTTCGTCGCACATGCCCTTGAGCATAAGCGCCTGGTTCTCAGTCAGCGCTGTGCCCATGGCCGCTACTCCGTTCTGGATCTCTTGATCCCAAGCGGAGATCACGTCGCCGTAACCTTCAAACAAAATAGCTTGTCTTTGTTTGCGAATTGCATTTTTGGCCTGATGCAGATTGTAGAGAACTCGGCTTTTGTTGAATAACCGGGTTTCCGGTGAATTTAGGTACTTCGGCTGCCCGTCTCCCAAAATGCGGCCTGCAAATGCAATCGGTTTGCCGCTTCTGCCATTAATCGGGAACATAACCCTGTCTCGGAAGCGGTCCACATAGCCCTGACCTTCACTCCGCTGCGACAGAAGACCGCCCTTTTCCATCTCTTCAAGTGGAAAGTTGCGCTTCTCCAGAAATTGCACCAACGTGTCCCAACGATTCGGCGCATAACCAATCTGGAACTGGTCAATCAGCTTGTCGCTAAAGCCCCGCGAGCGTAAATACTCCATGGCTGCTTTTCCATGCTCTGTATTTTTCAATAAGAAATGATACAGCTTTGCAGTTAGCTCATACGCCTCCAGCAGACGTTCGGTCTCCGGATTTACATGAGCGGATTCACGCCCTTGCCAGTCCCCCATCGAGATGTGACTTTCTTCCGCCATCGTCTTGACAGCCTCGGGAAAGGATAACCCTTCGATTTCCATCCTGAATTTGATGGCATTTCCACCCGTGCCGCAACCGTAGCAGTAGAAAATTTGTTTCTCTGGTGTAACTGTAAACGAAGGCGTCTTCTCGGAATGAAAAGGGCAGAGGCCTTTCATGTATTTCCCCTGCTTGGTCAGATGCACAAATCGGCTCACCGTATCGACAATATCATGCTGCTGTAACACCGATTCAATAATGCTTTCGGGTATACCGCCTTGTCCGGTACTCATCTCTGGCCACCTTCATCTCTTTCAGCACGTAAATATAATTCGCTAAACTTACACATTCTCCTGCAAATCTTTCAAAAGTTTTGTCAGTTTATGTTGAAAAATTTCCCGATCCTGCTCTGTGAAAGGCTTTGGACCCTTCCCATAATGCCCTCTTTTCCGTGCTTTGGCAGCAGTATGCCGGGAATCGAGCATAAAATCAATGTCACGATCATTAAATTCGCGACCACGAAATGATAAAACATAACAACGTTTGCCAAGCGCGAGTGCTGCCAGTCCGTAATCCTGTGTAATGACGATATCACAGGGCTTGATATGATTGGCGATGTACAGATCCGCGCTTTGATCACTGCGGTCCACCTGCACGGTACGCACCCCTTCTCCTCCCTGAAGCAAATGATCAAAGGAAGATACTAACAATACGGGGATATCAAAACGGCGGGCCGTTTCTGCAATCTCAGCTTTCACCGGACAAGCATCTCCGTCCACAACAATCTGGCGTACATTCAACTCACTCAACCTCAGGATCACCCGGCTTCATAAAATAGCTGCATATTGTTATATACGACTTCCGCCAGCGAAATTCCTTCTGACCAGTCAAGGTAAATCAAAGGCTAAAATACGGAACGGCTGTTAAAAATAAAATTTCACAACCTGTTCCGTATATTTATACCCTCATATATCCTTCTTTAATACTGAATTTGAAGTGTATGCTCTAACCCGTCTGTGCCGGGATATTATACTAACACCAATTTGGAGAAATCGGCAAATCCTTTCAAGTCACGATCGATAGCTGCGAGCAAAGCCAAGCGATTGGCACGGACTGCTTCATCTTCGGCCATAACCATTACGGAATCGAAGAATGATGTTATGGCTTCCTTCCAAGCTGATGCAATCGCCAGCGCTTCCGCTGCATCGTGCTGCGACAAGGCTTTGCGATATTCCTCATTGGTTCTGTTCCAAGCTTCATGCAGCTGCTTCTCTCCCTCTTCGGTAAACAGTTCAGGATGAACAGAAGCATTCGACGCTTTGGCAGCAAGGTTACCCACCCGGTTGAAAGATTCCACTGTTGTTTTGAACGCATCACCGGTTTGAACAGCGGCCATCAAGGCCTCGCCTTTTGGAACAATGGCACTAATATCATCGAATCCGGCAGAAATCACGGCATCAACTACATCATAACGAACGGTCTCGGACAACAGTTTTTTCACACGAAGACCGAAAAAGTCCTGCAAATCTTTACGAACTTCTTCATCTGCACGTTTCAAAAGGTTCATCTGAGCATGTACCTGAAGCGCAACCCCGAACACATCGGAGAGCGTCAGTGGAAGCTGATGATCCAGCAAGATTTGTACAATACCCGCGGCCTGACGACGAAGTGCATATGGATCCTGGGATCCAGTCGGGATGATATTGATGGAGAAACAGCCCACGATGGTATCCATTTTATCTGCAGCACTTACAATCGCACCTACGAGTGAAGCAGGAGATTGGTCTCCGGCAAAGCGCGGCTGATAGTGTTCAAATACTGCTTTGGCCACTTCTTCCTTCTCGCCTGCCTTGCGAGCGTAATCCTCACCCATGACACCTTGCAATTCAGGGAATTCACCAACCATCAGTGTAACCAGGTCAAACTTGCAGATATCTGCAGAGCGGCTCACCGATTCGGCAACGTCAGCAGAAACCTGCAGCTTGGATGCGAGACCGTCCGCAATTTTGCGAATACGGCGTACCTTGTCACCAACGGTACCCAGTTCCTCTTGAAAGACAATGCTCTCCAGTTTGGACAATGCGTCCTTAATCTCGAGCTTCTGGTCTTCTTCGTAGAAGAACTTGGCGTCGGACAGGCGGGCACGCAGTACTTTTTCGTTACCTTTGGCGATGACATCAAGTGAATCACTGCCTCCGTTACGAACGGTTACAAAGTAAGGCAGCAATTGTCCTGCACTATCCAGTACAGGGAAGTAACGCTGATGCTCACGCATCGAAGTAATCAATACGTCCTGAGGGATATTGAGGAATGAAGGATCGAACGTTCCGAACAATACGGTTGGCGTTTCCACCAAAAACAGTACTTCTTCCAGCAAATCTTCCTTGATGGCAATATCCCAATTTTTCTCAGCAGCCAGTGCCTGAATCTGGGAAACAATCATTTGCTCCCGTTCCTTGATATCTGCAATAACATGTTCGGAACGCAGCAATTCAACGTAAGAAGCAGGGTTAGTAATCACGGTCTCCTTACCAAGGAAACGATGTCCCCGAGTTACATTCCCGGATTTCACACCTGCAACTTCAATATCAATAACCTCACTACCAAGCAGAGCGACAATCCAGCGAATCGGGCGGACAAATTTGAAATCATATGAAGCCCAGCGCATGAATTTAGGGAATGTCATGGCGTGCAGAATCGACAGCAATCCTTCACCGATTACGGATGAAGTCTCTACACCTTTGCTGCTCTTGGTTGCATAGATGTACTCGACTCCGCCGAGTTCCTTAAACGTAAACTGATCCGGATCAACACCTTGACTGCGTGCAAATCCGAGTGCTGCTTTGCTCCAGTTGCCGCTCTCGTCAAGTGCAATTTTACGGGAAGGACCTTTTACTTCTTCTTCTACATCCTCTTGCTTCTCGGCAACATTCTGAATCATGACAGCCAAGCGACGTGGTGTAGCATAAGCGTTTACCTCACCATGTGTTATGCGGGACGCATCCAGCCATTTCACAATACGATCCTGCAGCTGTTCTATCGCCGCGCGCAAGAAACGTGCAGGTACTTCTTCCAGACCAATTTCAAACAACAGATCCTTAGACATGCTCTGCTCCCCCTTTCTTGATCAGCGGGAAGCCAAGCTTCTCGCGCTCTTCCACATATGTTGCAGCCACTTGGCGTGCCAGATTCCGGACACGCGTAATGTAACCGGTACGCTCTGTAACACTGATTGCTCCACGAGCATCCAGCAGGTTAAACGTATGGGAACATTTCAGCACATAGTCATATGCGGGAAATACCAGATGCTGTGCCATAGCCTTATTGGCTTCTTCTTCATGCATGTTGAAGAGGGTAAATAGCATCTTTACATCAGATACATCAAACGTATATTTGGAGTGTTCAAACTCAGGCTGCAGGAATACATCACCATAGGTGATTCCCTCTACCCATTCCAGATCAAACACATTTTCTTTTTCCTGAATGTAAGAAGCTAGGCGCTCCATACCATACGTAATTTCGACAGCTACCGGGTTCGTCTCAATTCCACCGACTTGCTGGAAGTATGTAAACTGTGTAATTTCCATACCATCGAGCCATACTTCCCATCCCAGGCCTGCGCAACCAAGAGAAGGATTCTCCCAGTTGTCTTCAACAAAACGGATATCATGTTTAAGTGGGTCAATCCCCAAACATTTGAGACTTTCCAGGTAAATTTCCTGAATGTTGTCTGGTGAAGGCTTAATAATGACTTGAAATTGATGGTGCTGATACAGACGGTTCGGGTTTTCTCCGTAACGTCCGTCGGAAGGACGACGGGAAGGCTCTACATAAGCTACTTTCCAAGGCTCTGGTCCAAGTGAACGCAAAAAGGTCATCGGGTTCATGGTACCTGCTCCTTTTTCCGTATCATATGGCTGGACAATAATACAGTTGTGCTCGGCCCAGAATTGTTGCAGCGTGAGAATCATCTGCTGAAAATTCATAATCATGCTCCTTTTCAATAAGTTTATTGGCAAGCTGAAAATACTTCCGATTTGCACAAGGCGTCGATCGAAGCCCGACGTAGAACGGACAAAACGCGTTTTGCGAGAGATTCCCGGAATGTATCCACCAGCCTTGCCGGAAATAATTCCACAATCAAAAAAAAGCCCTCGCCCTACGCCTGTTGTCCAGACGTAGGGACGAGAGCTACTCCCGCGGTTCCACCCTACTTGGCTTGTGTACAAAACAGGATAACCTGTTCACGCAAGCCCACTTTTCCGTGTCCATTCATGCTCCCGAGTGCCATTTCACAGACCGATTCAACCCGGCTTACACCATCCCAGGCTCGCTCAATTATCGTAGTCAAGACCGTTTGGCCTATCTACGAGAATAATAAATCAGGTCCCCTACTCTCTCGTTCAATGCATGTCTCCAAAAGAGAAATTATAGTTCATATTAAATAAAAAAGAGTGCAAAGTCAAGTGAATCTTGTCATACCCAGAAAACACAGCTTAAATCCCGTATTTCTCCATCTGATCGAGAAAAGAACGGGATTTCAAATTGAGACCCAGCTGGTGATCCATGAAGGCTCTCATGATCTTCTTCATTTCATCTCTAGTGGCCTCACTGACGGATATGTTGCCCAGTCTCTGCAAATCCAGCTGTGCAAATAACCGCAGTAACCTTAGAGCTTTGGGACTTACGGACAACGCAGGTGGATCAAAGTGTTTACAGGCTCTGCACAGCACACCACCGAGCCTTGGACTTACAAACAACTGTTCATCGGGCCGTTCCTGGCCGCATGAAATGCATTCATCAAGCGACGGGCCATAGCCCGCCGATTGTAATATTTTCATCTCATAGAGACTGGTAATGACGCTGGGGTCCTTCTCTTCCTTTAACGCCTGAAGGCAAGCCTTAAGCTGTTTGAACCAGAAAGCACCTGTTTCCTCATCCTGCAGGACCCGATCCAGCAGTTCACATGCATAGGATGCATAAGCTGCTTTAACCAAATCTTCCCGCAGCTCATGATATGACTCCATGATTTCGCCCGCATTTAGTGTCCCCAGGCCCGTGTTACGGAAATATACGTATTGACCGTACGTAAACGGCTGCACCAGCGCAGCATGTCGGCTTTTGGGCTTTTTGGCACCACGGACGAGTACGCCTACTTTTCCACCACTTTCGGTGCAAAGCGTAATAATTTTGTTTCCCTCGCCGTAGTCCATGCTGCGGATGACAATCCCTTCCACCCTGTATAGCATGCCTCGTCACCTAACCATTCCCGAATCAGCCAATTAACCCTCGGCTTCTTCATCTTCTATCACTTCCCCTGCAGTATCAGACTCCTGTCCTGTTGGCGCACTAGCCTCGGTATACAACAAATAGGACTCCACATCCCCCGTCATTGCAAAAACCTTCCACGAAAAATCTCGCATCAGAATTTCATCCTCTCTTCGGAAATGACGTCTGCATCTACCAATTAGGATGGAGTCTTGCAAGGTAAACTATGTGTTGCAATTAATGGATACTTGTTCGATTAAACGTCACGGTGGAAGCCGAGATCACGCAGAACGCGATCCTGATTTCTCCAATCCTTTTTCACCTTAACCCACAGATCCATAAAGATTTTCGAACCGAGTAGGTTCTGAATATCCGTACGCGCACGTTTGCCGACCTCTTTTAACAGGGCTCCCTGTTTACCGATAATAATCCCTTTTTGAGAGTCACGCTCTACAAAAATAACGGCTGAAATGTATACTACCCCGTTGTCCTGAACCTTCATATCCTCAATGGTTACAGCAATGGAGTGGGGAACCTCTTCCCGGGTCATTTGCAGAATTTTCTCCCGAATCAGCTCCGCACAAACGAACTGTTCCGGGTGGTCTGTAACCTGATCTTCCGGGTAGTATTGCGGTCCTTCCGGCAAATACTTGCCGATCTGATCAAGCAGTGTACTTACATTGCTGCCGAGTTTGGCAGAGACCGGTACAATTTCTGCGAAATCATGCAGCTTGCGATACTCCTCAATAAGCGGCAGCAGCGCTTCCGGTTCGATTTTATCAATTTTGTTCATCACCAAAATGACAGGAGTCCGAACATTTTTCAGTTGTTCTGCGATGTAACGGTCACCACCGCCCATTCCTTCGGAAGCGTCAATCAGGAACAGAGCTGCTTCCACTTCCCCGAGTGTATTCAGGGCAGTCTGGTTCATATAGTCACCCAGCTTGGATTGCCGTTTGTGAATACCTGGTGTGTCCAAAAAGACAACTTGCTTGTCATCGGATGTGTAAACGCCATGTATTTTATTACGAGTGGTTTGCGGCTTGTCCGACATAATGGCTATTTTTTGACCAATAACCTGGTTCATCAAAGTCGATTTACCAACGTTAGGACGCCCAACAATAGCTACAAAACCCGATTTAAATGCTTTTTTCTTCATATGTTCCTCCTCAGGCGCCTAGGCCTGGAATAGTTTATTTTTTGGCAAAATCCAAATCAGACGGACCAAAAGCCCAAGGCAGCAGCTCGGCAACCGTCGTTTCCTGCAGGTCACCATTCAAGTTGCCCATGATGACTTTCATATCCGGCTCACACAGCTCAACCATAACCTGGCGACACACGCCACATGGAGCGATTGGACCTTCCGTATCTCCTACAACGGCAATGGCCTTGAAACTGCGAGGCTGCTGCCCCCCTGCAATCGCACTAAAAAGTGCTGTTCGCTCCGCGCAGTTGCTTGGTGTATAGGCAGCATTCTCAATATTGCATCCATGATGCACATTGCCTTCGCTATCCAGCAGAGCTGCCCCTACGCCAAAATGGGAATAAGGTGTGTATGCTTTTGCACGTGCCTTAATGGCTTCTTGCATGAGCTGTTGATTATCCATAATCCAAATCTCTCCCTCAGGTTATCACTATAATAAACTTCATGTTATAACAGGCTTATCAGAAACCAAGCCAATGTAAAACCGGTTTGAAGAACACCATACATCCGATGACTACAGCGAACACCGCAGCCAGCAAAACTGCGCCAGCCGCGGTGTCTTTCGCCGCTTTTGCAAGCGGATGAATATGCGGATGTGCCAGATCTACCGCTGCCTCTACGGCCGTGTTCATTAATTCGGTGACCAGCACCAAAAAGATGGCTGTCAGCACAAACATCCAGTCTGTTCTCGAAATCCCGAAGATAAATCCTGCCGAACACATGATGACGGCTACTCCCGAATGAACCCTTACATTTCGCTGTGTCCGAAAACCGTATACGATTCCTTCTGCCGCATTGCGGAACACCAGACTCCAGGAGCGCCTTTTCATTATCGTGTCAACCCGGCCTGGGCGAGTACAGCTTCCTGTTTGCCCATCATTTCGGCTTCGCTTGCTTCGTCCTGATGATCATATCCGAGCAGGTGCAGGAAACCGTGCACAAACAGGAAACCAAGCTCACGTTCAAATGAATGCCCGTATTCTTCACTTTGCAGGATCGTACGAGGAACGGAGATAATGATGTCACCGAGAACATCTGGCATCTCCTCCATCTCTTCATCCTCATCCAGTTCGTAGATGATGTCCAGTTCCTCATCCATGGTTTCATTCATGGCAAATGACAGCACATCTGTCGGACGATCGATTCCGCGGTAATCGCGGTTCAGCTCATGAATCTGGGCATCATCCACAAATGTGAGAGCAACTTCTCCATCTGCCACGCCTTCAGCTTCTCCTGCCAGGTTCAGCAATTGCTCCAGCATTGCAATCATCTGTTCAGTAATTTCTTTATCCTGTTGATCATTATTCCATGCCAGGTTAAGACTCATTCTTTCATAACTCCTGTCTGCTCATATTAGTAAGTCAACCTGCTTCAGGTGAGGTCGGCTTCGGTTTTTTGATCTCTTCCGGGTATTCAATCCGGGAGTGGAAAATTCCCATTACCGTCTCTTTCAAGGTCTTCGCTACGATATCCAATTCACGCATGGTGAGATCACAATCGTTAAACTGATGGTCATCGAGACGTCCCTTGATAATCTTCTCAATCATGGATTCCACTTGTTCCACAGTCGGTTTGCGCAGCGACCGAACTGCTGCTTCAACGCTATCCGCTATCCCCACGATAGCCGATTCCTTGGATTGGGCTTTTGGACCTGGATAACGGAAATCTTCTTCTGTAAAATCAGGCTCCACTCCCGCTTCCTCAGCTTGACGCAGCGCTTTGTGATAGAAGTAATGGAGGAAGGTCGTCCCGTGATGCTGCTCCGCGATATCCCGGATCGGTTTCGGGAGCTTGTAATCCTTCTGCATTTCCACACCATCTCGTGCGTGCGCAACGATAATTGATTTGCTCAATTTAGGATCAATGGAATCATGGGGGTTCTCCATATTGTTCTGATTTTCAATGAAATATATCGGTCTCTTGGTCTTGCCAATATCATGGTAATACGAACCAACTCGGCAGAGCAGACCATTCGCTCCGATAGCCTCGGCCGCGGCCTCGGACAGGTTTCCTACCATGACACTGTGATGATACGTGCCCGGTGTTTCTGTCAGCAATTTGCGCAATAACGGGTGGTTCGGGTTGGACAGCTCCACCAGCTTCAGTGCTGATAGTATACCAAACGAAGTTTCGAAAAACGGCATAAGCCCAATAACGAGAATCGCTGTTAGTACACCACCGGCAAAAGCAAATCCTACGCCATACAGTGTTGTTGTACGATTCCAGTCCCCCGTATCAATCAACGACAGTGTAAAGACGGCAATGGAACCAAACAGGCAGACCATGATGGCCCCCTTTAAGATGGTGGAGCGCTGGCTTGCCCGGTATGTCGCGAAGATGGCAACAAAAGACACCAGCACCGCAAAAAAGCCAAGCTCAAAATCAAAAATTTGACCTTGATGCGTATTCAGGATGATGCTTGACAACATGCCAATGATGATCGAGCAAACGAAAGCAAGCGATGTATCCAGCAACAAGGCAATTAACATCGCCCCCACTGCAACTGGTGCAAGGAAGCCGACATATGACCTGTCTGCTGTCTGGATGAATGCCGTTACATGCATAAGCACAATCGTAATAATGAAAATGAGTACAAGCATCAGCAGCTGTGCATTATTATATTTGAAATGCGTTCCGCTGAATTGCTGAATATACATCAGAATTGCTGCCGACAGCAGACAAGACAGCATGAGAAGACCTAGCTGCGGCCAGTAGTTCACTTCGTTTTTCAACAAATCATTTTCATCAAGAAGGGCGTACATTTCGGGGGTTATCATTTCGCCCTTGGCAACCAGTGTATCACCTTGCTTGATATAGACTGTCTGTGTATTTTCACGAGCCTGTACCTTGGCTTCCTTTGTCCCCTCTTCATCATAGAAACGATTGGACGTTACTACAAGACGGGCGAGCTCCTGAACAACCTCACGCTGCGTGCGCTTGCTAAGGGAACTTACACTTACCATTTCGGCAACTTTTGCCCTTGCTGTCGTAGCATCACTGATCTGATCCGTCATCAATCTGGACACGATATCCCGTCCAACGGACTTCATCTCCTGGATATCATCTGAGGTCAAGCGAGATATCTTGATATAGGTTTCTTCCGGAATTCGGTAGCTTTGCTCCTGCACCACGTTTCTGATCTCTTCCAAAAGAGTTTCGGAATATGTACCCGCTTTCCGATTGTTATTGATAAAGTTGGACACAAAATCCTTCTGCCGCTGCGGAATCTCATCACTATAAATATCAATCTTGTCCTGACTGGAAATCTGGTCATCCTGATTCAGACGGTCAATACGATCCAGCAGGGTGGTCATCAAATTTTCATTTCGCAGCTGCACAATTTGATAGATCGGCTGTACACGCTCAGCAGCTTCTTCCTGAGCTTTCAGCGTTGCCTTCGTGTTTGGAATCTGCATGGGCGCAGCAATATCCACTTCGCTTCGTGTGCCTTCCTGAATGTCATACCGCTCGGGAAGCAGCTTGGAGGCCAGACTGAAGTAGAAGAGTATCACCAGAAACAAAAACAGAAGATAGCGTGCCCACACGCTATACTTCCATCCTGTGGTTCTATTCTGAAAAGATTTGCCTTTTGACAGTTCCTTCGAGGTCACTTTAGACAATCCCTTCTATTCTTGATTTTCTGCGGCGTGGTTGTATGCAACGATAATTTTTTGGACGAGGGAATGCCGTACAACATCTTGCTCGGCAAAATAGACAAATCCAATTTCTTCAACTTCACTGAGTATCGTTTTTGCTTCCACCAGTCCAGACTTTTTGCCGCGAGGTAAATCAATTTGCGTTACGTCTCCGGTAATGACCATTTTGGAGCCAAAACCAAGACGGGTCAAAAACATCTTCATCTGTTCAGGCGTCGTATTCTGAGCTTCGTCCAAAATGATGAACGAGTCATCGAGTGTACGCCCCCTCATATATGCCAGTGGCGCAATTTCGATCAAACCGCGCTCCAGTGCCTTGGCCGTTTGCTCTTGTCCCATAACGTCATACAAGGCGTCGTACAAAGGCCGCAGATAAGGGTCAACCTTTTCCTGCAAGTCTCCAGGCAAGAAGCCCAGGCTCTCGCCCGCTTCAACAGCAGGCCGTGTAAGCACGATGCGCTTAACGCTGCCTTCCTTGAGAGCTGTAACCGCCAGTACAACGGCCAGATAGGTTTTACCCGTACCAGCTGGACCGATGCCGAATACAACATCACGTTTCTTAATTGTCGTTACATAGTGCTTCTGTCCAATGGTTTTAACACGAATCGGTTTGCCCCGGTAAGTCGTCGTTATCTCACCCTTGAACAGATCAAGCAGCTGGTCTGCACGCAGATCCTTAGCCAGTTCAATGGCATAGCTGACGTCTCGCTCGGTTAGCACATACCCGTTACGCACCAATTGCAGTAACACATCAAATAATTGTTCAAGCGATTCCACATTCTTTGTATTGCCATGAATGACAATCTCTGCTTCGCGAGAAGCGATCTGGGCTGGAATCTCGGATTCAATCAGTTTCAGAAAAATATCTTGGGGTCCAAAAAGAGATTGACCCTCTCCCGCACTCTGGAGGGAGATTCGTATGCTGCGTGTTTGTTCTGACAAATAGCCTCATTCTCCTTGACTATGGACTAACGGAAGTTCTTCCGCAATGCTTTCTTCCACTTCAAATAATACTTTCATATAAACTTTACCATTCTCTTTCTTCTCATGCAAAATTTTTTCACTTAAAATTTTTGTTCCTTTGCCGTTTTTGGCGATAATATCGTTTCTGGCTCCCTCCAGCCCTTTCGTTCGGGCCCACTCCACCGTCTTTTGTTCCTCTTGCTGCGTGGTCTCCATATCGGTCTCAGTCAACCATCCCAGCGGAAGCGTGAACGATCGCCATGTTAGCGGCTTATGGTCACTCGCCGTATTGAAAGAACTGAAAGGCGTCTTCCCATATCCCCACAGCTGAACAGCCCAATCCCCAAGCACAACATAGAAACGTTCCTTACTCTCACCTGTCAAGGTGTTGTGTTTCTGCACGAGAGGTACTTCCACCTCATATTCACGCCATACGAGTCCACGAACCTCGCCTTTGGCCACAACATTCTCTGTATTCTCTTCATCACCCAAAATCCCCGATATTAATACCTGACCTTTCTTAACACGTGTATCCTTCTGCACAACAGGACGCCCCTGTTCTGCGTATATCTGAGTAACGACTGCATCCGATTTGCTCACCAAGTGCCTTGGATTCAGCAGCGGTTCGCGTTGAGGCTGTGCAGATTCCACGACCTGGATCGTAATGGTTGTCCCCTCTTTGCTCACACCGATCCAGGTTACGTCGGGGAGTGCCAAAGCCATCTGCCTGGAGAGCTTGTCCTGACTCTGGAGTCTGAACCCCCACTGGAAAGGATATATCCCTTCTTTTTTGGCTGCAGCAAGCACCACATCAGTGGGAATCTTCACATTCCCTTTCACCTCAACATTCCAGACCATCGATGATAATGCAAACATGGCAATCACGAAAAGCACCATGCCCCCAAGGAAGAACTTCCTTTTCATTAATCTGGCCATAAAAAAAGGAATCCCGCTGCGGTGCGTCACCTTCACCCTGCAGCCTGTCCGCTTCAACAAAGGACGCAGCCTAAAAAAATGCGGCAGCAGAATATTCATCTCTGCCTTGCGTCCATCATGGGCACGCAGGTTCCACACTTCCAGTCCCTGCTCTGCCACCATGTTGATCAGCGCTTCGATGTCTCCCCCAGTGACCGTTATTCGGACTGCACCTCGCAGTTTGTACAGACTGGGCTGTTTCATCCGTTTCCCTCCGCTCCATTCATATGTATATCCAGAATTGTCCCTTCCACCGCCACTTCATCCGGCAAAATATTGCGAATCATCAGATCAACGCCTTTAATCTCGAGCTGACCCTGGGTCAAAGCCAGAACAATGCGATTCGGCGTAAAATGGATCACACCGCGATGATTTTCGATATACAATTGCTTGCTGCCGATCAGGGTTAACCGTGGCATATCATAAAGCACGTCCTGCGGCAAATCCAGCACCTCACTGGTCCATCTGCGCAGCTTGCGGCTGATCCGGGTCATACGAAGGTCTTCCCCCTTCCTCTACAGTTCAACTTATGCGGAGAAACATGATTTTATGAAAACTACAGCTTCTGTTAGATCATTAATTCTTTAAAAAGGAGCACAACAAAAAAAGCCGTCTCTGGCATATTGCTCACCAGAGACGGCTCTATTCCCGTCCAATAGCTTGACTTGCTACAGTTTCCCTCGCGTACCGAACGGTTGCTTGGAACGGGGAGAACCCAGTACTTCTGCCCATAATACACCCGTGCGAATATCCGCCGGTCGGAGCGGAGACGCTCCCGATTCATCGGTGCTGGACTCATCCCAGCCGGAGTCAGACACAACGGGTCTATTTGCAGAAGAAATGCGATTCAATCGCTCTTCAATCAAGCGCTGCTGTTGTTCCATTCCTCTCATCTGTTCCTCTAGTGAATTTTCCATGGCGCTCATAGAGCCCTCACTTCTGTAGTCACTTGCGGGGCGAGAAGTTGCAGCAGGTTCCGAATAAGGCTGATCATAACGTTCTTCATATTGCTCTTCGTCATATCGATCGTCATACTGTTCATCATAACGGGGATCTGCTGGTCCGGAAGACTGCTGTGGAGATGAGTTGTCTCTCGAGCGATCATCCCGTTCTGAATTACCGCTGCCTCCAAATGTAGGCATCCCGTTGCCAGGACGCTTTTTGTTCGGATCAGCCGTTTTGGCGGCTTTTCCCAAGAAAGAGAAGAGCGCAAAACCGATGACGGCCACTATATACAGATTATCAAAAATCCATTCAAATAGGCCCATATGCACTCACCGCCTATCTTCCGTTTTTGGAATCACCCTGATCGTTGGAATTCGAACCTTCACCAGGTTTTCCCAAAGTATTGCGCATTTGAGTATCAGCCTCAATATTTTTCAGGTTCATGTAGTCCATGACCCCGATTTTACCGCTACGAAGTGCTTCGGACATCGCCAAAGGTACTTGGGATTCGGATTCAACCACACGCGCTCTCATTTCCACTACTCGTGCCTTCATCTCTTGCTCTTGGGCTACAGCCATTGCGCGACGTTCTTCCGCTTTCGCCTGAGCGATGCGTTTGTCAGCCTCAGCCTGCTCGGTTTGCAGGAACGCACCAATGTTCTTACCTACATCCACGTCCGCAATATCGATGGACAGGATTTCAAAAGCTGTACCGGCATCCAGACCTTTGGACAATACAGTACGGGAGATCAGATCCGGATTTTCCAGAACGTCTTTGTGGGAATTGGAGGAACCGTTTGTACTTACGATACCCTCACCAACACGGGCGATGATCGTTTCTTCACCAGCACCACCGACGAGGCGGTCGATATTGGCCCGAACTGTAACCCGAGCTCTAACTTTAACTTCAATACCATCTTTGGCTACCGCAGATACAATTGGTGTCTCGATGACACGCGGATTAACACTCATTTGTACAGCCTGCAGTACATCACGACCTGCGAGGTCAATCGCTGCAGCACGTTCGAATTCCAGCGGAATGTTTGCTCGCTGAGCTGCAATCAGAGCGTTTACTACACGGTCTACATTACCACCGGCAAGGAAGTGACTCTCCAGTTGGTTCATTGAAAGCTGAAGGCCGGCTTTGGTTGCTTTAATCATTGGATTTACGATTCGGCTAGGTGTTACACGTCTGAGTCTCATCGCTACTAGTGTAATAATTCCGACACGTACACCGGATGCAATGGCCGAGATCCAGAGCATTACTGGGAAAAAGCTGAAGAATACGCTCAATACGATAATGGCAACTACCGCAACGAGCAAAACCGTAATCAAGGTTGGTTCCATAGTCAAAATTCCTCCATTTGCACTTAAATTTTGTAAAAAATCATCTTAAAAGATTATGCTGCTAATTTTAGAAAAACACCATTCGGCAAGCAGCACTGCCTTATGGTTATGTACACTGCCGAAGCCCATCAGAACTCCGGCAAAACAAGCGTTTTACACCGGCAAAGCTTGTTGGACCACAATCCGGGTGCCTTCGGCTTTAACCACAATAATCGGTGTATCAACTGGAATAAAGTCCCCGTCCGAAACCACATCGACCCGTTCCCCATTAAATATTGCTGTTCCAGAAGGACGAAGCGGAGTCAGGCTGATCCCTTGGAGACCAATCAGTTCTTTACGTTCTGTCGCAGATGAATAACCTCGATCGGCAGACAATCTGTCACTCAGTATAAATCGATTCCATATGCCTCTGTCATTAAACAGTATCACCACGATGGCTATAACCACCAGCGCTGCTCCGAAAGCAATTCCCAGTGATACAAATGCATCACTTGTGTCATAAGCCGCACGCACGACACCAGCCACAAGCGCAATGGATCCCAGTATGCCCAGGATACCAAAGCTTGGAATGAACATCTCCAGAATCATCATGATGAGTCCAACCGTAAACAGCACCCATGTCTCTGCTCCTGCAAATCCAGCAATGTAGTTCCCCGAGAAATAGAGGATAAAGCAGACGATCCCCACAATGCCAGGCACTCCGAATCCAGGCACAATCAGTTCAATAATTACGCCTGCAATTCCAAGAAACAGTAGTACAGTCATCACAACAGGATTCGTCAGAAAAGAAGATATATTCTCTGCAGCGGTTCGCTCCACAGTAAATACATCATCCTGACCATACCCCAACCAAGCTGCTGCCTCTTCCGGAGTTGAACTGATATGGTCCGCATATCCCACTTTCAGCGCTTCCTCGGCTGACAAGGCAATAATTTCACCTTTTTGCTTTGTTTTGTTGATCTCCGGCATCTCCACAACCATGTTGACATCTGTCATTCCGGCAGCGATACTACCGTCACGGCCGCCTTGTTCTGCCGCTCCCTGCATTTTGCTCTTCCAGAATGCAACCAGCTTCGGATCATCGACATGCTTACCCGTGCTGTCCACCATCGCTGCCGCGCCAATCATGCTTCCTGGCGACATTACGATCTTATCTGCATTCAAGGCCAGAAAACTTCCAGCCGAAGCAGCATCTCCGCGGACAAAGGCAACGGTCTGAACAGGGCTTTCTTTAATCAAGTTACCCAGTTCTTCAGCCGTATCGACCCGTCCTCCCGGCGTATTGATATCCAGAACAATCAGGCCAGCATTCATCGATTCAGCTTCCTTGAAGCCACGCTCCATAAACTTGCCTAACCCCTGCTCGATTGGTTTATCAACCGGAATAATATATACGGCGCCGCTCTTTTCAGCTGCTTGTGCAGACGGCGATCCAACCCAGAGAGGAAGCAGCAGTGTCAGCAGCATCATGAGCAACAATGGCCCCGCAAGCCTCTTCCGGCGCTTTCCCTTCACAATAATCCCCCCTTTTCCATTATTGTTATACTGTCCAGCTTATGGTATTTATTACGTACAATGCAACATTTCGTTTCAAAATCTTAAAATTATATTTGAAACCCAGAGGAATTGCAAGATATTAAATCTAATTTTATGTATATTAACCATTTTAAAGTAAATTTTTTGTCTGTTTTGAAAATTGTACTGTTTCTTTCTCCTGTACATCGAATTCTCCCATGCTAAATCTAATAAAGTCTGAGATATAAATTCAGTACCATACAAACAGGAAAAAACACCCCCTGACAAGTCAGGAGGTGTTCATTGATTGCTTTATTGCAGAAATTGTTGAACTGCTTGATTAACCAGTTTGCCGTCCGCTTTGCCTTTAACTTTCGGCATAAGGGCCGCCATGACTTTCCCCATCTCGGCTTTCGAAGAAGCACCGGTTTCCTGGATGGTCTGCTGTACAATAACTTTAATTTCTTCTTCGGTAAGCTGTGCGGGAAGGTACTGACCAATTATATCAATTTCCGCTTTTGCATTTGCCGCGAGTTCTTCACGGCCCGCTTTGTCAAATTCTTGGAGGGCATCTTTGCGCTGTTTGATTTCACGACTCAGGATATCAAGCACTTCGTTGTCATCCAAAGTTCTTTTCAAATCTATTTCAAGATTCTTGATCGTCGAACGAATCAACCGAATGGTGGAGAGCTTGAACTTGTCCTTGCTCTTCATCGCTTGCTTCATATCTTCGTTCAATCGTTCGCTAAGATTCATGTTGTTCAAATCCTCCTAAAACTTTCTCTTACGAGCAGCCTCGGACTTTTTCTTGCGCTTTACGCTTGGCTTCTCATAATGCTTACGTTTCTTCACCTCAGCCAAGACGCCATCTTTAGCGATGGAACGTTTAAAGCGACGAAGTGCAGCATCAATAGTCTCGTTTTTGCGAACTTTAGTTTCAGACACCAGTTTTCCCTCCCTCCGACCAGACCGTCCAAGAGCAATAACACGGTTCATCACCTTTCATTATAGGCGAAAGGTAATAAAGGTGTCAACCTTAACGTAATGATCACTTTATTTATGCGAATCACAGTGCTTCTTTTTTCACCACCCAACAGGAGATGTAGAGCACAGGATCCATTATGATTTGTGCGAATCCGATAGGCTTGTCAGCGCACCGAGTCTGGTGCCTCCAAGCAGATGATAGTGCAGGTGATGGACGGTTTGTTCCCCATCTTTGCCGCAGTTATTAATCAAACGATAACCGGACTCATCGACCCCAAGGCGTTTCGCTGCTTCCTGTGCTGCCAGATGAACCTCACCAATCAGTGCTATATCATCTGCTGTCACATCATTCATGGAAGCAATATGTTTTTTCGGAATAACGAGGACATGTGTCGGTGCAGCGGGCTGGATGTCGTGAAAGACAACCACATGTTCATTCTCCAAAACTTTATTGGAGGGAATGCTGCCCTCTACAATTTTGCAAAACAAGCAATCCATTGTTCATACCCTCCTTTGATTTGAAGATTTATGTATGCCTCTCTATCATACCGTAAGTGAAAAGTGACGTCCAATCTCACATGAAAAATAGTTAAACTCAATAAGCTAGCCCCTTTGCTAGCATGCATTTCCCCCATACAATTCTCATTCACTATCGTTGATGAGTAGCACAAAAAAGGACCTTTCTACATCCAGGTAGGCAGCAGCATGTTGCCAAGATGAGAATGGTCCTCATGATTGTTTAAATCCTAATCCGACTTTCAGTCCTCCATTAATAATATGGCAGCAGTGTTAATGCAGTCAGCCCGATCAAGGGAAGCACCAGTCTGTTAAAACGTCTGCGACCATAACCATAGTATGGATAGGGATATGGATACGGGTAACCGTACCCCGGATAAAACCCACGAGCATGAGATACGGGATAACCTGCTCCCGGCATCGCGTTTGGTCCCCAATTTGCATGATGCGCGGCTTCAGGACCGACAGGCACTGCCAAATAAATCATGTCGTCATCCACATTTTCCATAATACCATCATAATGACTTCCATCCTTCATCTGTACACATACATAACGATGAATGTGTTCCTTACAGATCTTCTTTGCTTCCATCTTCTCCAATTCAGTACGCCTCCCTTATCGTGCTTCATCACCCTTTCATGGTATTCAGATCTGGGCGAATTGACACTAAAGGAACAGGGCAAAAAAAAGAAGCACCCCCTGAGCGGATTTCGAATGAAATCAGCTGCCGCGGACGTCTGACCGGGAAGCTTCCTGATCAAACGTCCGCCGGGGTACTTTACATAAGGTATGTCGGCTTGACTGTAGTATAACAGCTGGTTGAACCTGTATCTGTGAGGTAACTCACTCCATTTTACAAGATTCAACTTAAATATCCTCGTTTTACAGTCGAAGTAAGTCAATACCGATTCTCCGCTGTTAAAATCAGATAGCTTTATTAGCTTTCGGAGCAAGCAAAGAACATTTGTATATCAGAGACTCTCCAATACTACCCGTGAACCGCCTCCTGCTTCGCTCGCAGGAATAACAACCAGCTTGCGCGGCAGACGAGCCCTCAGTTCCGGTACGTGGCTGATGACCCCGACGGCCAAACGATCATCATGCAATTTCTCGAGCGATGTAATGACCGTATCCAGCAGATCCGGGTCCAATGTTCCAAATCCTTCATCCAGGAAGAAGAATTGAAGCGGGTACTGGCCGCGCAGCTGAATCTGTGCGGACAAGGCGAGTGCCAAGGACAACGAGGTCAAGAAGGTCTCTCCACCAGATAAAGTGGATACCGGACGCTTAACTCCGCCGTTGGCATCATCGCAGATGACAAATCCACCGCCCGAATCCACCTCGAGTGAATAGCGCTGCTTCGTAAGAAAACGCAAACGCTGTGAGGCAGCTTGGCTAACCTGCATGAGCTGCTCTTCTGCAATATACTCTACAAATGCATTGCCTCTGAAGGCTGCCTGCAGTTTGCTGAGCTGCTCCCCGTGATGACTCACTTCTACCCGTTTGTTCTCCAATTCGGTCCAGCGAACGTGACGCTGCTGAACATCTTCCAGATCCCGTTCTGCACGAGCCTTCGCACTTAGCGCAGCTTCATCCTCAGCACGTCGTACCTTCAGACGTTCAGTGCAGGCTAACCACTGCTCTTCGGACACTTCTGCTCCACCCAGCTTTTGCTCCAGTTCACGCAGCTGGGAAACCAGCTCACGTTCCCTTTCACGATGATGCTGAATCTCTGCTGCCAGTCGCTCAGCCTCATCTGCAGGAATCGCTGCCTCCAGAACGGCTTGTTCAGAGTCAAATGGAGATTGATCAAGCAATTGCTGCCAGCGTGCCTGCGCCTGTTCCAGATGCTCCGATGCTGAAGTCAGGGCCTGTCTGGCCATAACGTCTTGCTTGGCAGACTCCTGTTTCAGGTTGTCCGCTTCCTTGAAGCGCCGGGCCGAGTCGGCTGCTGCTTTTCGCAGCCCATCCAGCTGCGACTGCGTGACAGCGATGAGCTCTTCTACACGTTGTTCGCCCACCCACTGGCGCAGTCGTTCTTCCTTCTCGGCCAGCTGTTTACGGTTTCCCTGCCACTCGGTTTGCCACTGGATCAGCTGTTTGTCCAGTTCAACCAGCTTTTGTTGGAGGGACTGTACGGACTGTTCCTTTTCTTCCAAAAACGTGACACTCTTGTTCAGCCGTTCCTTGATGTCTTCGGCACGTGCATCGCGTTCCTGCATCACCTGATGAAGGGCGACAGCCTCCTCTGGGGCGATGCCGGGCAGTTCTGAGGCCCAGCGGCCTTGCAATGCCGCCGCTGCTGCCTCGCTTTCAGCCAGCTTGCGCTCCGCCTGGACGAGACCGGCACGGCCGGCCTCCTGCGCAGCTGCCGCCTCCATGCGGCGCTGCTGCGCACCCACAGCCGCCTGCTGCAGCGCGGCGGCTTGCGCCTGCACTTGCGTGGCGGCATCAGCCAACGCACGCGCGGTCTCGCGCAGCGCTGCGGCACGCGCCGCCCAGTCCGCAGGTGATTGCCCGTGTGCGGGCAAACCTGCGGGCTCTTGCTCCGCTGCCGCAGGCGCGGCCTCGGCTGCGGCCGGTGCTTCGCCGGCCGCGGCGCCAAGCTGCGTCAGCAGGCTGCGACGTTCGTGCAGCTGCTGGCGCAGCCCGAAGCGCAGCTCCTGCAGCTCTGCCTGCAGGCTGCGCAGCAATTCCAGGTCCGCATCGCCTGCGTGTGGACCTTCTCCCGGCGGCGCAGCCGGGAGCGGGTGGTGTGCGGAGCCGCACACCGGGCATGGCTCGCCGTCACGCAGCTCGGCGCGCAAGGCGGAGGAGAGCCGGTGCAGCTCCTGCTCGCGCATCGAGCCGCGCAGCTGCTCCTCCGCGCCGGCCAGCAGGCTTTGTTCACGTCCAATGTCCTGCTCACAAGCAAGCATGGCCTCCAGACCCGCCGACGCCTGTTCAATCAACAGCTTCCGCTGTTCTTTCAAGCGTTCCTCTTCGCCTATCGCTGCCTGAAGTTTACTTTCTGCCAAATGGGCAGATTGCTTGTACGCCTCCATCTCGGCCTGATTCTGACGCAGCTGCTCTGCTGCCGTATCCAGCCGATGCCGAAGCTCCAGCGCAGCTTGCAGTTGTCTTCGCTCCTCTGACTTGACTTCATTTGGCTTCAGACTTTCCTGCAATTCTTCCCGCCGTTTTCGTCCACGCTGCTGCAGTTCTTTTTCCTTCTCCAGCTGCTGGCCATGAACTTCCTGCTCAGCCTGTCCTTTCTCCAGAAGCTGCTTCAAACGTGCGCTGTCCTCCAGAAGACTGTCTCGTTCCCGCTGCAGCTCTTTGGCCTGTTCCAACTGCTCCAGCCGAAGCAGCAGCTTGGGTTCGCCCTCAGCCAGCTGTACACGTGTCGTTTCGGCCTTTTCTGCTTCAAGCACAGATAATCGTTCGTGTTCCACGGCTTGTTCATGTGCAGCAGAAGCTGCAGTTTGTCGCAGCTTATGCTGGGTAACTGCATCCCGCATCGTCTGAAGCGCGGGCAGTATGGCATCTGCTGAGCTCGACTGCTTCAAGCGCTGCTCCCCGGTTTCGATTTGCGGTTCGAGAGCTTTGAGCTTATGTTGTTCATCCAGACGCTTCTGGCGTTCATGACTTAATTCACGTATTTTACCCAGCTGTTCCGCTTCCTTCGCAGCTTCATCCAGTGTCTGACGGGAAAGCTCCGCATGCTTCACGGCCTCCTGCAGAAGACGTTTGGTTTCTTCCAGCGTTTCTTGACTTGCATTGCCAAGACCCTGCTGCTCTGCCAAGAGCGCTTGATGAACCATATCGTTATCCTTCACGCGCCGGCTAAGCTTAATGGCAAGCTGATCCCCGTACTTTTCCAAATGAAACAGCCGCTGCAGCATCTGGCGTCGTTCACTGCCTTTCAGCGATAGAAACTCAGCGAATTTCCCTTGAGGAAGCACTACAGCCCGCGTAAAATCATCCATTTTGAGCCCGATCACTTCTTCCACACAGCGGTTCACATCAGCTAGCTTGTCAGCGAGCACCTGTTCCTCTCCATTTACGGTCTCAATAAATTTACTGATCGTATTGCTTACCGATATTTCGTTATTTCGCTTAAAACGCCGTTCCACCCGAAATCTTCGCGCTCCTTCAGCTGACGACAGTTCGAAGGTAAAAGCGACTGCGAGGGCATCCTCAGCATGATTCATAATCCCCTGAGTTCCGTTAACTGCCCGCTCGACCTTTCCGTACATGGCAAGAGTAATGGCATCCAGCAGGGAAGACTTTCCGCTGCCCGTTGGGCCGAAAATTCCGAATAATCCGGTTTCCGTCAGTACCGTAAAATCAATCTCCTGAGCTTCACGGTAACTTTGCAATCCGGCCACTTTTAATAAAATCGGCTTCATCTTCCTTCGACCTCCTCACGCACACCTGGCTCGTCCTCGTCCACCAATTCAAGGAACAGCTGTACCAGACTGTCCTCCGGCTGTGCCCCGCCCGTCTGACGCTGATAGAACTTGCGGAACAATTCATGCACAGGCAGCTCGGAACGCTGCTCCAGCAATCCGGCAGCGGCCATCTCCGGATACACCGGACGGATATGAATAATGCCATCATGTGACTTGCGCAGCTGCTGGATCTCTTTGAGTGACATGGCATCGTCCAGCCACACTTCCATATCAATGAATGCTTGGGCGTCTCTTCCCTCTTCCAACCAGCGATACACCTCGGCCAGACCTCCGCGTGCCTTCCAGCGCACAAGGGGGCGTCCACAGGACAACAGCACTTCTTCTACATTCGGAGTTCCGCCTGGCGCCAAATCCACCATCGTTACAGATTTGCTCTGTCCTGCTTCCGAGAAGCTGTAGGCCAGCGGCGATCCGCTATACCGGATCACGCCGTCCCCTTTCACAGCCTGAGCGCGATGAAGGTGTCCAAGTGCTGTATATTGGGCACCGATCGATAGTGAAGAGGGATCTACGGTGTAAGCCCCGCCCACCTGAATTGGGCGCTCCGAATCGCTTTCAACCCCGCCCAGCACATATATGTGACTCATCGCCAAATTCACCGTATCCGGACCAAATGAGTTAGCCAGACGCTGCATGAGCATGCCAACCCGGCGGCTATAAGCTTGACGAAGCACATTTTCATCACCATCCGTGGTGAGAACTTCATTAAGCCTTGCCTCTGAAGGATAGGGCAGTGCAGCAATTTGGGCAGTCTCGCCTGTTCTAGGCGCATGAATAGTCACTGCTTCCGCCGTTGGCATACCCACAAGTGTAATCCCCTGTCTGTTTACAAGTGGTGTCACAGAGGCTACCCGTTCCGGCTGATCATGGTTACCTGCAATGACTACCAGTGGTCTCCCCCGCTCGGTAAGCCTGGCTGCCGCCTCGTAAAACAGCTGCTCTGCCGAAGCAGGCGGATTGACCGAGTCATACACGTCGCCAGCCATCAACACTGCATCAGCCTGCTGCTCATCTGCCAGTCTAACAAGTTCATCGACGAATTCTTCCTGCTCACGCAGCCTGCTTCTTCCTTCCAACGTTTTTCCCAAATGCCAGTCCCCGGTGTGCAAAATACGCATATTCCGTTCATCCCCTCTCCCTACAAAAACATAATCATAAGAGCGCCTAGTCCCAAATATTGGCATCTCATTCCTGAATGTCACTATCCAATGCGGAAACAAAGGGGACACCATCGTTTCTAAGAAACCGATTCGTCCCCTTCGTGACTTTCATCGTCAATCGCAAGCACATATAACGAATATATCTTCCGTTTCAAGCTGCTCCATTAAAGTTCTACAGCATGTCCACCATCAAAGAAGTACAGCCACTTTCGATCTACCTTGCGCCCCAAAATATCTTCAATCGCCCGGCCATACAGCTCCAGCTGAAAACGATAGTTTCTGGTCAATTCGTTTAATCCTCCGCGATGTTCCAGTACCCGGTCGGTTTTGTAATCCAGCAGCGTAAGTTCACCGTCCACCTGGTAGAGGCAATCAATGATCCCCTGCACAAGTACGGTTTCATTCTCGAGCGAAGCCTGTAGTCCGCTGTCTTCATCCAGGGATTGCATTCCCGCATTCGATGAAAGATGCTGCACCCATTCGGCGGGAGAATGCTCTGCTGGAAGTCCATAGATAAAAGGAATCTCCCGTTTTACCCAGTCAGCACGCAGCAGCTCGGTGCCTGGTTCCGTCTGAAAGAATTGAGCCAAATGTTCAGGTTCAATCACTTCGGCCTGATGAGGCAGCAAAATCTGAAGTGTAGTCAGTCTTGCAAGCGTCTGTTCCACAATCGCGGCATCCACTTTCGTTCCATCCAATGGTAAATGCTGCATCAGCGTATGATACACGGTCCCCCGCTCTGCCCCCGTCAACTGTTTCTCTTCCATAAACTTCGGGCGACGCAAATGCAATTTGAAGGAATGCTCATTCGAGCCATCCGTCCGTCCATGATGTGTCTTACTGACCTTATGTTCGGACTGCGGGTTTTCGAGAACCTCCGCATCATCCATTTGTCTTTCCAGCTCTTCCATCACATGTAGAGGTTGATGGTCCTGTATCGCAAGCATTGTCTTTAACTCTGAGACGGACGTGCTCGCAGCCACCTGGGTTGCCGCTTCATATGGATACGTCCATGATAGGCGCCGCTCAACGTTTTGCATCCATTCGGTTTCAGTTCCGACCCTATCAACCTTCATCTCATCTCGTGATGGCTCATCTGGTAAATCTCGATCTATCTCACCATGAATTGTGGAGGGGTATAAAATCACCGGTTTCACAGCTTGTAGAGCTTTCATTCGTTCTTGGCGAGCTTCTGCCAATTCGTCTTCCTCACCATGTTTTGAATCCACAAAAGTCTCCCTGGACACCCAATCGGCAGACAGGATGGAGATGCTCCAACGTGACTCATCATCCATCAGGCATGCAGCATAGGAATTTTGTACTCCAGCCAATTCGCGTAATGAAGCCGCCGACGGATGGCGAATTAGAGACGGTCCGATCCAATCCAGATAACTTCGTCCTGCCGCGAGCAGGTAATCCGGCAGAATCAGTTCCGAACTGTCTTTGATCTGTGACCAGGCGGCTGCCTTTTTGGCAGCATCCTTAACCGTCCCAACCAGAATCATTTTCTCCTTGGGCCGAGTCAGGGCAACATACAGTACCCGCATCTCCTCAGCCAGCAGCTCAAACTGGGCTCTGCGTCGAATGGCGAGATTAGCCAGTGTGGGATAAGCCACCCTATTTTCCCGATCCACAAATCTTGGACCGAATCCAAGCTCCTTGTGCATTAAGAACGGTGCATTCAGATCCTGCTGGTTGAACATTTTGGAGATGCCAGCCACAAATACAACCGGAAACTCCAACCCTTTACTCCGGTGAATGGTCATGATTCGGACCGCATTGTCCTGTTCGCCCGATCCCGCCACTGTTCCCAGATCCCCACCATTCTCACGAAGTCTGGAGACATAGGTCAAAAAGCGGAACAACCCCCGATTCGACGTCGATTCTTCATATTGACGCGCACGGTCATACAGGGCTTTCAGGTTGCTTTGACGCTGTATACCTCCCGGAAGACCACCTACCCAGTCCAAATAGCCAGTCTCCCTGTATATACGCCAAATGAGTTCACTTAGACTGCCTTGACGTGCCTCAAGCCGCCATTGCTGCAGCTGGCCCATAAAATGAATTAATTTCTGCTTTAATTCCGATCCTGCATGGGCTGAGTGCTCTCCTGGATCATGATAACCATCCTTTTCGATACCCTCATTCAGAGATTGCTGCTCAGATACCACTGACTCTGCTGTAACAGCGGCCTCTTGCTGGACCTGTTCCAGTTCTGTCCAGATTTCCGGCCATTGCATCTGTACTGCAGACGAATCATCATTGGTCACTTGCCCGATCTGAACAGCAGATACAACTGCATCATAGAAAGACTGCCTTTTATCCCCCAGACGAATTTGTGCCAAATCCTCTTCATTTAAGCCCACAATCGGTGAACGCAGGACTGAAGCGAGCGGAATATCCTGTCTTGGGTTGTCCACGATCTGAAGCAGGGATAACATGATCTCCACTTCCGTTGCCTGAAAATAACCCTTGCTCTGCTCCCCTCCGGCCGGAATTCCCTGCTGCCTGAATTCTTCGATCATTAACGGAGCCCACATCAAGGCAGAGCGCAGCAGGATGACAATGTCGCCGTAACGGGCAGGACGCATTGTTTTTAACGCCTTATCATACACATTCAACGCAGGCTGATCGGTATCGCCAACGATCTCCCGAATGCGCCGAGCCATGGCCCGTGCTTCCAGTTGAGCCGTTTCCAGTTCGGCACTTTCCAGTTCAGCCGACGCCAGGTGATCTCCATTTTCATCTACACTCTCACCCAGGTCCGGGCCTCCCCCTTGTCGGTCAATCAGAAGCAGTTCCGGCGTATAAGCTTCATCTCCCTCGGTTTCTGGTGGAAACGAAGCCCCATAGGCTAGCTGGGCCCGTTCGTCATAAGCGATCTCTGCTACGCCCTCATTCATGAGCTGACGGAACAGCATATTTACCGAATGAACCACTTCAGCACGACTACGGAAGTTACGTGCCAGGTCAATGCGTCTGCCTGCACGCGGCGTGCTTGCTTCTCCTTCATCACTTTGGGTGTCAGAGTTGTATTGACGGTATTTATTAAGAAATAGTCCCGGCTCAGCCAAGCGGAAACGGTAAATACTCTGTTTCACATCTCCTACCATAAAGCGATTACCTGGATTCTCCCTGGAAATTAGCTTTACGATATCTTCCTGAACGGTATTGGTATCCTGATATTCGTCCAGCAGCACTTCATCAAAACGAGCCCTGTATTCCATTGCTGCATCTGAAGGCATGGAGAGCTCTGGCGTGGAATCCTCATGACGCAAAATGTGAAGACAATAATGCTCCAGATCGCTAAAATCAACCTGCCCACGCTCTTGTTTGGCCAGCTTGTAACGTTCGCCGAACTCACTTACAAGTTTGGACAGTTCCTGCATGAGCGGAGCAGCCTGCTCCAGCTCCTGCCAGAAGGAAAATGCACTCCGGCCAAAGAGCGAGCCTTTCAGATCGGTGATTGCCTTTTTTGCAGCCTCCCGAAGTTCCTTCACTTGTTCCTGCAGCGCCGGATCGGTTTGATCCTTTTTGCAGGGTTTCAGCTTGCCAAAAGCTGCGGGCTGAAATACTTCAGGCAGTCTCTCCCATGGCATAACCTCCACGGCAGACAGGAGCTCCTCCACCATGGCCAGATCTTCCTTTAAGGTATCCGCATACGGTTTTGGCCCTTCCGGCTGTAACGCAATGCCAATGCCTTGACGCAAGAGTCCCGCTGCACCGCTCAGGGTAAGTGCGGCATCTCGTAAAATGCTCTGTACCCATGCTGAATGACCAAGGGCCTCTACGCTTTCAACTTGAAATGCAGATGCCATTTCGGCGAGCCAGTGATCGGGCCAGGAGTGACTGCGCGAGAAATCATACAGGCGCTGCACAAGCCGGTGCATGGCATCATCGTTCCGTTCACCGCTGAACCAGTCCACAAGCTCACGGAATGTGCTGCCTTCACCTTCTTCCCCGTATTTATCTTCAAACAGCTCTTCCAGGAGCTCCTGACGCAGCATTTCGGCTTCATTCTCGTTTAATATCCGAAAAGCCGGGTTAAGCGGTATTTGCTGATAGTAACGGCGAATGACTTCCATACAAAATGAATGCAGCGTTGTGATTGAAGCTCGCCCAAGCAGCGATAACTGTTTGCGCAAATGCTCCTCCTCAGGCTCTTCCTCGAGTGCACGTTCAAGTGCTTCCCGAATACGCTGCTTCATCTCAGCAGCAGCCGCCTTCGTAAAGGTAGCCACCAACAATCGATCCACGCTGAAGCCACGAGAAGGATCGGCTATTTTACGAATAATCCGTTCGACCAACACAGCAGTTTTACCCGACCCCGCTGCTGCAGCAACGAGAATGTCTTCACCACTCTGGGAAATTGCACTCCACTGGTCATCGCTCCAGAAGCTGCCTTCCGGTTTTGGCATATTCGTCATGACGTCTCCCCTCCCTTGTTGTGTGACAGCATGTCCCAGATTTGCTGTTTGCCTGGCTTGGACAACAGATTATATTCATTGCCTTCAATATTCTCATCAAATTGACAGACGGGTTTAAACGGACAGAATGTGCATGCAACCTCCTGCTGAATGCGGTAAGGCTCTATGGCCACATCCCCATCCGTAATGCGGGTCCCGATTTCCCGGATATTACCTCGAACAGATGCGAGCAGCGTGTCCCACTGGTCTGGCGTAGCTACCGCTGCGCTGCTATAGAAGCTGCCGTCCGCCTTGAGTGCAACAGGAATAATGGCCGAGTAGCCTTTATCCAGCGTGTTATCCATCTGTGCAATGGCATCACGATCTGCCAGAAGCAGGCCCTTCATTTTGAAGCGTTTCAGCAATTCCTGTCCCGCCTGTTCTGAGGTCATGCCGTTCGCAGATTGCAGCAATGGGTTATGCACATGGAAATACAATGTTCCTCCAGGCATCGCCGATTCTCCCAGCCACTCTTCGGCAGCACTAAGCAGCACTTCCAGATACGTAAGCATCTGCAGGGACAGTCCGTAGTACACTTCATGCAATTTGAGATCCGTCTGGCTCGATTTATAGTCAATAACCCGAAGCAAAAGTCCATTTTCTCCCTCGGCGACATCAACCCGGTCAATCCGGCCCACAATCTCCATCACACACCCGTTCTCCAGCTCGAAACGAAGAGGCGGCAAGGGTTTGCCTGGCCCAAAGTCCAGCTCAAGACCAATAGGTTCAAAACTCCCACGTCTCGATTGCTCACCCAAAATGACCGAAGCCCGGCTTACAATATCCTTCAGTTTGCGGAAAATGTAGCCGTAACGTTTCGTACTCAGCAGAATCTCGCCCTGAAGCTGAGGAGCAATCTGATCCACCGTTTGCTCCGCTTCCTTGCGGCATTGTTCCGGAGAGAGGCTGCCCCAGCTGCGGTTCTCTTCACGGAGTCGTATCGCCAGCTGACTCAGGGCAGCATGGAACAGCTGCCCAATGTCCGGAGCTTGAAGACGATATAGCTGACGCTCTTTCAAGCGTAATCCGTGCGAGGCAAAATGGGAGAATGGACATGCCACGAATCGTTCCATTCGAGAAACGCTTGTCCGCACCTCCGTGCCATACAATCGGCGGCTTGTCGAAGTGCGCAGTGGCAATGCACGATTGCGATAAAAAATGGAGCCCAGCAATCGCTCCAGCTGAGGTCTGAGGCTCTCATTCGTGCAGTGCCAGTTGTAGACCGACCACCAGAGTTCAGGAATCTCTTCACCCCTGCGCCATCTGCGCAGCTGCCCAATCAGAACCGACAGACTCTGCTCTGGATGAATAACGTAAGGCCAGTGAGCTTCTTCCAAACCCGTTACTGGCGGCTGTGCAAGAAGTGGCACTTCATTCAATCCGAACATCTTTCGTACATGTCTCACAATTTCCGAAGGCAAAAGCGTTTTGCCCTCATCATCAGCCACAGGGTAACTTAACCACAACTGCTTACTTGCAGCAGTCAAGGCGGTATAGATCAGGAAACGCTCGTCCAGCATTCGTCTTGTTGTTCCAGGTCCAAGGCCGAGACCTCTTTCGGTCAGCAGCTCCCGCTCCTGCTCCGTTAGCACGCCATCTTCCTGCGGCACAGCCGGGAGTTCACCGTCAACGGCTCCCAGAATGAATACATACTGGATATCCTGCAGGCGAGTCCGGTCCATGGAACCGACCAGCACCTGATCCAGCGCCGGCGGAACAAGTCCTAGCTTCAGCTCAGTCAACCCCGTCTCCATCAGGCCCGCAAACAGATCGATGTCCAGTCGTTCCGTTCCCATCATATCCACCATCTGGTCCAGCAGATCCAGGACAGCTCCCCACATCTGACGATGTTCCCGCGAACGCTCCGGGTCACCCTGAGCTGTTGCCTCAGCAGACATCATTTCGAGTTTCCAGGGAATTTCTGCGTCTTCGAGCAGTCCATATAGTGCAGCACACTGTTCTCTTGCCGTCTTGGCCTTGATCATGCGTTTCTCAAACGCAGCCATCGGATCCGTAATGACCGTTCGGCATTTTTCCATGAGCGACAGCATTTGTTCCCGCCCTCGGCTTCGGCCGTCTTGTCCATTGTCTTCCAGAGACAGACTCGGGACGTATTTCCAAGGCTTGCCGTCGGTCCAGCGGTATCCGTGAATTCCACACGCGAGTATATAATTTTCGAGCTGGTCCATATCTTCACGAGTGATGGAACCATCACGAGGAAGCAGCAGATCCGTTTTGACACAGCGAAATACATCTTCGTAACGCCAGCGGCGACGAACGACATCAATTGCAGAACGAATGAATTCCGAGAGCGGATGATGAAGCTCACTTCTTCTGCGATCCAGGAAAACGGGCACGTCATAGTCCCTAAAGAGTGGCTCGGCAATATCGGCATAGGCATCCAGCTGACGAACGAGTACGGCCATGTCCCGATAACGCACGCCTTCCTCCTGAGCCAATCTGCGCATTTCCCGCAATGCACCTTCCATCTCAGCCCTGCGATTTTCGGCTGCGTATAACTTCACGCCCGCATCGCGGCCATCACTTCTCCAACGAATCCGTCGGTCGAACCCAGACTCCAGATGGGCCAAACCAGGGCTGTGCTCATATCTTGGCAAAACAACCGGCTGCAGCACCATCGTTTCGCTCATGACTCCCAGATCCTCAGCCATACCCTTGAGCCGCGCATATGCGCTCGCTGTTGGATGGAACAGATCCAATTCGCTGGGGAGTGCGCCGTGATCATAAGGCCGATCCAAGGTCAACGTAATGGTTACTGAAGAGGACTGAAGCATCAGTCTTCCAATTACGCTCATTTCCTGTGGGGTAAAGCCCTGAAAACCGTCAATCCAGATTTGTGCATCCTGAAGAAGCTCACTCTCTTGCAAACGTTCGTTCAGTTCTGTCAGCGTGTCTTCATCATCGATGTAGAGTTCCTTTAGTTCCTGTTCATAATCACGATATATAAGAAGCAAGTCATGTAACTTGTCACCCAGGATCGGCGCTGAAGAAGATGTATTCCAATTAGAAAGGCCTTCTTCCAGCAAGCCGGGATCTAGTTCATAACGCTTAAACTCACTGTACAAATCATTCAAATGCCCTATAAAGCCCAATTGATTGCCCGAAGCGCCAAAAAGCTTCAACTCTTCCTTGCGCCGCTGTAATACTTTATAAAGCAGCATCTTTTTCCCCTCGGCTCCGATTGGAATCCGCGCAGACCCACCCGCTTCCTGCATGATACGATAGGCTAATCGGCGGAAACCCAATACTTCTGCACGCATGGTGCCTTTGATCGCGCCAGAAGAAACCAGAGCCTGCTCGGTGCGAAACGAGCTTTGTTCCGGAACCAACCATATGAGTGGTTTGCCTTGAGGTTCCTTTTGAAGCAAAGACGTAATTTCCCGGGTAATCAGCGTCGTCTTGCCGCTGCCTGCCCGGCCAATAATAAAGCGTACAGACATGTCTAATCCTCCAAACCATCACGAACAAGATTTTAATTCCCAGTATAACATACCTGACCTGGTTCGGAACATACGTTTGCCACAATCCGGTAAAGGCAAAATGATTTCCTGTAACACGAAACAAGCCCACAGCTTATTACACCGTGGACTTGTTTCTTAACAGCAACTTTTAACAAAATGCAGATCAGTTTGTTTTGCTGCGCACTTCAAAGATTGCAAATTTCAAATAATGCCCTTCATCCACACCCAAAATTTGCGGGTGATCCTTGCCTGCAGCTTTCCATTCAATCAGGCGCAGTACCTTGCCCGCATCTTCAGCTGCATCCGCAATCGTTTCCAGGAAGAGATCGGGACGCATATGATACGAACAGCTCGCTGTGACCAAATACCCACCTTCATTCACAAGCTTCATGCCATGCAGGTTAATATCCTTGTATCCACGGCAGGCGCCTTTGACTGCTGATTTGGTTTTGGCAAAGGCAGGTGGGTCAAGAATGACCACATCAAATGTTTTCCCGCCGCCAGCTGCAAGCGCTTTGGAGGTATCCACTTTCTGTTCGGCAGCCCGCGCACGTACGGAACGCTCTTCTACTCCCTTGACCTGTTCACGTAAATACTGGAAGGCGTCAGCGACAACAAATTCTACCCGATCCGTAAAACCATTCAATTCTACATTGGTGCGGGCACTTTCAATAGCATGCTCTGAAATATCCAGGCATGTGACTTTTTTGGCTCCATATTTGCAAGCGTTCAACGTGAAGCTGCCCGTGTGCGAGAAGCACTCCAGAACAGTTGCCCCATCCCAATAGGGGAAGGTTACCACTTTACCACTTTTATTTACAGGCAGCAGCTGATGGCTGCCCTCTTGTTCCACTTCCTGCAACGTTATTCCGCTTTTATAGCCCCAGCCCTTCATAAGCGGTTCAATCGCCGCCCGATTCTCGCGCTGGTCGAAGAAATAGCCTGTTTTCTGGCCTTCCACGATATCCACTTTAATAAGCAAGCCATTCTCGGTTACCGTCACATGACGTGGGCACTCCCCGTACAGCGGTCCTTTGGTCTGCTCGAGTCCTTCCAGTTCCCGAATCGGCACATCACTGCGCTCATAGATTCCTTCCGGCTGCATCACTTCAATCAGAGCCTGTACGATGGCTTCACGGCAGCGATCCATTCCCAAGGTAAGCAGCTGTACAACAAGAACACTGCCAAAACGGTCCACGATCAGACCCGGCAAAAAATCAGCTTCTCCATAAACGAGGCGATAAGCCTCTCCATCCTGGATAAAACGTTCCCGGTGACGCAGGCAGTCGCTGAAGCGAGCGGCAAAAAAGGCGGTGTCCATCTGCTCAAACTCCAGCGGTTGATATGAAACGACTCTCACCGTAATCTGTGAAGCCGGGTTATAGTATCCTGTCGCCAGATAACGACCTTGATGATTCAATACGTTGACCAGATCTCCCGGTTCGGGGTTACCGTCAACCGAGGCAATTTCGTTGTTATATATCCATGGATGTGCATGTTCAAGCCGCTTTTTGCGACTGCGTTCCAGTGTAACCGATGGCAAGGTAAATCCACTTCCTTTGTAGTTAGTTAGTTGAAAAGATGGGTTTGGTGCAAATGGTGACCGCTGCGTGGACGGATTGGTCTCCCGATCGCTGTTATCCCCGGATTTTTTTTGATTCCCTTTTTACAAAGGGAAAATCCAGGGATAAACGCGAACGCTTCGCTTCTTCTGATCCAATTCCGTCCCCTCCGCTCCGTTTGCACGAATCACCGTATCTTTTGAATGGTGAGGTGAGTAGGTTAAGACAATCCTAAATTACGGAATTGAAAAATATATGTTGCTGCTACGGGACGGATTGGTCTTCAGATCGCTGTTATCCCCGGATTTTTGTGATTCCCTTTTACAAAGGGAAAATCCAGGGATAAACGCGAACGCTTCGCTTCCTCTGATCCAATTCCGTCCCCTCCGGCTCCGTTTGCATGAATCACCGTCTCTTTTGAATGGTGAGGTGAATAGGTTAAAACCCAATTCTAAATTACGAAAATGGCAAAGTACTTGTTGCCGCTACGGGACGGATTGGTGTTCCGATCCAATTCAGTTCGCACCAATAATTTCCGGCTGTCATGGTTGTCCTCTCTTATTCATAAGATGAGATAACGACTAGGCACGGAAGGAATGATGAAACGAGATGTTCAGAGATGTTGTGCTACCGCTCATATATGGGCTAATTATCTTTTTTGGTGGAATGAAACTGATGGAAACGGCCTTGCAGCGAATGGCTGGGCCAATGCTGGCCGGGTGGCTTAACCGAGCTACCTCAGCTCCATGGAAAGGCATGGCTTTCAGTGCAGGAGCCACGGCAATACTACAGAGCAGTACCGCCGTTACGGTGCTCACCATTGGTCTCGCGAATGCAAGATTAATTACCTATGGTCGCACACTAGGCATTATTCTGGGCACGAATATCGGTACATGTCTGACAACCGAGTTGATTGGGTTACAGATTGGACGTGCTGCCCTGCCCTTGCTAGTCATCTCGCTTACAGGTTGGGCTGTCTTTGTTGTTCTTAGTGAACGCAATCAAGCAGCCCCCGAACACACCCGAAGATTCCTAATCAACTCACAATACAGCTTTCTTGCAGCTGCCGGTTTTGCTTTGGTGATGACCGGCATTCAAGTCATGCAATCCATCGCCGTCCCCCTGCGCAGCATGGGCGTATTCCAGTGGTTTTTGGATCGCTCGGCTGACAGCCTGTGGTGGGGGTTTCTGGCTGGTGCCTGCCTTACGGCTCTCATTCATAGCAGCGCAGCGGTCATCAGCATGGCCATTACGCTGGCGGCTACTGGAGTGCTGCCTGTGGAGATTGGTATTGCCATTGTGATCGGGTCCAATGTCGGGACTTGTGTCACGGCTGTCATTGCAGCCGCCGGAGGAGCTTCCGCAGGCAAATTCGTTGCAGCCTCCCATGTTGTATTGAACATTGCCGGAGCCTTGATTTTTATGCCGCTGATCGGGTTGCTGCATGCAGCTTCAGCTTGGCTGTCAGCGGACTATGGGGCACAGATTGCGCATGCCCAGACCCTTTTTAACATCATCAGCTCACTGCTTGCATTACCCCTGTGCTATCTGCCGATCTGGCACAAAAAACCACCGGCCTCCGCTCCATCAGCGAAATCGCCCGCGGCATGATGCTTGGCTCCTCTACTTGGAAAAAAACCAAGCATCGCCGTACGGCAAAGCACTATACGTTAATGCCCAGCTTGTTCAGTGCCACGCGCAAAATGTTATCGTTGTTGTCGTAACCGTTCTGCTGCTGTCTTGACCAGGCCTCTTCTGGTGCGTACCAATCGACTCCCTTGATCTCTTCGATCTGCGGCTGCAGGTTTCCGCTCTCTGCTTCAACCAGATAATAGTGAACTTCCTTGTCTACCGGACCAAATTCAACGTGCTGATATGTGTAGGCAATGATATCGACAGGCTCCACAATTCGGCCGACCATGCCTGTCTCTTCCAAAATCTCGCGCAAGGCGGTTTCCTCTACCGTTTCCCCTGCTTCCATCTTGCCTTTGGCAAGTGTTGTTTTGCCATAACGATCAACAATAAGCTGAATTTGAAGACTGCCGTCTTCCCCTTTACGATAGACTACACCGCCTGCGGATATTTCCTTTTTGTTCATTCTGGTTTCCCCCGTTCACAGATATGTCTTGCCTTTAGTCGAAAAACAAGGACCTCATCTCCCCGGGTACGCTCCCCAAGGAAATGAAATCCTTGTTTTACTGACGCCTCGATTACATCGCTGCGGACTTCAGATTATCTTCCAGTACACGAACCAGCGTAGCCTGGCTTTCGTTTACACCCGCTTCGGTCACTTTGACGCGGCACACTTTACCGATCATGTCCGTAGAGCCATCGAATACGAGCTGAATGTAGTTATCGCTATAACCATGCAATTTCCCGCTGCCTTCACGGCCTTTGGCTTCACCTTCCGGAATGACATCCAGAACCTGACCTACAAATTTCTGTGCATAAGCCAGCTGCATTTGTTCAGACAGGTCGATCAGTTCATGCACACGGGCATTTTTGACTTCTTCATCCACCTGATCTTCCATTCGGGCAGCCGGTGTTCCTGTACGTTTGGAGTACGGGAATACGTGCATCTCCGAGAAACCAATTTTTTTCATCAATTCATAGCCGTTACGGAACATTTCGTCTGTCTCACCCGGGAAACCAACGATAACGTCTGTTGTAATAGCAACATCCGGCATTGCTTCACGAATACGAAGCATTTTGTTGTAAAATTCTTCGGTTGTATACTTGCGGCGCATCCGCTTCAATACGGTGTCATCGCCTGCTTGCAGCGGGATATGGAAGTGACGTACCAGCTTGTCCGAACGCTTAATGACATCCAGCATCCGATCATCGATCTGGCTCGCTTCAATGGAACTGATACGAATCCGTTCAAGGCCTTCCACTTTATCCAGATCCCACAGCAGATCAGTCAGATCGTAGTTTTCCATATCGTCACCATACCCGCCTGTGTGAATGCCTGTCAGGACAATTTCCTTATAACCGGCATGTACAAGCTGGTGAGCTTGCTGAACTATGCTGTTTGCTTCCCGGCTGCGGGAGAGCCCGCGTGACCATGGAATGATGCAGAACGTGCAGAAGTTGTTGCAACCGTCCTGAATTTTCAGGAATGCACGCGTACGATCCGCGAAGTCCGGCACATCCATCTCCTCAAACACACGAGTTTTCATAATGTTCCGTACGGCATTGACTGGCTGACGGGACTCCTGAATTTCGCGAACATAAGGTAAGATTTTATCCCGGTCCTGCGTTCCGATGACGAGATCCACTCCAGGAATGTCGAGAATCTCTGCTGGCGAAGTTTGGGCGTAACAGCCCGTAACTGCCACAATCGCATCCGGGTTGCGACGAATGGCACGACGGATGATTTGACGGCTCTTTTTGTCCCCGGTATTCGTTACCGTACATGTATTAATCAGATATACATCTGCTGTCTGTTCATCGAAGTCCACTTGTTCGTAACCTTCATTTTTGAACAATTGCCAGATCGCCTCTGTATCATAAAAGTTAACTTTGCAGCCCAAGGTGTAAAACGCCACGGATGGCATAATTACATTCCCCCCATTTCTCCGGATTCATATAAAACACAAGTCAGCGCTGCCATCCCTGCGGTCTCGGCACGTAATATTCGCTTGCCCAGACCAACGGATACCGCGCCTGCCTGATCAGCTTCCAGCGTTTCTCTTTCGGAGAACCCGCCTTCAGGTCCAACCACAATCAACACGTCTGCAGCCGCATCAGGTGCGAGCTGTTCAATAAACGGCTTCAGCGCATCGCGCAGCTGCTTGCCGTTCTCCTTTTCATAACAATAACATACCAAACTGTAGCCCTCAAAAGAAGACAGCAGCCCTTTCCAGGAAAGTGGCTGCTCGACGGATGGAATGCAATTCCGATGACTTTGTTCAGCGGCTTCCTTGGCAATTTTGCGCCACCGCTCCAACCGTTTGCCTTCTTTCTTGGCATCATATTGGACAATCGTCCGTTCCGAGAGGAAAGGTACAAAGGCTACCGCTCCGATTTCGGTACATCTCTGAATAACCGTCTCCATCTTGTCACCCTTCGGCAAGCTCTGGGCCACCGTTACGCGAATACGGGCTTCATGGTCCATTTTCAGAGATTCCACGATATTTGCCGTTACCTGGCCAGCTTCGATGCTCTCAATCTCCACCAAAGCCTCACGACTCTGTCCATCACTGACAATCAGTTTATCTCCAGGCTTGCCACGCATCACTTTACCGATATGGCGCGCATCATCTCCCAGAATGACAACAGAATGCTCTGTAAGCTGTTCTGCAGATACAAAATAACGCTGCATGGGTTTATCCACCTATTCTTTCCTGTTATGACTGGCATTCACCCTGCCGGGCGGCAGGCGTGAATCCAATCGCCACAGATGATCATACAACTTTTATGTCCTTCTGACCAGCATTTCAGTCCAAAAAGACTAGTGATATTATCGATATAATCCAATGATTCCTTTTGCCAAATTAACATACATATTCTGCGCTAATTCATATAATGGCTGAATTGTAGCGTTCTGCAGCGGAGGAATAATCAGAATTAATAGAAAAATAAAAATGGACCATTGTTCAACCCCTTGCAGTTTGCGACTAATCGAAGGTGGCAATACATCTTCAAGAATTCGGTAACCATCCAGTGGCGGCAATGGGATCAGGTTAAAGAGGAACAGGAAAAAGTTCGTCAGATTGAAAATGGAGAAGAACATGGAGATCGCCGTGAACAATCGTTCATTCTCAATCCCACCTAACGCCCCCGAACCTACAAGAGAAGCATAGATAACGGTTCCCACAATAGCCAAAAGCAAATTGCTAAGCGGTCCAGCAAACGACACAATAACTCCCATTAATCTAGGCTTATCAAAATTCGCACGATTGACCGGAACAGGACGTGCCCAACCGAACCCGGCAATCACAAGCAGCAGCACACCAAACAAATCAAAGTGTACTGCCGGATTAAGGGTGACCCGACCCAGCAGCTTGGCAGTCGGATCTCCAAATCTATTGGCAAAATACGCATGGGCAAACTCATGCACTGTGAAAGCAATTAGAATCGTCAGCAGGAAAAACGGGAGCTGATCAATGGGATAACGAAAGAACGAATTCAGAAAGTCCATTCGTTACCTCTTTCTGGCAACATAAGCCAGCCAGTCCTCATCACGGTGGACCGCACTAATTTCAAAGCCGGAAGCAACGAGTGCATCATGCACAACCTGCTCTTTGTTTTTCCAGATCCCTGAAGCAATATAGACACCGCCTGGTTCCAGTGCATTATATACATCATCAATAAACAGCATAATAATCTCGGCCAAAATATTGGCTACGATCACTTTCACAGGCAGCTGAACACCTAATGCAGGATCTTGGCTTCCAAGAACAGATAGGAGATCACTCTCTTTAACCGTAACTTGCTCCTCCAGGCCGTTCAGATGCACGTTCTCCTTCGCACTCGATACTGCAACCGGATCAAGATCCAGTGCCAGAACATGCTTTGCACCCAGCTGAATGGCACCGATCGCCAAAATACCTGAGCCCGTACCCACATCAATGACTTCCTCGCCGCCCTGAATTACCGTTTCCAGTGTCCGCAAGCATAGGGAGGTTGTCGGATGTGTACCTGTACCAAAAGCCATACCTGGATCCAGCTCGATGATCTTCTCTTCCGGACTTTCGGGTGTGTAGTCTTCCCATGTCGGTTTGATCGTCAAACGATCGGATACGCGAACCGGCTTGAAGTACTGTTTCCATGCGTTAGCCCAGTCATCTTCATCCACCGTACGAACCTCATACCGGATCTCACCCGCATCAATATCAAAATCGGAGAGCTGCTCAATTCTCGGGTTAACTTCTGCTTTAAGGGCTTCCATGTCCGTACCTTCCGAGAAATACCCTTTAATCACAGCCAAACCTTCTGGAATATCATTCAAAGGCAGCTCATACCACTGGCCATAAGACGTATCACGTTCTTTATTTAATGTGCCAGATTCTTCGATCGAGACCCCTCCAGCACCTGCTTCATGCAAAAAATTCGAGATCATTTCCACAGCTTCTTCTGTGGTATGTATTGTTAGTTCATGCCATAACATACTTGATTTTTCCTCCTCATTTTTCAAACATCCCAATCATTGTACTACACAAGGGAGCAGGAGCACAAAACCGTTCCTGAGATTTAAAGCAAAAAAACAGGACACCCGCAGCTAACTGCTCGGATATCCTGTTTCAAATTATGCTAAAAAAGGGAGAATCCTCAGCAAAAACGTCCACCATTCTGGGTAATCATCTCTGCCGCCTGAGGGAGATAGTCGCTTGGTAATGAAACGGTCAGTAGGATCTCTTGCCCAGAAGGAGCGGATGCACGTTGTTCTTTCATATCCGTGACCTCGCCATTGGACAACATCTCGGGTTCATCACTGATGAGTGCAAGCACATTCAGTTCGCCACTGAATCCCCCTGTTATAGCTGTAGGTGCTTCATCCATAGGCTCCTGCGGTTCTGTGTCTCTTGCAAGCGACTCGCTCGCAAGGCTCTCGATGCTCAACTGATTCGGATGCAGCAATGCCAGAGCCCTTCGTGCAGATTCGGCTTCCGACCAGCTGGTGAATACCGCCTCGATGGTTACAGCCGAGCGTTCTTCATTCATGAAGCTCCCGTCCCTGACGACGATCAGCCGCTTCACTGCGCCGGATTGCCTCTACATCATCATGGTCCGCAACCTCAGCACTGAATTCCACATCTTCGTTTTTAGCGGATTGCATCCGTTTCATCTTTTCCGTTTTTGTTAAAATCTTGCCTGGGCGTTCGTGTTCAGCCATCGTTATAATCCTCCCTCAAAATAAGTAAGTTAGTCCGCTTATTTCTAGATCATTCCACCAGCTTGTTCAATAATGGATAACGCTCGGTGATGAACCGCTTCGTCAACCACAACGGTTAACAATACATCTCTGCCGGTAGGACCTTCTTGCCCACCATCACTCATGCCACTTGCAGAGGGATCTGCTGCGGCCATGATTCCCGCTGTTGCATTCGTACCAAGCGCACCAGGTACCCATGATGAGAAGCTGCCTGAAACTCCTGGAGTATAGGAAGCGCCACTGGGTCCAATACCTGCGTAACGGCTGAAACGATTAATGGACAGGTCTTCCACACGCAAGGCTTCCAACTTTTTGGCTGCACCCTCGGCTTGCTCCGGACTATGAAAATAGGCCAAAATGTTTTTTTCGGTCATTCGATTCACCTACTTTCCAATATTGCGCATACAGTTATGCATGATCGTTCTCGCCTTGCTATCTTTCCGCAGTATTGCTCATATTATGCAGAAATCTCCCATGTGGGGCACCTATATGGGTAGCTACTGTCATGTAACGCAGGAGCAGCACTCAAGCTTGAATCTTATGTTTATGAAAAAAAGGACACCACGGCATAAATCGCTGTAGTGTCCTTCATATCTTATATATTGATGCTCAGTCTCCGCGGAAAGCCCGTTTCACCCGGTCAAAGAAGGATTGTTCATGTTCATGGGTTTGCTCTCCATCCAGTGCAGCGATTTGACGAAGCAGATCTTTCTGCTCATCATTCAGCTTGCTTGGTGTAACAACAACCACTTTTACATGTTGATCCCCTTGGCCCATGCCGCGCAGGCGTGGAACCCCTTTGCCTTTAAGACGGAAATACGTTCCGGTTTGTGTACCCGCTGGAATTTTTAACTTCACTTTTTCAGTCAACGTTGGAATCTCAATCTCGTCACCCAATGCTGCCTGAGCAAATGTAAGCGGAATTTCACAGTAGATATCATCGCCTTCACGCTCAAAGAAATCATGTGATTTCACACGAATGACGATATACAGGTCTCCTGCTGGTCCACCTCGCAGACCACCTTCACCTTCACCAGTCATGCGCAGTTGAGCGCCGTCATCCACACCCGCTGGGATGCGAACGTGAATTTTGCGCTGCTTGCGGACTTTACCACTACCGCTGCATGTTGTACATTTTTCTTCAATGATTTGACCAGAACCATTACAGTTCGAACAAGCACGACGATTGACCATGCGGCCAAATGGTGTATTTTGCACGACTTCCTGTTGACCGCTACCTTGGCAGACCGAACAAGTCTTCGGCTTCGTACCCGGTTTGGCACCTGAACCATGACATGTATCACAGCTTTCGGTACGCGGAATGGTAATGTCGGTTTCCTTGCCGAACACCGCTTCCTTGAATTCGATGGTCATGGTGTACTGCAGATCATTTCCCCGCTGCGGAGCATTCGGATCACGTCGTCCGCCGCCACCGCCAAAGAACATATCGAAGATGTCGCCAAATCCGCCGCCGCCGAAATCACCGCCACCGCCGAATCCACCCTGATTCGGATCGATATGACCATACTGATCATACTGAGCCCGCTTCTGGCTGTCGCTGACTACATCATAAGCTTCTTTTACTTCCTTAAACTTGGCTTCCGCATCTTCTGCCTTGTTTACGTCAGGGTGATACTGACGGGCAAGCTTACGGTAGGCCTTTTTGATTTCCTCGTCGCTTGCATTTTTGCCAACGCCGAGTACCTCATAATAATCTCGTTTTTCAGCCACTCTTCCACCCCCATAACATTCACCTTATCGCACATCGTGACAAAAGGAAAGTCAAAGCACGGAAGACCCGGCTATGACTTTCCCCTCGATCCGAACGTCACCGATGATTAATCCACGAAAAACCGTGAATTAGTTTTATTTTTTATCTTCATCCACGACTTCGTAATCAGCGTCTACGACGTTGTCACGTTTAGCGGAACCTTGTTGCTCTTCAGCACCTTGAGCTGCTTGCTCTTGTGCCTGTGCTTGCTCATACAGTTTAACAGACAGTTGTTGAACGATCTCTGTCAGTTCTTCTGTAGCTGCTTTGATATCTTCCAGGTTGTCGGAAGCCAGCACGCCTTGCAGTTTTTCTTTTGCAGCATTGGCTTTCTCAACTTCACCAGCATCTGCTTTTTCGCCAAGATCTTTGATCGTTTTGTCCACAGAGTAGATCAGTTGATCTGCGCTGTTTTTCGCTTCAACGAGCTCTTTGCGTTTTTTATCTTCTTCAGCGTGCAGCTCAGCATCTTTCATCATTTGTTCAACTTCAGCATCGCTCAGACCGCTAGAAGAAGTAATCGTGATTTTTTGTGTTTTGTTCGTACCTTTGTCTGTTGCAGATACGTTAACGATACCGTTGGCATCAATATCGAAGCTAACTTCGATTTGCGGAACACCACGTGGAGCCGGTGGAATATCTCCCAGCATGAAGCGTCCGAGCGTTTTGTTGCCAGCTGCCATTTCGCGTTCCCCTTGCAGGACATGGATCTCAACGCTTGGTTGGTTGTCTGCATATGTGGAAAACACTTGGGACTTGGATGTAGGGATCGTTGTGTTGCGCTCGATCATTTTGGTAAATACGCCACCTGCAGTTTCGATACCCAGGGACAGTGGAGTTACGTCGAGCAATACGACGTCTTTTACGTCACCTGTCAGTACGCCCGCTTGTACAGCTGCACCCAAAGCTACAACTTCATCCGGGTTAACGCCTTTGTGAGGCTCTTTACCAGTCAGTTTCTTGATCGCTTCCTGTACTGCAGGAATACGTGTGGAACCACCAACCAGAACGATTTTGTCGATATCATTAGCAGTCATGCCAGCATCGCTCAATGCACGGCGAGTTGGTTCAAGCGTACGCTCAACCAGACCAGCAGAGATTTCTTCGAATTTCGCACGGCTCAGGTTCAACTCCAAGTGCTGAGGAACGCCATCAGCTACAGTGATGAACGGCAGGGAAATCGTTGTAGTCAATACGCCGGAAAGCTCTTTTTTCGCTTTTTCCGCTGCATCTTTCAAACGTTGAACCGCTGCTTTATCTTTACTAAGGTCAATGCCTTGATCTTTTTTGAATTCACTTACGAGATAATCGATGATGACTTGGTCAAAGTCATCGCCACCCAGTTGGTTGTCACCACTAGTCGCTTTAACTTCGAAGAAGCCGTCACCCAGTTCAAGGATGGATACGTCGAATGTACCGCCACCCAAGTCATATACGAGAATCGTTTGGTCTTCCGATTTCTCCATACCGTATGCCAAAGCTGCTGCAGTTGGCTCGTTGACGATACGCAGAACTTCCAAACCTGCGATTTTACCTGCATCTTTGGTTGCTTGACGTTGGCTGTCATTGAAGTAAGCAGGCACCGTGATAACCGCTTGTGTTACCGTTTGGCCAAGGTAAGCTTCAGCATCGGATTTCAATTTTTGCAGGATGATGGCAGAGATCTCTTGTGGAGAATAATCTTTGCTATCGATTGTTTCTTTGTGGGAAGTACCCATGTGACGTTTGATCGAGATGATCGTACGATCCGGATTCGTGATCGCTTGGCGTTTAGCTGTTTCACCAACAACGCGCTCTCCATCTTTTTTGAAACCCACTACAGATGGGGTTGTACGTGCGCCTTCCGGGTTAGGGATAACGACAGCCTCGCCGCCCTCCATTACCGCTACGCAAGAGTTGGTTGTTCCTAAGTCAATACCGATTACTTTGCTCATCGGAAAATTTCCTCCCTCAACTATTTAAAATGGATCAGGCTGATCCTTATTTGCAGTTCTTCCTTATCGCGCTCTATGTGTGTATACCTTTATATTAAACCTCGTCACAGCTTACATACCCATGGAGCGAGGCTCATAATTCTGCAACCAAAATTATGAGCTGACTTTAACCATGGCAGGACGAAGTACTTTATCCTTCAGCATATAGCCTTTTTGGACTTCCTCTACAACGGTACCTTCTTCATACTCGTCGCTCTCCACTTGCATAATGGCTTGGTGGAATTCAGGATTAAACGGCTGTCCAACCGTATCCATTGCAGTCAGACCTTCATTATTCAGCACCGTTTCCAGCTGGCGGAAGATCATTTGGATGCCTTTGGAGAAAGATTCGGACTCCGTACCTTCCGGCACAGTAGCCATGGCACGTTCGAAGTTGTCAATAACCGGCACCAGTTCGGTGACCAACTTCATTGAAGCATACTTCGCCAGTTCCTCTTTTTCCTTTTGTGTACGGCGACGGAAGTTATCAAAATCAGCTTGAGCACGGACAAAGCGCTGCTGTGTTTCCTCAGCCTCTGCCTTCAAACGTGCGAGCTCATCTTGCCCCTGATCTGCTATCTCCTCTGCCTGCGCTTCTGCAGCTCCTGCTTCGTTAACAGGTTCCTGGCTCTCGGCCGCTGTCGTTTCCTGCTGTTCCTGTTCTTCTGCTGCGAATGATTGCTCCTCTTTCAAGATGTTCACCTCCTTATACTAATGAATTCGTTCAATCCCGTATCCTTATGGCTTGCGGCATAGTTCCTATTTGAAGCGATGCGTTAGCATAGCCGTTAAATCACGAGATAATGTATTTAAAATATGAATGACACGTGCATAATCCATCCGTGTGGGTCCCAGTATCCCGATTGATCCCAGAGCTTCTCCATCCAATGAATAGGATGCAGTAATCAAACTGCAGTTGGCGAAGGCTTCATGATCATTCTCGGTGCCGATACGCACCTGAATACCTGATCCACCCGGTACAGGCATCATTAATTTCATGAGTGTTGGTGTCTCATCCAGCAGGTCAAGAATATCTTTTACCTTTTCGACATCTTTAAATTCCGGTTGGGTTAACATATTCGTTGCACCACTAAGGAAAAGACGGTTATCATGTTCGTTGTCAAAAGCACTGTTCAGCACCTGCATAACTTCCTCGTAGCGTGAAATATGCCGTTCCATCTCTTGCCCCAGCTCGGTGTAGAGGCGGGATTTCAGCTTGTAAATTGGCACTCCAACCAGTTTGGCGTTAAGCAAGTTAACCACTTTCTCCATCTCGGCTACCGAGATCTCCGGAGGAATTTGAACAGTCTTATTCTCCACTTGACCCGTGTTAGTCACAATAATAGCCACGGCCGTATTTTCATTTAGCGGAAGCAGTTGAAAATGGCGCAGCGACGTGTGAAACACTTCGGGTCCAAGCAGGATTGAAGTATAATTGGTCATGTGGGACAAGATGACTGATGCATGCTGAATTACTTGCTCCATGACGTTCAATTTTTCGGCAAAGAATGATTTTAGGTCATCCAGCTCTTGCGGCTCCACCTGATTCCAGGGAACCAAATGATCGACATAATATCGATAGCCTTTATGCGAAGGGATACGGCCTGCCGAGGTATGAGGCTGTTCCAGAAAACCCATATCTTCGAGATCCGCCATTTCATTACGGATCGTAGCCGGACTGTATCCAACATCTCCCCTTTTGGAAATGCTTCGGGACCCTACGGGCTCAGCTGAACGGATATAGTCATCCACTATAGCGTTCAGAATCATACGTTGACGCTCTGTTAACATGGTGAGTATTCCCTCCTTCTGACTGTACCGTCCCATGTCGTTAGCACTCCGGTTAGATGAGTGCTAAGCGGTAATACAAAAATACCAAACTGACGTGAAGATTGTCAAGTCAGTTTGATGAGTGCACTCATCTATTTATAGTATAGACTATTCCTGGCCAGTCATAACAGTGTCAGTCACTTATTGCTATAAAAGAAAAGGACCCTGCTCAGACGAAATTTACATTCTTCCGAAGCATGTGGTCCTTCTTATTTTATGCAGATACATTCAATTCCTTCAGCACCGCGATCTCATCACAGCAGTCCTGCTTGCTGCAATGAACACAGTCTGTCCACACTTTTTCCGGGAATATCTCCTTGTTCACCACGGCAAAGCCATTTTTGAGGAAAAAGGAGACTTCATATGTCAGGGCCATGACCTTGGGGATTTGCTGCTTCTCAGCTTCCTCCACCAAACGGTCCAGCAGCAAGGAACCAATACCCATGCCTTTGTGTCCTTCAGAGATGCCAAGCGATCTGACTTCCACCAGATCATTACCGAGACGGCACAGCGAGCCGCAGCCCACCACCTCACCGTTTACTTCGGCTACAACAAAGTGTTCCAGCTGCCGGTGCAGTACTTCCCTTGATCGCGGAAGCATGATCCCACGTTCAGCATATCCCTTAATCATTTCAAACAATGGTTCAACATCTTCCGGCACGGCTTTTCTGCATATCGCCGACATCCCGCTCTCCTCCTATACAAGCTTTCCAGAGGAAAGCTGACTTCGTAGTTGTTATCCATAACACGCTCTGTAAAATCAATATGAATAAATATACAACAGAGTGTATGGAATTTCAAGCTACGAATTCAGCGATATCGAACCGATAAACTCGGCAAAAACGTCATTCCCGAACAGAATCCCCTGTTCACTGAGCCGGAAGCCGTCTGACGTCCGTTCAAGCAGTCCTGCATTCAGCATTTTGCCAAGCGGCTTAGCAAACACGTCTTCCATGGATTCTCCAAACTGTTCACTGAACCGCGAAGCAGATGCACCCTCCAGCATTCGAAGTCCAACCATTAGATAATCTTCCATGGCTTCCGCACGGCTGATCTCAAAATGGTCCAGGCGAGGCAGTCCTGCGCGGGAAGCTTCGACATAAGGATTTATACCTTTAATATTCATATGACGCTCACGGCCCACGTATCCATGCGCACCAGCTCCAAGACCATAATAGTCCTCATTACGCCAGTACGTAATGTTGTGTCTGCTCTCAAAACCGGGTTTGGCAAAGTTACTGATTTCGTATTGCCCATATCCAGCTTCTTTCATTCGCTTCATTAATAGAAGATACATCTGCAGCTCATCATCCTCATGAGGGAGCGGCAGTTGATTTTTTTGATACAACGTATGGAACAGCGTATTCTCTTCCACTTTCAAACTGTAAATGGAATAGTGAGGCAAACCCAGCTCAAGCGCTTTATCAATACTCTCATTCAGCATTTCCACGGTTTGATTAGGCAAGCCAAACATCAGGTCGATGGACAGATTAGTCAATCCTGCCTTGCGGGCATTCTCCAGACTGCGGTATACATCGTCCGTATTATGAATCCGTCCAATGCCTGTCAGCAGGTCATTTTGAAAAGCCTGTACGCCGAAGCTGACGCGGTTCACTCCGCCTTCTTTCATCACCGCAAGCTTCTCTGCATCTGTCGTCCCCGGGTTAGCTTCCATCGAAAATTCAATATCGTCCGCCCAATTCGGGAAATACGTTTTAACCGACCGCAGGAACACGGCCATTTCGTCCGGCTTCAGAGCCGTTGGTGTGCCACCGCCAACAAAAATGGTTTTGATCTCTCCTGGCGGATTGGCTTTGACGGTATGTTCCATCTCTCGCTCCAATGCCTCAAGGTACTGCATTACAGGCTGGTCCTTCAGTACATAGGAGTTAAAATCACAATAGAAGCATTTATTTGTGCAAAAGGGAATGTGAAGGTACACCGCTTGGGGTGCACCTGTTTTCCGGCTGTGTGCTGCCAATGTCATGGCAAGTCCCCCTCTATTTGAAAAAAGGAAAGCCATCCGGCTTCCCTTTCAGCTTGGTTTATTTAGTATTCTGTGCAACATGTCTTGCCATATAATTTAAATACACACACTCTGTGATATACCTCAAATTAAATTGTTTAACGCATTCTCTGATACGCAACGTATTGTTGTACCCAGAGATTGCGTTTTAGTCATCAATTTTCAGCACCGCCATGAACGCTTCCTGCGGTACCTCAACGTTACCGACCTGCTTCATCCGCTTCTTACCTTCCTTCTGCTTCTCCAGCAGTTTCCGTTTCCGCGAGATGTCACCGCCGTAACACTTGGCGAGTACGTTTTTACGCATGGCTTTTACGGTTTCACGTGCAACGACCTTTGTACCTACGGATGCCTGAATCGGCACCTCGAACATTTGCCGTGGAATCAGCTCGCGCAGCTTCTCACAGATAATGCGGCCGCGGTTGTATGCACGATCACGGTGAACGATGAAGGACAGGGCATCGACCTGTTCACCATTAAGCAGGATGTCCATCTTCACCAGATTGGACTGACGATAACCGGACAGTTCATAGTCAAAGGATGCATATCCTTTTGTACTTGATTTCAACTGATCGAAGAAATCATATACGATCTCGGACAACGGGATCTCATACGTAATGGTAACCCGAGTTGTATCGAGATATTCCATATTCACGTATTCACCGCGTTTGTTTTGACAAAGTTCCATAATGGTACCTACATAATCATTCGGTACGATAATGGAAGCTTTTACGTACGGTTCCTCAACATAATCAATTCTTCCCACCTCAGGATAGTTGGATGGGTTGTCGATATGCAGGACTTCACCATTAGTCAATGTGACGTGATAGATTACGCTTGGTGCCGTTGTAATCAGCGGAATGTTGAACTCGCGCTCAATCCGTTCCTGAATAACATCCATATGAAGCAACCCCAGGAATCCGCAGCGGAATCCAAATCCGAGTGCACTTGAAGTCTCCGGTTCGAAGCTGAGGGAAGCATCGTTCAGCTGCAATTTCTCCAGCGCTTCACGCAGATCCACATAATCGGAAGTCTCAATTGGGTAGAGACCGCAATAAACCATGGGATTGATTTTACGGTAACCCGGCAAAGGTTCCGGTGTTGGATTTTTCGCATCGGTTACGGTATCCCCGACTTGGGTGTCACCTACATGACGGATACCTGCAACGACGAAACCAACATCGCCGACGTTCAGCTCGTCCACAATGGTCATGCGGGGTTTGAACGCACCCACTTCAATAACCTCGAACGATTTTCCTGTTGCCATCATTTTGATTTTGGAACCCGACTTAATTTTGCCGTCAATGACACGGATATATACAATTACGCCTTTGTACGGGTCATAGTGCGAGTCAAAAATCAGCGCTTTCAGCGGTTGGTCAGGATCACCCTGCGGTGCAGGCACGCTCTGTACCACCTGCTCCAGGATTTCTTTGATCCCGATGCCTGCTTTGGCCGAAGCGAGTACCGCGTTGCTCGTGTCCAAACCAATGACATCTTCCACTTCCTGCTTCACCCGATCCGGATCTGCACTTGGAAGGTCGATTTTGTTGATGACTGGTAAGATCTCAAGATCATTGTCCAATGCCAGATACACGTTTGCCAGCGTCTGCGCTTCAATTCCCTGAGCCGCATCCACAACGAGAAGAGCGCCTTCACATGCAGCAAGACTGCGAGATACTTCATAAGTGAAGTCTACGTGTCCAGGCGTATCAATCAGATTGAGCAAATATTCTTCACCATCGTCGGCTTTGTAGTTCAGGGCAACAGCCTGCAGCTTGATCGTAATACCACGTTCGCGTTCAAGCTCCATTTGGTCCAGTACCTGCTCCTGCATTTCCCGAGTGGTGAGCGCACCTGTGTACTCCAAGATCCGGTCCGCAAGCGTTGATTTGCCGTGATCTATATGTGCAATAATTGAAAAGTTACGAATTTTACGTTGTCTTGCCCGAATGTCAGTCATTCCTTACCCCCAGAAACAGCCTAGTGTCAATCACTTTATTATAACAGTTGATGCAGGGTGCATCAATCCCGCGTTGTCTCAACTTTATAATAATCATCCCGTTTTGTGAATCTCCAGGGGTTTATTTTACCTATACCGAGCAGCTTTTTATTCAGCAACCCCGCTAAACAAGGAAACTACCCACTTAATACCATTGTGAGACAGATTTTGGAGCAGTCCGGCGGTTTTATCTGCAAGCACATCGACGGGGGCTTTGTTCTGTTCCGCGCCAAGCACCTGACTCGGCGTTTGTACAGGAACAATCGGTGTCTCTATTTTTTCCTGTTGCACGGGAACAGCAGTTTCCGATTCGGCAGCGGGTTCTGGTTCTGTTTTGACTACGGCTGGCACCTCTGGAATGTTACCTACCTGAAAGTTACTTCCTGCCAGCTGCATCCCCAGCAGAACCCCTAGTAACATGAGTACGATGACCGTTAGCATTTTTTTGCCGAATTTGGACACATGCTTCCCCTCCAATCAGGTTACATTTTGAAATAATTAACTACCCTGTGACTTGGTCCCCGTACTTGCTTTATCCACGTTCTGATCTTCCCAATATACTTCGGCAATCATGTCAGCAAGCACTTGTGAAGTCCGCTTGAGCTCAGCCCCTGTATTGTCGATCCCACCGATTTCAATCAAAATGCTGTTGGGCGAGAGGGTTTGATTGTACTCGCCATTATTGGCTCCGCCGCCATCCTTGCCCCAGACTCCTCTGGAGACACCAGGGTACTTTGCTTCAAGTTTCTTGTGTATTTTTGCAGCGAAAGCTTCATTTTGTTGCCAGTTCGGATTCTCATGCCCGATGATGAAATATACTTTGGCATATCCCTTCCCATCAATGGTTGTGGTTGTTTTGTTGTGACGCTGGGAATCCCGGTGAATATCAATGAGATAAGTCAAATCATCATTTTCGGCAAGGGCTGCCTTTACCGTCTGACGTGAATATTTATAGGAATAGTTCCAGTTATAATCCTTTACTTTAGTCGGGTAATCGTCCTTTGCATGCTCCACTCCAACACCAAGCTTTTGCAAACTGTCAGAAAGGTACGTCCCTACCTGAAAAACGTTACCTGTTGCTTTTCCGGAGGAAGGGTTATCACTCTTCGTGCCAAGCAGCGGATTGTATCCTTCACGGGGATGGGAATGATAGATCAGCACGGCTTTTTTACCCGTTGTAGCTTCACCTTCCTGACCACCGTTCTTCGGCGGCGGATCTTCTTTTACTTCTCCGCCCTCAGGCTCGTCCGTTTCGGAATTGTTCGGGTCATCCTGACCTGGTGGAATATGCAGTTCGCCACCTGTTTTGCCTCCTCCAGCTGATGCCGTATCCGTCAGCCCTGGTCCGGGTTGATAGTCTTCAGGTGCTTCGGCCTTCTCGTTTCCTGAACCCGGCCGGAGCAAAACCGGTTGATTGCTGCCCATGCCTGGCATCTCTCTTGCAATCAGGCTTTTGGGATCCTCTGGATTAACATTCGTAAGAAGTTGAAATACAAACGTAGTCAAGTTTTCGCCGGAGAATGCGGAAGTCTGCTCCTTCTGGGTCAGGTGGGGCATCTCCATGCCGAGCATATCCACAAAAAAGCGGCTGGATACGCTACTTGCGAAACCTTTCATGGAAGAAACCGGCGAGTTGTTCAACCTTTTCTCTGCCATGCCCCCCAGACCGAGTACAACAAAAAACAGAGCGGATATAATCATAAGCAGCAGCAGCGTACGGCCCATGGCCAGCACGTGCAGACATCTTTTTTTCCACTTTCCGATATTCCAGGCCAATATTTTGTTCATTCTTCTGTCTCCTTCCCTGCTGGACAACTCTTATACTTCAACTCTATGAGCCTGCAAGAATTGATAGAACAGAAAATAGAAATAGAAGAAAGACAAAAAAAGAAAGTCCGATAGATTCGGACTTTCTGCCTGTGATGGTTTACTGATTAATGAGTATACGCCGCAACGTTATCCGGATTCACTGCGTCATGCAGGGCAGCATTCAGGCCTGTCGCAATAACGTTGGCAATTCCCTCGATGAATTCATCGATTTCCTTTGGAGTAACAATCAAATCGTGTCCGAGTGGCTCCAACACCTCTTTCACCAAACTTAAACGATCCTGCTCACCGATATCGTCCAGCATGCCCATAATCTGCTTCGTTTGATCCGTCTCTTGACGGAAGTGTGCACTCATCATTTCAATGACATTATTTACTATAGTAGAAGCATAACACACGGTTGGTACACCAATGGCAATACATGGAACACCCATAATCTCTTTGGTAAGTCCGCGCCGTTTGTTGCCGATACCTGAACCAGGATGAATCCCGATATCAGCCACTTGAATGGTGGTGTTGACACGTTCAAGTGAACGAGAGGCCAGTGCATCAATGGCAATAATGGCATCCGGTTTGATCCGATCCACAATCCCCTGTACAATGTCGCTCGACTCAATTCCTGTAGTACCAAGCACACCAGGGGCGATGGCACTAACTTCACGATATCCTGGTGCCACCTGATCCGGTACCAATTCAAAGTACTGACGGGTTACCATCAAGTTCTCGACCACCAGTGGACCAAGCGAATCTGGAGTTACGTGCAAATTACCGAGACCTACAATAAGCACTTTGGATGTTTTGTTAACCCCAGCCTTGGTTAGAAAATCCTCCATCTCCCGCGTAAACTCCGCTGCCACGCGTTCCTGAAGTTCGGTGTCCCCGTTACGTAGTGACGGGACTTCCAGTGTGACGTAATGACCTTTGACACGTCCAATGGTCTTTGCGGCAGCATCGTTCAGCACATCAATCCGTGTGATGGTAATGCCGTCTTTTTCTTCTACGTCTTCCCGCAGCCCGGGAATCGTTTGTTTCTTTGAACCCTGAGCCATCTCCTTTGAGTCGATTGCCAAGTCAGTGCGAACGGTATAGTTCTGTAAATCAAGCGTCATCTGTTCCTGCCTCCCTTACCGCATTTGAGCATATTGTGTGGGGAAAAGGGGTTCTTTATGCAATGCCTAGAACACTATAGGAATATTTGTTGCATTTTACATGCTAGCGTGCTAGAATATTTTAAGTTGTGAAACGTTTGTATTCATGCGAATGCCTTACAGGAGGTGAATGTAATGCCAAACATCAAATCCGCTGTTAAACGCGTAAAAACGAGCGACAAGCGCCGCGCACTCAACGCTTCCCAGAAATCTGCACTCCGTACAGCTGTTAAAGCTGCTGATGCTGCTCTGGTAAGCAACGAAGTTGATACTGCAAAAGCTGCGATTCAAGCTGCTTCTAAAAAGCTGGACAAGGCTGTAACTAAAGGTCTGGTTCATAAAAATGCTGCAGCACGCAAAAAGTCTCGCTTGGCGAAAAAACTGAACGCTCTTTCCGCACAAGCGTAAGAAGCGTTACTTATACGATCCAATGGAAAAATCCTGAACAGCACCGTGCTTTCAGGATTTTTTAGTATCTGGTCTAATAAGTATATGAATAAAGAACCCGTATCCGGTGATCTATCCGGATACGGGTTCTTTTATTGCGAATCAATTTGATCTTACGATGCAGTCATTATGCCCCAAGTCTAAGCAAGAACAACTCCAAACCAAGCACCTTATCGACTGCACCTGTCTTCATCTGGTAATCCAGCTCACTAAGATGACTCAGAATGTTTCTGAGCCGTTCCGGTTGAAACTTGCGAGCCTGCTCTCCGGCAATTTTAACGGCATATGGATGCAAACCAAGCTGGCTGGCAATTTGCTGCTGCGAATAACTTTGCTGCCCAAGCTCTTTTACTTGTATCATGATTCGGAACTGACGAGCGATCAGGGCTGCAATTTTAATGGGCTCTTCACGCTGTTTCAGCAGTTCATAGAACAGTCCCAGCGCTTTCTCCAGACGCAAATTGGCTAGTTCCTCCACCAAGGCAAATACATTCTGCTCCGTACTGCGCGCTACCAACGACTCAATGTCCGCACGGCGGATGGTTCCTCCGTTACCCGCGTACAGACACAGCTTGTCTACTTCAGCAGACAGAGTCTGCAAACCTGTCCCTGCATAACTCACAAGTGTATCGGCAGCCCCTGCTTCAAAGGACACATCCCGCTGCTTCGCAAGCTTCACGATCCAATTCAGTAGTTCTTCTCCGCTCAGTGGAGCGAAAGCCAGAACAACTGCCTGTTTTTTAACTGCCTTTACCAACTTCTTACGCTCATCCAATTTGTCCCCCTGTGCAAGGAAAACAATGGTACTGTAATCAGCCGGATTATCCATATAGGTAAGCAGACGATCCACCTGGTGATCAATTTTGGACTCTTTACCTGCCGTAAACAAGCTCGCATCCCTTACAATAATTAATTTCCGAGGAACCAAAAAGGGAACCGTCTCCGCTTCCTCAATAACCACCTCTACAGGTGTTTCGGACAGATCATACGGAATAATCGCAAAATCCCGATGCTCTTCCTCAATAACCTGTTCTTTTAACATCTCCGTAAATTGCTGTATCTGGTATTTCTCCGTTCCGTACAGCACATATATCGGAGCCGTCTCCCCACTCCGTATCGCCTTTGTTGCACTTTTCACATCCATCACGGTGCCCCCTATCCCTACTATCCTACCAGAAAACTGGACAGACAACAAAGGGGCCTTCATCCTTAATAACGAATGAAGGCCCCCTGGTCCTACATCTATATAAACGAGGACACCAGCGATTCTAGAAATGGCTGGGCCCCGGTCATACGACGTCAGTTGTTACAACTGAGATAGGACGTTATTGATACGTTCAGTATATTCTTGCCAAGCTTGAAATGTTCTGCTGATTCGAGAGAGTAGGCTCACATTCTCCGAATTATTTGGTGGAAGTTCCAGCCGAGGCTGAAGGTACAGTAAATGAATTCTTTACCGTGGTTCCATCCTTGTCTGTCTCATAGTTAAACGAGGTACTGTCGCTGGACCAGCCGGCTGTCTTCAATGTACCTTCCAGATTGCGCTGTTCCACCAGATTCAGAACGTCTGAATCCGTAGCTGATTTGGAATACACACTTAATTGATTATCGATCAGCATGACCACATAAGATCCATCTGGTGAACTCCATTCCTTCGACGTCATGGTAGAGGTTATCCCCTGATCCGGTGCCACAAATTCTTTACTGCCATTCGGCGACGCAGCTCCTGAATCGGTACTGGAAGATTGACTATCTTCAGTCGGTTCCTTCATTTCTACCTCAGGCGCGATTCCCTGTGTGTTGTATGATTCTGGATCTCTACGGTCACTTGTTTCTGTTGATTCTTTTTCATTCTCTTCTGCAGGGGGTACCGCAGCTGTACTTGAATCCTGATTTTTGGGCTGCGTATCCTGTCCTTGATCCGGACTCTTCTGACTATCGGAAGTATTAGGAGCAGAGGGAGTATTTCGAGCTTCCGTGCTGTTGTCCGATCCAGACGTCGGGCCTGACTGGTTTGGCGTTTGGTTATCTGTCACCTTAGGTTCCTGTACGTTATCTGACTCATTTTCATCAGGAACAATCTCTGGATCCATCTTTTCTGCCATGGAAGACTTATTCTCAGTATCATCCACGAATGGACCGTTATTGCTATCAGGCGGTAAGGATTCGTCATTCTCCAGCTCCCGACTTAGCTCATTTTGTTCAACCGTACCAGTCTCCTGAGTGCTGCCCGAACTCATCATCATAGACTCGGCATTCTCCACCTTTTCAGGTTCGTAACCAAAGATCGCAACTCCTAGAACGACTGCCGCCGCAGCCGCACCCATGGACATCCGGCCGACCATGGAGTTCAGCCACTTCTGCTTCGGTTTGCGCTCACTTGAACGTTGTAAATTCTCGAATGCAGCAGGGACAGGAGTCATTTCCTGTATTGTACTGCTTTGTTCCCTCCGCGCTTCGTCAATTGCATCCAATTGAGGCATAATGGCATCAACCAAACTGAATTTCGGGGTCACCTGCGGCAAATCTTCTAATTCTCTGGAAAGAGCTCTAAGTAAACTAAAATTCTCGGCGCACTCCGGGCACTGGGCCACATGCTGTAGCATCTGCGCAGTTTCCGCGTCGCCCAGATCATGATCCAGATACCGGTGCATCCATTCCACCACCTCTTCGCATTTCATCCTGTCACACCACCTTTCTGATACTCCTGAAGTAGATTTTGCAATTGCTGTCTGGCTCTGAATAAATATGATTTGACTGTATTCAGCGGAAGATCAAGACAATCCGCAATTTCGTTATACGATAAATCCTGCAAATATCTGAGTACGATTACCGTTCGATGATGCTCTGGAAGCTTGTTGATCGCATCCTGAATATCTTTGGCAACATACGTGGACATGACTTCAAACTCCACATCCTGATTATCCTGAAATACCATCTCATGCTCGTCAATGGAGACCGAGGGCTTGGTTCTTCTGAATTTATCAATACAGATATTCGTTACGATGCGCTGCACCCATGTTTTGAATTGGGCCTTTTCTTCATAGGAATTAATTTTCGTATAGATTCGGATCAATGCTTCCTGAGCAGCGTCCAAAGCATCCTGTTCATTATTTAAGATGTAATATGCGGTTCGATATACATGCTGTTCTATGTCCCGCAATAGGGTAATTAGAGCGTCGCGATCGCCCGATTGAGCGGCTCTGATGAGTTCCGGCTCTACCACAAAGGATCCCCCTCTCCCTGCAACCTTACAGACGTGTTCATCAATAAAATTGTTGCAAAGTTAAGTATTTTTTTAGACAGAAAAGGTAAAACAATGGAACATTCACACTTGTTATCGCTTACTAAGCTCAGCATAATTCTAGAATACGGTACTAGATGTGAATATTACCACAACAAAATAACGGCTTATGTATGAAGGGCCGCTGAAACTTATCTTAGAATAACAGAAATTGCATACTGAGTCACCACGCCGCTTCAACCAGCCATTCCATTACTTACACGACTCAATTCAATTGCAATGGCATACATTATAGATAAACGCGTGAAAGTTTTCAAAATAAAAAAAGTCGAAATTTGTCCAAATTTAAGCTCTTTTTAATGTAATTTTCATGAAAATAGTGTATTGTAAATTTACATTCATAATACGAGGTGATGAGCATGACAGCTCTTGCGAAAATTCAATTATTAAAAGAACAAATGCCGAAGGAATATCAAAGCATTTCTCACTTTGTGGAACATGCACTGCAATCCATTGATACTTTGGTTGAGGAACACCGGAAATACACCGCTGCACAGGCGTTATACGGCGATAAAATCGTCGGATCGGAAGAACGTCTGTACAGAGAAACTGTACTTGATGTCAGAGAGCAGCTTCTCCTTACACTGGAAAAAACAGTGGAAGACCTTTTGCACAAAGGTGACAAACATTGGAACAAACATTTTAAGGACGGCGTTGAATAATTCATTTCATTAATAAATGGCCCGTTTCGGCTATACTCCAACTGGGAGGCTAGCCGAAACGGGCTTTTTTGCATTAATAAATACTAATCAGTTTTCCATTAATAAAGCTCAAGGCACGCAATAAATTCGGCCCAGCATAGACCCACACTTCTATTTTCCCCTTTGAACCCATTTCTTGGGTGATGCTCGTGGGGTCTCCCCAAGCCAATCCTGCTTGTGTCGTCGTCATACCGAGAGCGACTTCACCGGCAATAATCTTCTTCCATGTGGACTGCGACCATTTGTATTTTTGGTAGGGGTCATAAGGGAAGAATTGATCCGCATCCGACAGCATTTCCGTGACCTGGCTGGCAGTGCCTCCGGCATAAGCAACAACCGTTTTACCTTTCGCGTTACGAAATACTACAGAGTAGCTCTTATCTCCAGAATCATACTTATCCATCTTGATATCCGTTATTGTTACTTTGCTGAAACGTTGCCCCAGCTCGGTGGTACTATTAATCCAATACGATTTTCCAATCAATCGACTAAGACTTCCAAGTTCTTTTTTCTTAATAAGAGCGGGTGTATCCTTCGATTCAATAAGAATGGATGACTTACCGACCAGAACCTCTGCCTGTTTTAGCTCCCCATCCCATCGAACTTTAATCCCTGCAGTCTGGCTCAAGAGGCTTGCTGGAAATACCGTCTGTCCTCCAATAGTTTGCACCTTCCCTTTTAACTTGAGATCTTTATTGTTAAATTGTGCAGTTGCACTCCCCTTTTGCAGAGTGATCTTGTCATCTCCAAATTGAATCACAAAAGACGATCCTTTCACATCGACTTTGGCTCCTAACGTCTTAAACACTGACTGAACTGGCAAATATATGGTACCATTTAATAGCGCAGCTCCTGTCAGCTTTTGCTGCACTCCAACATTCAACTGAATACTTGAAGTCAGGTCTTCTATTGTGACTGTTACCTTGGTCGTTCCAATCCCTGTAACCTCAAGTTTGCCGTCACTCTGAATTTTAGCAACTTGAGGATGTTCCAACGTTATTTCCGCAGGCAGCGGCTGACGCTTGGTTTTAAAACCGTTGCTATATGTCTGCTGAACCGAAAGTTCAACTTCATCTCCAATAACAGCTTCTTTCGCCGATGCTGTTAATGTTACTTTAGTTAATGTAGGGACCTGGAGTGGTACCATTTGCCCTTCATTATAGACAACCCAAGAGCCATCCTGTAATCGTGCATATAATTCATCCAGCTCATACGAATATATAAGCTGATCGACATTCATTAGCCCCGGCAATCGTTCAGACTTATATTTAGCCGTACGATCGTAGCTCCATACCGTGCCATCTTTCTTCACCGTTAGCAGTTTATGTGTATTCCCTTGCCAGATTAGGGATTGAACGTCACTCGCGACCTGTACCTGCTCCTCTTCATACATCATGTTAACAATAACCACGGATCCGTCGCTCTTCAGAACAGCAGCATATGCACTATTGGTGGCAACGGCTTTTCCATCCGCTACATTCCCTACTTTTCGAACAATGTTACGATAATCCGCATAATAAACGTCTCCCGACGAAGATAATGCCCCGTATGCATAATTACGATCCACTGGATAAGGACCGACGTCGATAATGGATTCCAAGCCTTTAATCTGCTTTCCATCGTCGTGGAGTGTTCCATCCCGTAGAAGTATCAAACCATTTCCATACACCTTTTCTACGCCATTGTATTGATTGATCTCAGGCTTCTGCGGGTTGTCCACATCCCAACGATAGACTTGCCCATCCGTAGTCCAGCCATATAGGGAATGAGAATCACCTTTGGAGATGCCAACCAGGTTTCGATTTTGCGTCCAGACTCCACTGGTCAAGCCCTTGGACCAAACCGTACCATTGTCCAGTAAATAGTGGTTACGATCCAGCACGGAAATGATCGAGCTGCTTGTAGTGGATGCTGCTGCCGCAGGAGACTGACCGGGCAGCAAGCTGGAAAAGATAACTCCAATACACAACATCAATGTTATTCTGAGCCAATTGGCTCTGATATGCTGGTTCATTCCGTCGTTCTTTCGTGTTGTTTCTTCGTAGCCTATTGCTTCGTATCCCATTGCTTCTTATCCCCTTCTTACTATGTATCTCGGTATCGCTGGTGCCCAATAAAACTGGGACTAATCATTATTCGGTAAAAATAACCATTATCCTGCACTGGGCAAAAATCATCATTCATCCATAATCAATTTTTGACGTACGTCAATCTTGCCGTCCTTTATTCTCATCTGGATTTCGCCCATCTGATCTGTTCGATAAATCTGCGAACCCACAGCTTCCAGGCGTTCGAGCACACCCGGGTTGGGATGTCCGTATGTATTGTTGGCTCCTGCGGAAATGACTGCTGATTGGGCATTCCAGTACTGCAGCCATGCCTCGGTCGACGAAGTCTTGCTGCCGTGATGCGCAACCTTCAATACATCGACTGCCGCTCGAGTGGCGGTAGACAAAGAGAACGAATCTCGCTCTTGTTTGAATGCAGCCGCAAGAGATCCGTCTTGGATCATATATAATAGATTCTGTTCTGCTGCTGCATCCATATCTCCTGTGAATAACAAGGAAGCCCCCGCCATATCCAGAAGGAATACAACCGAATCATGATTCTGGTGTTCAGACACAGGTAGCCTGTCTCCTTCATTCAGTGAATGATCCAGATCCGGTGCTATGAAATGAAGCACGGTCTCTGCATCAGGTGCATATGACATTCCTTGTTGAATGGCATATAAAGGGATATGTCGTTCTACAGCTGTATCCAGCAGCTTTTCGAAATTGTCTTTGCCACTTGTTGTGCCGTTAAACATGAAGCGCTCAACCGGAATCTGCTCAAGCACGGTCTGCAAGCCTCCGGCGTGATCCTGATCGGCATGCGTCAGAATGACCGCATCCAGTCGGTGAATACCACGTTTTTTCAATAAAGGTACAACCACTTTAGCCCCCACTTCGTAGGGATCTCGCCGAATTTTCCAGGATTCCTGATTGCCAAAATGAACTGTACCACCACCATCCACCAAAATATGTTTACCTCCAGGCGTAGTAATTAGTGTGCTATCCCCCTGACCAATATCCAGAAACTGAACGACCCCAGTCCCGGGAGGCCGTGGAGTCCGGTAAGCCCAGCCCAACCCGGCAACAAGAATCAGAACTAGCAAACCACACAACCCTTTATGAAGCAAACTCATCCGTTCACTTCCATAGTAGCCTGCACCTCGTGCCATAAACGCACTTGTATATTCCGGCCACGCAATGCTTGCACTGAGTGTAGTCATTGATCCAGAGCTGTCGCTCCGAACCTGATCACCCCTACCTTGGTTTTTTGTCGGGGTAATGATCATACCAGGCTGAACCGCTTCAACCATACGACGTTCTGGGGAAGCATGAATCAATGGTACCGTGTCTCCTTCAACGTTCAAGGTATGCTTCATCTCTCCTTTCCCCCGATGAAGAAGGTACAAAAGTACATATAAAACCGCATAATATGCCGCAATCCATAATAGAGAAGGTGTAGCCCAGATGAGTACAAAACCCGGCAGGCTGTTCATCCATTCCACGCTCACAAACGTCAGTTTGTTAAGTAACATTGCAACCCAGGCAAGAGGTTTGGCCAGAGGCATCCATAGGAATGACAATAGAAGTGCGACCGTCCCAAGCGGCAGTACAACAGCACTAATTAAAGATACAAGCAGAAAATTGGCTGCGAAGGAAAGCAGTGAAAACTGGTTGAAATATAAAATAGTAACTGGAAAAGAAATAAGCTGTGCGGTTACCGTCACTGAAGCTGTCGCTGCAATGGCTTTGGGCCATCCGTTAAATAAACGATTTATAAGAGGCATATAGATCATCAGCCCTGCAGTCACGAGAAAAGACAGTTGAAAGCTCACGCTGAGCAAGAAATAGGGATTCCACCACATCATCATCAAGGCAGCTGCACTGATCATCTGCAGTCCATCCCTGGTCAGCCCTCGCCTGGCCATATACAAACCAATCATGGACATAATCCCTGCACGAATTACGGAAGGTGAACCTCCAGATAACAGAACATAGGCAGGGATTAACAACAAGGCAATGGTAAGTGATGTTTCGCGTGTCAACCTCAGCCACGACATCAGAAGTAATAGCGACGCCACATACACCGCAACATGTGTACCCGAGATAGCCAGTATATGCGTAAGTCCAAGTTGTGAAAACTGACCATACGTATCGGGATCGATGTCACTTGCCATACCGATAATAAGCCCTTTCATGTACCCTGCATGTGGTTCGGGAAACAGTCTGTCTACAGCAGAACCCAATTGGTTTCTCACCAGGTCATTCCAGCGGAGTATATTGAACTGCCCAACCCCTTCAGGAGAGGTGGCTGTTACCGAACTGGCTCCCTTCACTTTGAACGACCAGTGGATGTACTGTGTCTTTAGATAATTCCGATAATCAAAACCGCCGAAATTCCTCGCTTCTCCAGGCAGCGCCAGGGAACCCGTCAACGTGATTGCATCCCCTCGTCGCCATTCTGCCGCCACCTGCTGTTCTTCCTCTGCAGCCAATCGCACCTGCACCATCAGGCGTTCTTTTTTGGCAGGCAGCTGAAGAATCTCTGAATCTGTCCCGGATTGGCCCTCTCCTAGCGATTCAATGGAAGCAAGCAGAATCTGAAAGTCTGCCCGGTCGCCGTCAATCCGAACGTCTGAATCCAATGTTGCATGAAGCGTTGCAGCGTACCCGTCCAACTCCTCTACTGCCATATGAGTAATCTCGGGCAAACTGCTAACATTCCGAGCCTCATTCCACTCCCAGTGCACAGCACCACCCATTAGCGATGCAATTAACAACAACGCGGACCACCCGCGCAACCCAATCCATCCAAGTAGAAATGGCAAACAGGCAATAGCACCTAGCATCCCACAAAAGAGTGTCCATCCAGTCAACGCACATGCCAGCCCACTGCCGCATAACCAACAGACGGTGAACACTACCAAAGGTCTACCCTTCACTAACTTATTCCTCCCTCCGCCATAAATAAATGAACGCAAAGAACCCCCGGCAGCTGAACCAGCTAAACCGGGGGTTCTTCCCCATCAACGCACTGAGCAATATTCTTTTTTTAAAAAGAGATCCTGCCTGTGTTTTCAAACATCCAGTCGCATTAGATCATCTTCAATCACTAATCGTCATCATGGTTTCACGCGGCGGTTGATAATTCTCCAACCTGCGGAATGTTATTCCCTTCTGAACCATCATGCGTGTCACTTTGCCTGTATCCTTGGGATAAGGGCGGTGAAAAACAATCTCCGTTATGCCGCTATTCGCCAGCATATTGGAGCACGTCCAGCAGGGCTCATCCGTCACGTACACGGAAGACCCTTCACGGTCATTTCGATCGGTGAACAGAAGCAGATTTTGCTCCGCATGTATTGTCCGTATACACCGCTGCTTTTTAATCATTTCCTCCTGGCCATCCGTCACCACCAGCTCATACTCTTCAGAAATCATGCATCCGGCTTCGGAACAGTCGGGAACGCCCATGGGTGCACCGTTATACGCTGTTCCAAGCAATTTTTTACCTTGAACCAGCACGGCACCCACATGGCGCCGCGAACAGCGGGAACGGGTTGAGACCATATAAGCGATGTCCATGAAATAAGTATCCCAATCTTTGCGTACGTCTGCTGTACTCATGTTCGTTTCCTCTCCCGTTCGTTAATAAGTTACACTTTTTGCAATGCATATTTACTTAACATAAGAAAACTTTGGTTTACTATTCGTAATCATTTTATTACAGCCATTATCGGATCTGAACATAGGGGGCCATTTTCTCCAACATTTTCATCCCAATTCCCTTGACCTTTGTCAGATCACTCACTTTGGTAAATGGACCATGGGCATTTCGATAGTCGATGATGGCCTGGGCTTTTTTCTCCCCTATGCCCGGAAGCTCCGTAAGTTTGGAAGCAGGTGCAGTATTAACATCAATTTTACCATTATCGATATCCTGTACCGGCTGAGCAGTTTGGATATTTTCTTGTCCAGCTTCCGCAGCAGGTGCCGCTGCCGTTGACGAAGCAACCTCTGGTTCGTTTGACGCGCTATTTGAACCGGCCTCTTCATCGACAGGTTTTCCCTGTTCAGTTTCCTTCGAATCAGCAACATCAACAGCTTTCTTCGCATTTTCATCCGCAGTAACCTTTACTTCGCCTTGACCCAAAACAGCCGACTGCACAGCAGAGGGATCCTGCTCTTTCGTCGGCGTCTCGGTGCCGAGCTGCATGGGTTCCCAGCCAGAAGGCGGCTGTTCACTTTTGCCCGACCATAATATGAATATACTTCCTATCACCGCAGCAGCAATGGCTACTCCCTGTTTCCATTTCATGATTCCCACACCTCTCCCTGTCTTCAAAATAAATATTCTGAACACGGGCGGTGCTTCCGAACCGTTAAATGTTGCTGGTGAAATCAAAGCTTTGCTTTTTTCATGTCATGTCATACAAGTCCTGGTGCATAGACTAGAAGGAACGAACTGCGCCAGTACCGTAAAGCATGAAAGGAGGCCTGAAACAATGAAGGTTGGATTTATCGGAACCGGCAGCATGGGAAGCCTGCTGATCTATGCCTTGATTCAATCCGGAGCACTTGAGCCCCGGCAGATCGCCGCAAGCAATCGGACCCCTTCCAAAGTGCGTCAGTTATCCCTCCGTTATCCCGGTCTGCATGAATCACAGAGCAATCGGGAAACTGTCATCCGAAGCAACATCATATTTCTATGCGTGAAACCACTCGAATTCAAGCATGTTATTGACGACATTCTGCCTGTTGTAAATTCCAATCATATCATCGTCTCGATTACGAGTCCCGTGCAGCTGCGCCATCTGGAATCTTCACTTCCTTGCAAAGTCTCCAAGATCATCCCCAGCGTTACACACCAGGTCGGCAGCGGAGCATCCCTGTGCATTCATGGCGAACGCATGACCCCTGAAGACCGATCCGTTCTGGAGGGACTTCTCAGTCACTTCAGCAGACCTTACCAAGTCGATGAAGCCTGCACGCGGATCACATCCGACTTTTCCAGCTGCGGACCTGCATTCATATCCTTCTTTCTGGAACAATGGATCGAGAGTGCTGTCAAACTAACAGGGATCAAACGCGCAGACGCCTGCGCTCTTGCAGGTGAAATGCTCCTCGGAACAGGCAAGCTGCTGACGGAAGGAGGATATACACCCCAAGAGCTCCAGGCTCGCGTTGCCGTTCCCGGTGGCATTACCGCCCAGGCACTTGCTTTAATGAAAAACAGTCTGGACGGTGTTTTTGACAGCCTTATCCATACAACCCACGACAAGTATGAAGAAGACTTGTTAAAGCTGGATGAAGTATTTAGAGCCGGTGAAATTAACCGGCAACAATATTAACAAGTTTGCCTGGAACGGCAATGACCTTGCGAATGGTCTTGCCTTCCAGAGCCTGTTTGACAGGCGCCAGTTCCATTGTAAAGTCTTGCATGCCCTGTGCATCGAGATCTTTGGCAATCGTTGCCCGGGTTACGATTTTGCCGTTGACCTGTACAACAATCTCCACTTCAGCATCTACCGTCATGGATTCATCATACTCCGGCCAAGCTACGTAGGAGATGCCTCCTTCATGTCCAAGACGGCTCCACAATTCTTCCGCCATGTGCGGTGCCAGCGGGGACAAGAGCTGTACGAAGTTTTCCATCGCTTCACGTGGCAATGTATCAGCTTTGTAAGCATCGTTGATGAAGATCATCAACTGGCTGATCGCTGTGTTGAAACGCAGATGTTCCAGATCATCCGTAACTTTTTTGATCGTTTTGTGAGCTGTGCGTTTGAATTCTTCCGTTCCGCCATCCACAGTGATTTTGTCGTTGATTGCTCCAGTATCCTCGTTGATGAAGAGACGCCATACGCGTGACAGGAAGCGGTACATGCCTTCTACCCCGTTAGCATTCCACGGTTTGGTAGCTTCCAGTGGTCCCATAAACATCTCATAGAGACGCAGTGTATCGGCTCCGAATTCATTCACAATTTCATCCGGGTTAATGACATTACCACGGGATTTACTCATTTTCTCATTATTGGTTCCCAGAATCATACCCTGGTTCACCAGTTTGTGGAATGGCTCCTTGGTATTCACCACGCCCAGATCATACAACACTTTGTGCCAGAAACGAGCATACAGCAGGTGAAGCACGGCATGCTCGGCTCCCCCGATGTACAGGTCAACCGGCAGCCACTGCTGCTGTTTCTCCTGGGAGATCAGCTCTTTGTCGTTGTGTGGATCGATAAAGCGCAGATAGTACCAGCAGCTTCCCGCCCATTGTGGCATCGTGTTGGTCTCGCGGCGGGCTTTCATTCCCGTTTCTGGGTCCACCGTATTTACCCACTCCGTTACGTTCGCCAGTGGAGACTCCCCAGTACCTGAAGGTTTGATCTGATCGATATCCGGCAGCAGCAAAGGAAGTTGATCTTCCGGTACCGTCTTCATTGTTCCATCTTCCAGGTGTAGAATTGGAATCGGCTCACCCCAGTAACGCTGACGACTGAACAACCAATCGCGCAGGCGATACGTTGTTTTCCCTTGCCCCTTACCATTCTCTTCCAACCATGCGATCATTTTCGCAATCGCTTCTTCGTTATTCAGTCCGTTCAGGAAGTCGGAGTTCACATGCGGTCCGTCGCCGGCATACGCCTCTTGTGTTACGTCCCCACCCTGGATAACTTCAATGATGTCCAGACCGAACTGCTTCGCAAATTCCCAGTCCCGACCATCATGACCTGGAACCGCCATAACCGCTCCTGTACCGTATCCTGCGAGCACATAATCCGCAATCCAGATAGGCAGCTTTGCACCATTAACCGGATTGATCGCATAGGCACCAGTGAATACGCCTGTTTTTTCTTTGGCCAGATCCGTACGTTCCAGATCACTCTTGCGAGCAGCCTGCTCCTGGTAAGCCTTAATGGCTTCACGCTGTTCTGCTGTCGTAATTGCATCGACCAATTCATGCTCAGGAGCAAGAACGGCAAAGCTTGCACCGAACAGGGTATCCGCACGTGTTGTAAACACTTTAATAACTTCTTCACTGCCCTCAATGGCGAATATAACCTCTGCACCTGTGGATTTCCCAATCCAGTTGCGCTGCATATCCTTGATGCTCTCGGACCAATCCAGCTCTTCCAGATCTTCCAGCAAGCGCTCTGCATATTCCGTGATTTTCAGTACCCATTGACGCATCGGTTTGCGTACAACCGGATGACCACCGCGCTCACTTTTGCCGTCAATAACCTCTTCGTTAGCCAGTACCGTACCCAGCGCTTCACACCAGTTAACCGGCACTTCATCTACGTATGCCAGGCCTTTTTTGTACAACTGGATGAAGATCCATTGTGTCCATTTATAGTATTCAGGGTCTGTTGTGCTGATCTCACGATCCCAGTCGTACGAGAAACCAAGGGACTTGATTTGACGACGGAAATTGTCGATGTTGCGGAATGTAATTTCCCGCGGGTGCTCGCCCGTGTCCAGAGCGTGCTGCTCAGCAGGCAAGCCGAAAGCATCCCAGCCCATCGGATGCAGCACATTATAACCACGCATACGTTTGAAACGGGAAACGATGTCTGTTGCCGTATACCCTTCCGGGTGACCTACGTGCAGACCTGAACCGGATGGATAGGGGAACATGTCGAGTGCATAAAACTTCGGTTTACCCGGGTCTTCACCTGTTTTAAACGTTTTGTTCTCATCCCAATACTGCTGCCAACTTTTCTCCATAACCTGCGGCTGATAGCCGTGCTTCGGCTGGTGATTTTCACTCATCTATTGTTCCTCCTCTTGGTTATTCACTTTTATTGCAACAAAAAAACCTCAGCATCCATAGCGTTTGCAGCGCTAGGGACGAGAGGTTGAATTCCCGTGGTACCACCCTAGTTAGCGGACGAACGTGCTTCGTCATCCACTCCCTTTGGACCTGTAACGGCGGTTAACCGATGCGGATTTCCATTCCTGAACGAATGCCAAACATTCAAGCACAGGATGGTGTAATCACCGCATTTCTCCAAGGCGAGTTCGTGAAATACTGTCAATCGGCTTGCACCAACCGCCGACTCTCTGTCATGTACAGGACCCACTACTGTTCCTTATCATCGAAATATGTATACAATATCGGGACCATTATATAAAAAAGCAAGACTAAAGTCAATATTGCTTGGTTTTTGACTATAGATAATGCTGTTCTTCCCCATTCGGCCTAGGACATTCGAAATCGCTCGATTCCTTCTTCCAAGTTATTAATTGCCCACTGAATGTGTTCCTGGTTATCATATTGTCGATATTCGCATTCAATCCACAGGATCAGATCAAAATACAGATCGTACAAGCTTCTCCGTTTTCGTTCACTCTCCGTTGTGATGACCCTACCATAACCCTTTACAAACCCTGGTGTATAATTAAAATGACTGAAGTAGTGCTCCATCAGGGGATCCGCCCAAAGGCAACGCTCAAAATCAATAATGGCTGTAATCTGCCCCTGTTCCACAAACACATTGCCATCCCACAGATCCCAGTGAATGAGTACCGGCTCGTTGACATCACTCAGTACATCCGATTTCTCTCTTATCAATTGGGCAAGCTCATCATAATCCATAGGAAGTTTTACGCCAGCCTCTCTACCGTCGGTGAGCAGATCATCCATCAGACTCAAAAACGCTTCCTTCCAAGTGTTATACTTTGGTTTCTTTTCTGAAAAATAGCCAAACTTTTCACCTTTGATCTCATTGATCCGGCGATTGAATGCACCAAGCTGCTCTTCGATCTCTGCCTGCTCTGCTGCACTATACTGATCCTTGACCTTGTTATAAGGCGTGCCAGGCATATATTCCATCATAAAATACTCCGCCGGAGCAAGACTGCATGTTGTATCACACGCTAATACACGGGGGACCGGTACATCTCGAAGCTCTCCCACGAGACGCAGTGCCTGAACTTCCGCCATCAGAAGATCCTGCTCACAACGCAATGGTTTACCAACCTTGGAAGGAGCGATTTTGAGCACCGCCTCTTGCCCGTTGCCGAGCGAGATATAATAAGCATGGTTGGCCCATCCGTCAATCATTTCCCTGTAATCCTGGATGCCTGTATTAAAATGTTGCTTGGCAATTGCATTCAGCTGTTCTGAAGTCAGCCTGGTTTTGTATGTACTTTCCATTCTGCACCACCTTTTTATCAAAACGAATTCTAATCATTAAGATCTTGTAATCGTTTTCCATTCTTGTCCATTATGGCTCTCTTCACCCTTGCTGACAATGCATTTCATCATAAAAAACAGAAAAAAAACCGCCCTTACTGTTGTAAGGACGGTCCCTATCTGGAATCTACTTCACCGCGACGTAAAATAGCCGCTGCGCGCCTTCTCCAGCTTCTTTCCATGTGAAATCAGCATATACACGGACATTCCTGAATCCAGCTTTGGTCAGTTCCAGCTTCATCCAGTCCGGATCGTATGCACGCTGAATGTGAACCTCTTCGAACCGCTGGTACATGTCCTTGCCGCCGTCATCTACCCGGGAGAAAATGCTGAGATGATGCTCAATCTCACACCGTTCACGATCCATGTCGCAGGTCCAGATATAGGATACGGAGCGTTCATCCAGGACAAAAGGCTGCTCTTCTTCATAGCGGATCAAGGTGTCTGGATGATGTACATCAAACAGGAATGTCCCTTCCGGCTTCAGCATCTCGTAGGTACGCTGGAACGTACGAATGACATCTTCCTTTTCCAGCAAATAATTAATGCAGTCACAGAAGGAGATTACTGAATCTACCGGTTCGGGTACTCTCCAATCCCGCATATCCTGCTGAACCCAGCGGACACTGCCTTCACGATACAATCGATGACCTTGAGGGGTTCCCTCCATTTTGCTTCGCGCTACAGATAACATATCCGCAGACAGATCAATGCCCGTCACTTCAAACCCCGAGTTGACCAGCGGGATCGTAATGGATCCTGTTCCACATCCAAGCTCGGCTACGCTCTTGGGCATGCCGTGCTGCTCCCAAGCTGTTCTTGCAAACCTTATCCAGTCCGGATAAGGCATATCTTCCATTAATTCATCGTACACATAAGCAAATTTACGGTAAGACATGTCAGGCACCGCACTTTCAATTTCATTTTCCGATTCCAAAAGAAAAAGCAGGGGCGTCCGGAGTTCACCCAGCCTTGCCCTGCCTTCCTTCGTTCCAATATGTCGTTAACGATTACTTGTTTTCACTTGAATCTTTGGGAGCTGATTCCGTCAAGTACGTCCAGTTTTCCTTCTGCGTCACCAGTCCGTCTTTCATCAGCTTGCCCAAAGCACGCTTAAAAGCTGATTTGCTGATTCCAAAGCGCTGCTTGATGATATCCGGTGGAGTGGCATCCGAATAAGGCATACCGCCCATAGGGCGCTCTTTCATAAACGCCAGAAGTTTGTCCGCATCTTCGTTGCGGCCTACCTCTTTGCGAGGGGACATGGCCAGGTTAACACGCCCGTCTTCACGAACCAGCGTTACCCGACACTTCACCTTTTCACCCAGCCGCAGCATTCTGTTGCGCTCAGATGAATGGATCATGCCGATAGCACCGAAGCCAAGTACTCCGCCTTCTACAAGCACAAAAGTACCCATCTGCAAAGGTTTGTACACCGTTGCTTCCACCCACTCGTTCAACCATGATGTTGGAGCGTGGAATGACAGGGGAGCAAGCTCACGTTCCCCGGCCAATTTGGCACGAAGACGCCCCTGCTTGTCATGTTCCATAATAACAAAAACTTCATCGCCCACGTGTGGACGTAGTTCTTCCAATTCGGGCAATTCACGGATAGGGAGCAGCAGCTGCCGTCCAAGTCCCATCTCAAGGAAACAGCCAAGGCGCGGGTGGATATCTGCCACAACCAGTCGCGCCATTTCGCCCAGAGTGAGATATGGTTTTTTCATGGTTGCTGCCAAACGGTCCTCTGTATCAAAGAACAAAAAGACCTCGAGCGTCTCCCCGATTTTGACATCCCGTGTGAGTTCCGTATAGTGAAGCAGTACATCTTCCGATCCTGTCGTCAAAAAGTAGCCAAAAGGCGATACTTCACGATCAACCGGTAGGGAGACGACCGTACCTGCAATCAAACTCATACCGTTTCCACCACTTTGGCGTCAGACCATAGCCGTTCAATGTTGTAATATTCGCGCTCATCACGATGGAAAATATGCACAACCACGTCGCCCATATCCATCAGCACCCAACGTGCGGAATCCATGCCCTCAATTCCTTTAATGTTAACGCCAGCTGCATGTGCCTGTTTGCGAATTTCTGTTGCAATGGACTGTACCTGTGTATCGGAATTACCGTGACAGATTACGAAGTAGTCTGCAACCAGAGAGATGCCTTTCAGGTCCAGTGCTACAATGTTCGATGCCTTTTTATCGTCAGCGGCGGTTACCGCCATATTCATAAGTTCTTTCGATGATACTGTCATGAACCAACCTCCATATTTTATAAGTGTGCAATCAGATCATTCCGCGACAACATCGTTAGCGGATAAATGACGCGTCGCTGCGAGATCAGCAAGCTGATCGTGGAATCAAAACCAGCAATCAGTCCCTCTTCCAAGCTGCGCTCTGCCTGCTCACGAATGTGATCTACGCCTGGGAAATCTCTTCCCGGTTCAATATAGTCAGCAAGACATACAACCTTATCGAGCAGACTCATACCTACACGCCCGGAAGTATGCCAGCGGATTGCGTTAATGATTTCCGGATCATTAACACCATAATCGCGCTGTGCCACAAAAGCACCTACTTCAGAGTGCCAGAGCTGCTTGTCATGCTGTAAAAGTTCTTCGTTCAATCCGTTTTCACGGATGACCGCTTCCATCTCGGATACAGGCCAGTACTTGGCTACGTCATGCAGTATGGCTGCGAGGTCGGCTTTGACCGGATCCGCCCCATACTTCTCTGCCAACTGGACGGCCTTTTCCATTACGCCAAGCGTATGCTTCCAGCGCTTCTCCGGCATCTGACCGGAAACGGCCTTAATTAATTCTTCACGGCTTAGCCCCATATAAACCGCTCCTTACAATATATTGATGAACTGCATCAGGGATCATGAACCGTACCGAATGCCCCTTAGCTAGTCTTCTGCGAACAGCCGTGGATGAAATGTCCACCAGGGGCATCTCGGCCAGCAGCACGCTGTCCTGCAGTTCCTCCGGCAGGTCATCCAGATGCAGCTGAAATCCTGGCCGCCCCACACCAATAAAGGTTAATTTCGCAGCCAGTTCTTCAATCTGTTCCCACTTCGGAAGATAGTTCACCATGTCCGCTCCGATAATGAAATAAAATTCATGCTCCGGATAACGGCGCCACAATTCCTTCATTGTATCGATCGTATAGGACACCCCGCCGAGTTCCATTTCGATGCCCAGCACTTCATACTGCTCTACACCTTGTACCGCAGCCTCAGTCATATCCAGGCGCTGCTGTCCCGAAGCTCCAGCTCCGCGTTTATGGGGCGGAACATGGGAAGGCATAAACCAGATCTCATCCAGGGCATGCGAATCTCTTGCAGCTTCAGCAGCGAGCAGATGTCCCATGTGGATCGGATCAAACGTCCCGCCCATGATGCCAATCTTCACCCGTGTCACCGTCCTAAGGAAGTTCGATTTGTTTGTTGTCGCGTGATTCCTTGTACAGGATGATGGTGCTTCCGATAATCTGCACCAGTTCGCTGCCGGTTTCCCGAGCCACTTCTTCAGCGATTTCGTTTTTGTCATCCAGACAGTTGTTCAGCACTTGCACTTTCATCAGTTCACGTTTCTCAATTGCCTCTTCGATATGACGGAACAGATGATCATTGGTGCCCCCTTTGCCGATCTGAAATACAGGGGTCAGATGATGTGCTTGTGAGCGCAAAAAGCGCTTTTGTTTACCGTTTAACATAATTACTCCATAACTCCTTATGCCCGGCAGGCACTGTAACAGCGTTTTTCGTCTGTCTGTTGCCTGACCGTTCAATGATATTTTTCACTGATTAAAACTATCCAATACAGCGCGTCTCATGGTCTCAACTGGCGCAGGAATGCCGAGCCAGTGTTCAAATGCGACCGCGCCCTGATACACAAACATACCTAGGCCGCCGTGCACAACGCATCCACGCAAACGTACTTCTCGCAGCAAGCGTGTCTCCAGCGGATTATAGATTAAATCGCTCACGGCAGCACCTTCCCGAATCAACTCCGGATTCACCGGTACATCATCGATATGCGGATGCATGCCTGCTGCCGTAGTGTTGATCACGATATCAGCGAAGGCTAACACTGCTGCAGCTTCTTCCATGCCGCTGCCAGTAATGTTACCCAATCCATGCCCTCTCAGATCGGATGCAAGAGCCTCTGCTCTCTCGGCTGTACGATTCAGGATGCTAATTCGTTCCGGCTTCTCCAGTGCCAGAGCATAGATGACGCCTCTTGCAGCGCCTCCTGCCCCAAGAACTGCAATCTTCTTGCCTGCGAGTTCCGGCACTGCCTCTTCCTTCAACGAACGAACATAACCAATACCATCGGTATTGTACCCAGTCAGTTTACCATTATCGTTGACGATCGTGTTTACAGCACCAATCAGCCGCGCACTTTCATCAATGACATCGAGGTATTTCATCACTTCTTCTTTGTGAGGTATTGTTACATTAACACCCCGGTACCCCAAGGCAACAATGCCTTTAACGGCTGCTTCCAGCTGCTCTGGACGAACATGAAGCGGCATATACAATCCGTTCACACCCGCTGTCGCAAGAGCCGCATTATGCATAGCAGGTGACTTGGAATGCCCAATCGGATCACCAAAAACTCCGAGCAAAACAGGAAGTGAAGTATAGGTATTCTTTTGTTCTGGCATGCGTCTGCCCCCGATCTATAGAGAATCAATTTGCCGTATAACTAGATCAAAGATGGACGAACCAGCACTCGAATACCTTTTGGTGCATGTACAGCGACAAGCGCCCCATTCTCACCATTGACCTTAATCCAGCCCAGACCGGATATGAACACATCGGACTGGCTGCCGCGTTTGATACGGAACTCATGCCGTGTCCATTCAGGCATGTCCGCTGCATCCTCTCGGCTTGGCGGGGACAGCAGTTCTCCGACGTGGTCACGATACAGATCATCTGCACGCTCCAGCTTCGTCCGGTGAATATCGATTGCATTGCTTGTATAACAAGTGAAGGACTGACGATCACCTTCAATGAAATCAAAACGAGCCATGGCACCAAAGAACAGCGTCTGTCCGGCATTTAATTGATACACGGCCGGTTTAAGCGGCTTGTCCGGCATGATGGCTGCCAGATCCTTGCGTGATACGATCTCACTGAAACGCCATGGATACACGATTCCCGGCGTATCAATAATAAATTTGCCATCATCGAGTGGAATGTTGACCATATCCAGCGTCGTTCCCGGATAACGGGAGGTTGTCAGTTCCTGCTCCAAATCGCTGTAGTCGCGGATCAGACGGTTAATCAATGTCGATTTACCCACATTGGTTCCGCCGACCACGTAAACGTCACGATCCTCGCGATAGGTACCAACAAGCTCCAGCAGGCGATCAAATCCCTGATTTTGCTTGGCACTGCAGAGCACGATATCCACCGTACGCAAACCTTGCTCCTTAGCCTGCTTCTGTACCCAGTTACGAACCTTGTTCCAGTTGGTTACCTTGGGAAGCAGGTCCGTTTTGTTAACAGCCAGCAGAACCGGATTGTTCCCTACAAAACGCTGCAGACCGGAAATGATGCTGCCGTCAAAGTCAAACAGATCAACGATATGGATGACAAGTGCATCCTTATCCCCGATTTTGCTGAGAAGAGCCAGGAATTCGTCCTGATCCACTGTGACCGATGATGACTCATTGTAGTTTTTGATCCGGAAACAACGCTGACATATGACCGGTTCACGATCCAGCGCTTTCTCCGGAATGAATCCGGGTTTGTCCGGATTTTCCGTTTGCAGATGCACTCCGCATCCACTGCATCTTACGGCAGGATTGCCGTTATGCGTTTCTGTCATTTCTTCTTTTCCTCCTCGAGCCATAAGCCTTTCTTGCGCAAACTGGTTAGAGCAATCCGTTCCACGCGACGATTGAAGCGGGTCATGAAACCTTCATCACCGATGGAAATGGGCAGTACCAAGACTGTATAAAGTCCCAGTCGGTTGCCTCCATATACATCCGTAAGCATCTGATCGCCTACAACAATCGTTTTTTCTGGAGTAAGCTCCATCATCTTCATTGCTCTACGAAACGGTGCATTCGATGGTTTGCGTGCACTATGCACAAACTGGATATCCAGCGGAGTCGCAAACAAAGATACACGATTCAAATTGTTATTGGACACGATCATCAGCTTGAAACCCGCCTCTTTCACACGCGCAAACCATTCAATCAGTTCCGGCGTGGCATCAGGAGCTTTGGCACCGACAAGCGTATTATCCAGATCAGTTATAATTCCACGGTAGCCTTGAGCGTACAGCTCTTCCAGATTTATGTCAAAAACCGTGTCTACTCGCAGCTTGGGCATTAACATTTTAAACAAAGAAGTCACCTCAGTTTCATACGACACACTATATCACAAATCCGTCTTTCCTGAAAATGCATACAGTGCCTGATGGTATGGGAAAAAGGAAAAACGGGACGGGCATCCTCTATGCCCGTTCCGCTTTGAGTTCCTTGCGCAGCTTCGAGGCTGTCTCATAGACTGCCTTCCAATCGTCCGAAGTAACGGAAGCTGGGCTATAACGCGTGCGTTCAAACATCGCCAGCAGTTCTTGCAGCGTTGCTGCCGCAGCCGGTTTGGCCTGACTCCATCGGTTGACAGACTCGCGCAGGGTCTCGTCTCCGCTTCGGGTCAATCCTTTTCGTTTCACATAGCGAATCCAGCGTTCTGTCTCTGCAATAACTTTCTGCTCGGGGGTAAGTGGTCCGCCAGTGCGCAGACGCAGCAGCCAGAAACGGAGTGAGAAGCGATTCCGCCAGAACATATAAGCAACCCATAGAGCAAGTACAGCCACGGCCGCCCAGATCACAAACGCGGGAATGCCGGATGCTGCTTGTTCAGGTGCAGGTACTTGCTCTTCTTCTACAACCTGTTCTTCTTCTGGTTGTTCTTCAGGCTCGTCTACCGGCTGTACATCAGGCTGTTCCGTCAACAGAGGCATATCGAAGCCAGGTGTCGCTTCAACCGGAATCCATCCGTATTCACCAAAGTACACCTCAGCCCAGGAATGGGCATCTGCATTGGTCACGGTATACGTGGTCTCAATCTCAGAACCAGGCTGGCGTGGAGCCTGCATGTCGGAATTAAGAGACATTTGGCCAGGGGCATATCCTTTTACCCAGCGGGCAGGAATACCTTCCGAACGTGCCATCATGACGAGTGCTGTAGAGAAATAATCACAGTACCCCTCACGGATGTCAAACAAAAATCCTTCAACAAAGTCATTGCTCACTTTTCGGGATAAATCGGGATTGTTAGTGTAATTAAAGTTTTGTTGTAAGTAGTCTTGCAGTAATGCCACTTTTTCATACGGCGTATTTGCCGCAGCCGTTATTTCGGCCGCAAGCTCTGTTACCCGGTCCGGGAAACGGGAAGGCATTTGCAGGTACATGTCATCTGCAGGATTGCTTCCATATAGATCATCAAACGTCTTGGTACGGAGCTCATCTTCCACGATGACTGGTGCTTCGGATACAACCGTATACGTTTTAGGGAATTGCGGCTGCTGCCGATCTGTGACAATGTGCAGCTCTGCCTGATTTGCATTCCACAGCATCCGGCCTGATTCGTTCTCGCCATTGACCGAACTTACTTCGGTTATGGAATACGCACCAAAGAGGATTGGATATACACTATCGTTCAGCATGGTTACCTTTTGCGTAACTTGCTTGGTATTTACATTGCCCGCATCCTCATTCTCAAGGGTTTGTCCAATCTCTATATCTTCCGAGGACACCCGTCTGCGGTCATCCCACCCTGTACCGGTGTACTCTTCCCGGGTTTCACCCCGCCAGTAACTCCGTTCATTGGTCGTTACCGACATGACTGGTGTGTAGTCAAAGTTGAATCCACCACCCAGCTGGTTATCTTCCCGGCTGTATCCGGACTCTGTTGAACTTGGAATATCCAGCGTCCCGTTGCCAGTCTGGCTGGTAGAGCTTCCGGTATAGTTACGCCATGCCGTATAAGGATCTGTCAGCGTAGGCGGTACTTCGGGCATGTTAACACTCGCTACAATAATTAGAGAAAAAATAATGGCGATGTTTGCGAGTATTTTGTACGGATAACGGAGCAATCGTTTCCAGCCCTGTGGGTAGTTCAATTGGAAGTTGCGGAAGTGCTGGCAAACGAGCCACCCCATCCCGGCAAACATGACCCAAGCCACTTCAATCCAGAGTGGAATTTGGGTGAAGGAATCCAGAATACCCATCGAAACGATGTTCACACCCAGAAAAACTAGAATACGGCGTGTTGTCGTCACCAGACGAAGAGCAGCTTCAAGCATGACCCATGCGCATAGGGAGAACCAGATGTACGGGGTCAAATGCAGCAGAAATTGCTCCGTCCGATCGCTCAGTGTACCGTAAGGAATGTAGACAGAGTAATCAATGAGCGTTTTATGCAAAATATAAATAAGAACAATTGCCTTGATGATGTTACGGTATATCGTTTTGAAAGGTAAAATAATCTCCAGCACACTGACCGCAGCCAGCGTCCATAATACCAATGATGTCGTCTCGGTGTACCAGGATTCCTGTGTAAACGAAATCCACTGCATCCCAATCAGGAAAATCCAGAGCAGCGACGCGGCATGGTACCATGATCTTTTTCCCATCGACTGTTCTCTACTATTCGTTCTCATACAGAACCTCCCCCCATAACCGTTGGAAGTTCCTGCAGATGGGAAACTACAAAGGATCTCGTGCCTCTTCCTCGCAGCATGGCGGCCCATTCGGCACTCTGACGTGAATCCTTGGTATCAAGGATAATATGACATGGAGTCATCCCGCGAGTATCAGCCCACCGCAGCAGTTCCAGTACTTTTTCATCCTTCTGGGGAGATATGACTACAAAATAAGCGCCCTGTGGCAGCTGACGAGCAAGCTTTTCAATACCGGGCAGCAGTCTTTTATCCTGACCATCATTCTGAACATCCACCAGATGATGCATCATCTTCTGCCGATCCATCAGGCTTTCGCTTGGAGGAAGCAGCGTCGTTTGGTCAGATAGCGTCATCAGCCCCATACCCATCCGTTCTCTCGTACCATACTCCAATAACGATGCCGCAGTGGAAACCGCCAGCTCAAATGTTTCCCCCTGCTCGTAACTGCTCGCCAGAGCGTCAAGTATTAAGATGGTTTTGGGTACCGATTCATGTTCGAACTCCTTGGATTTCCATGTTCCTGTCTTGGCTGTAGCATTCCAGTGAATACGGGACAGCCTGTCGCCATACACGTAATCACGAACACCGTTGATTTGAGTTGTTTCCCTGCGGGAACGCGTCTGTGCGGTCTGTGGACCAGACAGTCGTGATTTACGATCGTACAGCTGCCAGTACGGTATGAATACGGTACGAGGCAGCACCCTAAACTCGCCTTTGGCCTTGAATGTACCACGATGCTCAATCAGGCCAAAAATATCCTCGCTTGCACATTCCGTTTCGGAAAACGCGTATTTGCCGCGCTCCAGCGGCGGAGTCTGGAAAGACAGCTCTCCATTTCCCCGCATATTCGGAATCAGGCTCTCCCTGAAAGACCAGGATTCTCCGTTATGACGGTGCAGCATTTCACGGACAACCACGTAGGGCAGTGGCAAAAATCCGGGAATGGTCAGCCTGAGCTTCACCTGAACCTGGTCACCGGCATGCAGCAGCTCTTCATGGTCCTGACCCGATGATAGCATTCGTACACCGCGTGCACGTCTTACTCCACTGAATCCGGCAATGGCAAGATACAGACAAAGGAGGGTTACCATCGAAAGCAGCATGATGGATGTTTTCCCGCCCTGGAATAATACATAGGCCAAGCAGCAAATCCACACCATCGCGATACTCCATACGCGGGGGTGGCGCATTCCTCTTCTGACATTACTCAAAAGCGGCTTCATGAATTATTGCCCCATGGAGACGGGCACACGAACCTGCTGAAGTACAGAATTCAGTACGGCTTCAGAGCTCATGCTGTCCAGTCTCGCTTCAGGACGCAGTACAATCCGATGGGAAAGGACATACGGGGCCATCGTTTTTACGTCATCCGGGAGCACATAATCACGTTCCTGCAGGAAGGCAAACGCCTTCACCGCCATCATGAATGAAATGGCTGCACGCGGGCTGGCCCCCAGCAGAACGGACGGATGCGAACGTGTATTGCGAACGACGTCAAGCAGATAGTCCATGACCGGATCACCAATAAAGACTTCCTTGATTTCCTGCTGAATCGCCGATATCTGGTCCATGTGAGTTACGGACTCCAGCCGGTCCACGGGCTGTCCTGACTGATGCTGCTTCAGTAATGTTCTCTCGATATCCTTGTCGGGATAACCCAGACTTATTTTCAGCATAAACCGGTCGAGCTGTGCTTCCGGCAGTGTATACGTTCCCTCAAAATCAATTGGATTCTGGGTAGCACAGAGCATGAACGGGTGTGGCAGATCATAGGTATCGCCATCTACCGTTACACTGCGTTCTTCCATCACTTCCAACAGAGCTGACTGGGTCTTCGTTGTTGCCCTGTTGATCTCATCCGCCAGAAGTATGTTGGTCATGACCGGACCCGGACGGAAATAAAAGCGCTCGTCACGCGGGTGGAATACGGATACACCTGTAATATCACTTGGCAAAATATCTGGATTACATTGAATGCGGCGGTATTCTCCGCGCATGGATTTCGATAATGCTTTGATCAACTGTGTCTTGCCTGTTCCGGGTACGTCTTCGATCAGAACGTGTCCGCCTGCAAGCAAAGCTGTGAGCAAAAGTTGAATTTCAAAGGATTTCCCCATTATGCAAGATTCTAGATTAGAACGAACTGCTGAAATGATTTGGATCGACTCTTTGCGCACAGGCATGTGGTCTAACCTCCTAAAAAAGCATACAGATTTCCTTTTATTGTACATGAACAACGGGCGCGAGTACACTCGAAGAGAATCACAATTTGTTTCCAGCCGTCAGATTGGCCGCCATTCTCGCATGATTGCGACAAAAAGCCCCGGATGTTAAACATCCGGAGCCTTTTAGTGTATACATATATGGCTAAAACCATTGAACTGCGCCTTGTCAGCCTTTCGGCCGAACCACCAGCGCGGCGAGAAAGGAGAAGATAATCGCCGCTGATATCCCTGCAGCCGTCAAGTCGAATATCCCGGTAATAACCCCGATCCATCCGTCCTTTTCAAGCTCGGTTAATGCCCCGTGCACCAGTGAGTTACCGAAACTGGTAATGGGAATAGATGCCCCTGCCCCTGCAAATTTAACCAGCGGATCATACCATCCGAGCGCATCCGCAACCGCCCCTGCCACAACGAGTGTACTCATCGTGTGAGCCGGCGTCAGCTTGACGCCGTCCATCAGCAGCTGACCCACTACACAGATCAATCCGCCAACAATAAACGCCCATAGAAATTGCATCGTTTATCCCTCCTTTTCAATGGCTACGGCGTGTGCAATACACGGGATGCTCTCACCCTGCTGGTAGGAAATCGGTGACAGCAGTGCACCCGTGGCCACAACCAGTACCCGTTTGAGATCGCCTTTTTGCATTTTGTTCAATATATGTCCATACGTTACAGTCGCTGAGCAGCCGCATCCACTGCCGCCTGCTACAACGAATGGCTGCTTCTCCCGATCATAAATCATGAGTCCACAGTCATTAAACGTCGTTTGTTCCATGGGGATGCCTTCCTTTTGCAACAGTTCTTTCGTGATAGGGTGTCCAACCGAAGCCAAATCGCCAGTGACAATCAGATCGTAATACCCTGGTTCAAGTCCTGTATCCCGAAAATGAGACACGATGGTATCTGCCGCTGCTGGAGCCATGGCAGCCCCCATGTTAAACGGATCCTTGATGCCAAGATCCATGACCCGTCCAATGGTTGCCCGCGTGACAACAGGGCCTTCTCCAGAGCGGGAAACTACGCCGCAACCTGAGCCGGTCACGGTGTACTGTGCATAAGGAGGTTTCTGGGATCCATACTCGGTCGGGTAGCGGAACTGCTTCTCCACTGTGCAGTTATGGCTGACCGTACCGGCGAGGACATAATTACCTCCACCTGAATCAACAATTAGGGATGCTAATGCCAGGCTCTCCATGGAGGTCGAACAAGCCCCAAATACACCGAGGTAAGGAGCTCCCAGTTTCCGAGCCGAAAAGGAACTGCTGATGATCTGGTTGAGGAGATCGCCACCAATGAAAAACTGCAGTTCTTCCTTTGTGATGTTTGCATTGATGAGTGCCAGCTGTGTAGCTTGTTCAAGCAGCTTGCGCTCCCCTTTTTCCCATGTTTTCTCACCAATCTCCAGATTGTCATAGACGTAATCGAAATCGGCGGACAGTGGTCCAGCTCCCTCCTCTGGCCCAACAACCGCAGCCCTGCCGATAATTCGAGGGCGGTTCTCAAACTCCCAGGTTTGGCGTCCGACAAGCTTCATAGATGCCCACCTCCTAATCCAAGGAAGGCGTAGATGATACCTATAATAAAGGCAGCCACGACGCCGAATACGATAACCGATCCGGCTAGCTTAAACATGTTGGCTCCAACGCCAAGAACAAGTCCCTCCGCACGGTGCTCCAATGCTGCTGAGCACATCGAGTTGGCAAAACCGGTAACCGGGACCGCTGTTCCTGCTCCGGCCCACTGGGCAATTTTATCGTAGACCCCAAGGCAGGTGAGGATAACCGAGATCAGGATCATGACCGCAACCGTAGGACTGGCCGCTTCCTTGGAAGTCATATCGAAACCTGCCTTGAATGCTTCCTGGATAGCCTGTCCAATGATGCAAATGAATCCCCCGACAAAGAAAGCCTTAATGCAATTCGCAAGGATCGGACGAGCGGGCTCATGCTTTTTGGCTACTTTCTTGTAATCCTGTTCGCTGATGGACAGGGATGATGATTTTTTTCCGTTACCGGATCCTTTGGTTTGAGCTGGCAAGATTCAGAACCTCCTTAGAAATCGTATAGGTCGCACAGCTTGTCGCTGCATCTCGTGTGGAATCCTATGTTCATTGTTTGTTAATCGTGGGAAGGTTATGTATCCGGCGAATTGCATCAATTGTTTCCAGTTGGGGAGAGAACGGTTTAGCAGCTTAAATTCAATACGCCGGATTAGAGAGAAGTTGAGCTAATCGCACAACAGTCAGGTGTGAAGTATTTCCCTATAAATAAAGAAGTACGATGACGAGCAAAATAAAAAGGACGATAAAAAGGATGTCTTCATTGCCTTCATGAGGTGGCTTCATCTGGTGTCCCAACTCCTTCCTGTCGTCAAGCAAACGAATAAAAATCCCCGGTTATGGGAACGCAGGAGCGTCTCAACTCATGCATATTCAATCATGCTGTGAAAGGCGTGAGGGAAAAGCCCAATCCAAAAGAAAACTTCATGTTCATTGTACTAATGATGCATCCGATACGTGACACAGACATGGACAATTAGGTGCGCAAGGTTCATACTATAATGTGACCAGTGGTTAATAATGTCCTTTAAGAATGGAGGACAACAGTCTGCAGCCGTTCTGTCAAGACTGTCATACATACAAGCAGAGGAGTTGTCGACACATGAATAAAAAAACAATGGAGATGTTTCGTACATTAACGGAATTCCCTTCCGCTTCCGGATTCGAGCGCGAGCTTCGCGGATGGATGAAGGAGCAGCTCTCCCAATATACAGAGGAATTTGTCCAGGATCGTCTGGGAAGCCTTTTCGGTGTACTTCGCGGTGAAGAATCAGGCCCGAAAGTTATGGTAGCCGGACACTTTGATGAAGTGGGCTTCATGACAACAGGCATTACGGAAACGGGCATGGTTAAATTCCGACCGCTTGGTGGATGGTGGAGTCAGGCTGTCTTGTCTCAGCGCCTTCAGATCATCACTCCCGATCGCCGTATAACGGGCGTTGTAGGTTCTACGCCTACTCACTTGCTGGATGAGTCCCAACGGAGCAAACCGGTTGATCTGAATCACATGTACCTGGATATTGGTGCGGATAACCGTGCTGAAGCCGAATCTTGGGGGATTCACCCAGGCATGCAAATCGTTCCAATCTGTGAATTTACACCCATGGCGAACCCGAAAAAAATCATGGCAAAAGCCTGGGATAACCGCTACGGAGTCGGACTTGCCCTTGAGCTCGTTGAGGCACTCCACCAAGAGAAGCTTCCAAACACGCTGTATTGCGGTGCAACAGTTCAGGAGGAATTGGGGCTTCGCGGTGCGCGTACAGCTGCCAATCTGATTGAACCAGACATCTTCTTCGCCCTGGACTGCAGTGCAGCCAATGACATGACAGGTGACAAACAGTCCTTTGGACACATTGGGCAAGGTGCTCTGCTTCGTATTTTCGATCCAGGCATGTTCACTCACCGCGGCATGGTGGAATATGTGCAGGACACCGCTTCTTCGAACCAGATCAAGATGCAATACTTTATCTCACCTGGTGGCACGGATGCAGGACAAGTTCATCTGAGCGGAATTGGCGTACCTTCAACCGTCATTGGGATCTGTGCCCGTTACATCCATACCTCATCTTCCATCATTCACACCGATGACTATGATGCTGCCAAGGCACTGCTTGTCAAATTGGTGAAGGGTTTGGATCGTACGACCATGAACACCATTATTGAAAACGCGTAATGCTCAGGGAGTGACAGAATTGAACAACTCTGGTTGATCTCTCTCCAGATAAAGAGGCGTTCCGACTTTGGTTGGAGTGTCTCTTTTTTTTTGCGTAAAAATAGATTAATAGTTCGAACATTATAGGAAATAACACATAAGATACAACAACGAAAGAGAACAAAACACCAAGCAGTGGGGGTCCTGTCATGGCAGTGGGAAGGAATGGAAAATCGAATAATGGCTCCAAAAAATCAAATGCCGCAAACTCCCTTCTCAATGGCAACCTTAAAGGTAAGAACCTGGAACTCATTGTTGCAGCATTGCTAGTTAGCGGCAAATTAAGAGTCGACGCTGTGACCTTGTTTCGCGAAGCTACTCTGGTCGTTGAGTTGGTTGGACAATATAAAACACTGACAAACATTACGCCTTCGAATGCCGATAAACTGGTCCAATTTCTTGACGAGATGGGCGATGTGACACTAGATGATGTGATGCGAGCTTTCCAAAAAAGAATGAATTCCTAAATGAATGGAATGAAATGAGGCTGGGATGATGTCTGACTTTGACGGAACTGGATTTGCAGAGCTATTAATTGTAGTTATCCTTGTTGTGCTCTTTGTATTTGGCTCTTCGGATATTGATGAGCTTACCGATTCCCCATCCTCTTCCTGAACCTTGCTCCCAATTGTGGTTTAGCCCCTTGAACTCTATATACACGGTAAGGTTTAGTACAGGATTCGGAGAGCCAATAAAAAACGCCAGTCCTCTATTCTGGACTGGCGTTTTTGAATTCATGCTGATGTTGTCATGCGACATAATCCGATAAAAACCTCGATGCCTATTACTCAGAGTTACAGAAATAACGGTGAAAATGCGATCCATGCCAAAATAAGCGTTAGCACAATACATACATTCTCGACCACGGCTCCATGTTTGGTCCCCGTGCTCATTAAATTCGCCCTGATCCTCCACTTGAGTGGCGGAAGCGGACGAATCCCTCGATTCGTCAACGAGTCTGCAAGCAAATGCATGGCATAGGCTACGCCTCCGGCAACCCAAATCTCCGGTCCCTGCTCATGCGTTGTGCTGTACAGCAGTCCTCCCCAAACTGCAGTTCCATAGACCGTATGGGTTAAACCTCTGTGGGTCAGCGTAGTACATAACATGAGCAGACTCCCTGCAATCAGGTTCCATGGTGCGAGGGCGTGACCGTATAATACAAGGCCCAGTCCGATGGCGAACATCAACACCTTGCGGAGCGAACGCGATGGCAGGAAAGATACCAGCCCGACCAAAATGGCCAGCAGCAGATTCCAAGGCTTCGCCTGCACATAAAAATACACAAATACGGCTGTAGGCAGCAAAATGGTTTGCAGCAGCCTGATCAGACTATTAGGCAGCGCCTTGGATACCAATAAGGAATTCGGCTCATCAATGTCCGGCAGCAGCGAGCCAATGAGCGCAACCGTAACAGCCGGTGCCGTGACTTGCACACCCATCAGCTGCAGTACTGAAAGTGAAACGCCTGTTCCAATAATCAGGTGGGATCTTCCCATCATGATGCGAAAACTTCCTTTCGAAGAAATAGGGAACATCATATCCCATTCTCGATGTTACAACGAAAACAAAAAGAGAACAATAGTTCGTATTTCTTATTTTAAAGTAGCATCTGGACCTCAATACCTTCCATTCTTCAAGCTCCAATAAAAAAACAGTTTCCGTGACCGGGCTCACACTTTTTAATTTGTGCTACTTATCTCTTTCTTAGTGAAATAAATCACATTAAGTGTTAGCAATTCACGGTATGATTCAAATATAAACCACTAAAAATGTTGATATTGTCCAGTGTTAAACCAAGGAGGCTTACACACATGAACGGAAACAGAGAAAAACTTGTCGTGATCGGTAACGGTATGGCCGGCATTAGTACAGTTGAACAAATTTTGAAATTAACTTCACGCTATGACATTACGGTCTTCGGCACGGAGCCCTATCCCAACTATAACCGTATCATGTTGTCCTATGTTCTGGAGGGCAGCAAAACCATTGATGATATCGTGCTGAATGATCTGCACTGGTATAAAGACAATGGCATTACACTTCATACCGGTACAACCGTGTCCCGTATTGACGCAGATACCCGGGAAGTCGTGACAAATGAAGGCACACGGGTGCCCTACGACAAAGTCATTATCGCTACAGGTTCCAGCTCCTTTATCCTGCCCGTTCCGGGTCATGATAAAGAAGGCGTTGTTGGATTTCGGGACATTGCCGATTGCAACATGATGCTGGAAGCAGCAAAGCAATATAAAAAAGCGGCTGTTATCGGGGGAGGTCTTCTAGGACTGGAAGCAGCCAAAGGCCTGGTACAGCTCGGCATGGACGTCACCGTAGTTCATCTCATGCAAGATTTGATGGAACGCCAGCTCGATCCTCAAGCTTCAGCCATGCTAAAAGCGGAACTGGAGCGTCAGGGCATTCGTTTCAAGATGGGCGCACAGACAGCTGAATTGATCGGCGGGGAACGTGTGGAAGGCCTCCGATTTGCCGATGATACCATACTGGATGCAGACTTTGTCGTTATGGCTGTAGGCATTAAACCGAATACGATTGTAGCCCGCGAAAGCGGCATGGAAGTTAACCGGGGGATCGTCGTGGATGACTACATGCAGACCTCACTCGAAGGTGTATATTCTGTCGGGGAATGTACCGAACACCGGGGAGTATGCTACGGCCTCGTTGCCCCATTATTCGAACAAGGCATGATTCTCGCCAAGCATATCTGCGGCGTGGAAACTGCTCCGTATGAAGGCTCTGTCGTATCTACCAAATTAAAAATCTCAGGTGTGGACGTCTTCTCCACAGGCGAATTTCTCGATAGTCCCGACCATACGGTGATCAGCCATAAAGATGACTGGAAACGGACCTACAAAAAAATTCTGCTGCGAGACAACATCATGGTCGGTGCCGTGCTCTTTGGAGATGTGACGGATTCTGCTGAATTGCAGAAGTTAATCAAACAGAAAACCGAGATGACGGATGAGCTGTATGCCTCACTGATGGGGACGGGCTGTGGTGGTCACAAAAAAGCTGCTTCTATTGAAACGATGGCTGAGGACGAAATCGTATGTGGATGTAATGGTGTAACCAAAGGAACGATTGTCGATGCCATTACGAATCAAGGTCTGAGCAGCGTTGATGAGATCAAAGCCTGCACAGGCGCAACCCGTTCATGCGGCGGATGCAAACCGGTAGTAGAACAAATTTTACAATATGTACTGGGAGATGGCTTCACAAGCGGCGCCAAACAGGGCATCTGTGGATGCACCTCCCTCAGCCGGGATGAAATTGTAGCCGAGATCAAGCAAAAAGGATTGCAGACGACCAAAGAAGTGATGAATGTCCTGGGCTGGAGCCAGCCTGAAGGCTGTTCCAAATGCCGTCCGGCAATTAACTACTACCTCGGCATGATTGCACCGGATACGCATGAAGACGAGAAGGAATCCCGGTTTGTCAATGAACGAATGAACGCCAATATTCAGAAAGACGGTACGTATACGGTAATACCGCGCATGTACGGCGGCGTAACCACGCCGGAAGAACTGAAACGCATTGCGGACATTTCGGTCAAATACGATGTAAAAGCCGTCAAGGTTACCGGGGGACAACGTCTTGATCTGATCGGGGTCAAAAAAGAGGATCTGCCGCAGGTATGGGCGGAGCTGGATATGCCTTCCGGTTATGCTTACGCCAAATCGCTGCGTACGGTCAAAACATGCGTCGGTTCCCAGTTCTGTCGCTTCGGTACCCAGGATTCCATGGCGATGGGTGCCCTGCTTGAACGCAAATTCGAGCGTCTTGATCTGCCTGCCAAATTCAAGATGGCGGTTAATGGTTGCCCTCGGAACTGTGCGGAATCATGTACGAAAGATATCGGTATCGTAGGTAACGATGGAGGCTGGGAGTTGTTTATTGGCGGTAATGGCGGTATCAAGGCCAGACTGGCAGACTCCTTATGCAAAGTTAAAACAGATGCAGAACTCATTGAACTCTGCGGTGCAATTATTCAATACTATCGGGAAACAGGCAACTATCTGGAGCGCACCTCGGAATGGGTAGAACGGATGGGGCTTGAGCAGATTCGTTCAGTTGTAGTGGATAATCTGGAAGAACGCAAAGCACTGATGGGACGCATCGAATTTGCTCTGAACCATGTGGAAGATCCATGGAAAAAAGCACTGCGTAACGAAGAAGGCCAGACCAAACTGTTCCAGGGGATTGAAGTGTCGGCTCGTCCTTAAGCTCTAACTCTTAAGATAGTAGCTTTTTATACTGGATTAATATGATATTTAATTTGCAGGTGAACCTGCCATAGAAAAGGAGCAGTCCATATGACAACCAAACAATCAGGCACCTACTTTCCGGCGGGAGAGATTGAAGAGTTTCTCCCCCGGATCGGGAGAGTGGTAGAAATTGAAGGCCTACAGCTGGCTGTCTTCCGCGCCTCTGACGGTACCGTATTCGCTGCCGATAACCATAACCCCCACCCCAAGGGTGGGCCGCTCGCCGAAGGCATCGTATCTGGACATTATCTCTATGATCCGCTGTACGATTGGAAAATTGACTTAAGTACGGGTGAAGTGCAGGCACCAGATCAGGGACAGGTTCAGATGTTTCCGGTGAAACTCGAGAACGGACAGGTCTGGATTGCTGTATAGCGAGCTCCATGAGCAGGAACGAGATAGATGCACAATAATGGAGGAGACCAGGATGTATACACCAGGTGTTGAAGGAATTATTGAAGCTGCCGTTAAAAAACGGGATCAGATGAATGCCAGCTTGCCGCGTTACATGGTAGCTGCCTTAATGGCAGGAGCTTACGTTGGGCTTGGAATTATTCTGATCTTTAGTATCGGTGCACCGCTGCTTGCAGCCAAGTCACCCTTGCAAATGATGCTGATGGGCATGTCCTTCGGGCTCGCCCTCACGCTCGTCATTTTTGCAGGCTCGGAATTGTTCACAGGCAACAACATGTTTTTTACCATGAGTACGCTGGCGGGCCGGACCACAGTTCGGGAAACCTTGAAAAACTGGGGACTTGTTTTCCTCGGAAATCTGATCGGGGCCATTCTGCTCAGTCTGCTTATTGTAGGCAGTGGCTTGTTTAAAACAGCTGCACCCGAGCACTTACTGTTTGCCGTATCAGCCAAAAAGATGGCTGCACCCGTTACCGAATTGTTCTTCCGCGGTATTCTCTGTAACTGGCTCGTCTGTCTGGCCATCTGGATGGCGGCCCGTTCCAAAGAGGATATTGCCAAACTGGTACTAATCTGGTGGTGTCTGTATGCGTTTATTGCCAGCGGGTATGAGCACAGTGTCGCCAACATGACGCTCTTATCACTGTCCTGGCTGCTGCCCAACCACCCCGATACGATCACACTGGCAGGTTGGCTGCACAATATGATTCCCGTCACGCTGGGCAATATCATTGGTGGTGCGTTGTTTGTCGGTATGGCGTATTGGTTTATTTCCCCGGTTCGAAAGAAAGCCTGATCGGATCTCGTACACATTTTCCTTCATCGTGAATCATTAAAAATCTAAAAAGCCACCATGAGTCAGCTGAATAAAAGTTCAGTCGATATGGTGGTTTTTTGGTTTTGTCCATGGATATCCCTTTTGTCTCTTTATCCCCATGCTTATGTCTTTCACTTTCAAGGTTTATTTTTACCTTTCTCGCATACATCGTTAATCCGTGGTTAACATAATTAAAGTATAGTCGGATCATACTCAACCAACAAAGGATGATAGCCTAGATGGGAATTCATACGTACTTTAGGTCACTGAACGATCTTGAACGCATCATTCGAACGCCTGGCAAGTTCAAGTTCGAAGAACACTGTGTTTCTGCCCATTCCTGGAAAGTAGTACAGTATGCCAAGACACTGGCCGATATTGAAGAACTGCACGGAGTAAGCATCGATTGGAAAAAGTTATACGAAATTACCAGCAGCCATGACTATGGTGAAATCTTCATCGGTGATATCAAGACACCCGTCAAACATTACTCGTTGGAACTGCGTTCCATGCTGCTCCATGTGGAAGAAGCGATGGTAGAGCATTTTATTAATGAAAATATCCCTGAGGAATTTAAGGACATTTTCCGCAGGCAGCTGCGAGAAGGCAAAGACGATTCCGTAGAAGGCCTAATTCTAGAAGTAGCGGATAAAATGGACCAGGTATATGAAGCCTTTGCGGAACTGCAGCGTGGCAATACGGAGAAAGAATTCATCGTCATGTACCGCTATGCACTGATCAAAATCAAAAATATCGACCTTCACTGTGTACGTTATTTCTTAGACAACATTCTGCCTGACATGATCGAAGAAGGCATTCGCTCCCCGTTCGATATCCGCCAAATCACCGAAGAAGCTTTGTCCCAATAATCAGTGCTGGCCATCTTGGTCCACTTGATTGATCTGGGGACATGGCTTCTTTTCGTTGTGGATGATGATCTAGAACATAATATTTGACAACCTCACAATTTGTAACTATTATAGTTACAACGGTGGTGATCATCCATGAAACAAATCAGCAGCCGCTTTTCCATTGCTGTTCACACACTGTCCTTAATTGCTGTTGCACCTAATGAGTGTACCGGGGATTTTATTGCTTCTAGCGTAAATACAAATCCCGTAATTATCCGGCGGATCATGTCCAAGCTGAAGCAGGCCCGTTTAATCGAGGTTAGACCGGGCGTCGGCGGGGCTTCCTTATTAAAGGACCCGGCAGACATCACCCTTCTGGATGTATATCGGGCACTCGAAGTGGTCCAGGAAGGGGAGCTATTCAACTTCCACAAACATCCGAATCCGGACTGTCCCGTGGGCAGCATGATCGAACGTACCTTGCGTGCCGAGCTCATTGAGGCCCAGACAGCGATGGAACAGCGCTTGAACCGCGTAACGATACAGCAGATGATGGATCAGGTTCATGTCTCTGAATAAAAAAAGCTCATCATGAGCTTTTTTTAACCCTTTGGTTGTAATCACATCTGTTATAACGGACTTGATTACATCCAAAACTTTTTTCAAAATACTTAAACCATTGGAGGAACTTTTCATGAAAATTTTGGTTACTGGCGCAACAGGTCATTTGGGTTCACTGGTCGTAGAAGCTTTGTTAAAAACGGTATCAGCCGGGGATCTCGCTGTAAGTGTACGAAACCCGGAGAAAGCGGAAGCACTGCGTGCTCAAGGCGTCGACGTTCGTCATGGTGATTTCGATCAACCAGGTACACTTGCCAAAGCTTTCGCTGGTGTGGATCGCCTGCTGCTCATCTCCACAGATGGCGACAATGAGACACGTATCCGCCAACATCAAGCTGCGGTTCATGCTGCCAAGAGTGCAGGTGTTGGATTTATCGCGTATACCAGCGTGGTAAATGCCGAGAATAACACCCTTTCGCTGGCTGAAGTGCACCGTGCCACAGAACAGGCGATCCGCGAATCCGGCATTTCCTACTCCTTCCTGCGTAACAACTGGTATCTGGAAAATGAAGCAGGCAGCGTACAAGCTGCTACCCAAGGTGCCCCATGGGTTCATGCAACCAACGACAGTCAAGTAGGCTGGGCTACGCGCAGTGATTATGCACATGCAGCCGCAGCAGTGCTTACAGGTGAGGGACATGAGAATTCAGTATATGAGTTGTCTGGTAAACTCCGCACGCAAGCTGAACTTGCAGCCATCGTTGGCGAAGTGCTCGGACAGGACATCAATGTACAAAACGTGGACGATGCTACTTATGCCGACATCATGAAAGGTGCAGGTCTGCCTGACTTTGTGGTCTCTATGCTGGTTGATATGCAAGGTGCCATCCGTGAAGGCGCACTGGCTGTAGAGAGCGACACCTTGGAGAAACTGCTTGGCCGTCCGGCTCAACCATTGAGCGAAGGCGTTAAGGCGATTCTGGGCAAATAAAACGTCTTCAAATCCATATCCGCTATTAGAACGAAATTCTATTAGCTGGATAACCAAAAGGGACACACCAACAAATGTTGATGTGCCCCTTTTTTCTGTACAAGTGCTTATATAACAAAATGATACTCTATTGGACTCGCGGGCAATATTCTTGTCAGCGGTCGATATAGCGTGCAGGTATGTGATCAGCGAGCCAGATATTTTCGTTTCCATGGTAGAAGAGGATACCGTCCATGGCTGCCTGCGAGGCATGAATTTTCAGGATTACGGGCTGATCATCACGTCTGCGTCCTACCTGTTCGGCCGTATTCATATCTGCGGACAAGTGCACATACTGCCGCTGCCGTGGCTGCAATCCCTGCTCCATAATCGAAGCCACCGCGCGAGCCGGTGTACCATGAAAAAGGGTTACCGGCGGCTCCGCAGGGATTTTGGATATCTTCTGCGGAGTGGAATGACCATATAGCGCCCGGATGCGGCCGGAACGGATTTCATGTCTCTTTTTCTCCGAGGCCTGAATCATCTGCTCCAGGTCCGCTTCCGTTACTTCTTTCCACTGCGGACTTTCATGTAGTGCTACGAGTAATTGCGAGATCTCTACCCAGCCCTCTTCATCCAGCTCCAGCTCATATTCCCAAGGGGCATGCCGCAGAGCATAAGAGAGCTCCTTGCTTAGTTTCATCAAATCCATCACGATCATCTCCCGAATCTAGTAACTCTCTTCTACCTCTCCGGTTGTACCGCAGTCAAAATCTCCTGAATATTGCGTGCCAGTCCTTCATCATCTTCCTGGTTAAATTGACGGTGGCCGTCAATCCCACGATGAATAATCGTGTTCATTACGGGATGCGCCTCCCGGTCCGAGGCCACCCGAATTAGATCGTCGGCAAAGTCCACTGCTTGCTGCTCACTGTAGTTAAACGGCTTGATCAACATCCGAATACTTAGTGCGTGAGCCTGGGACTCTGCTAGTTGATCCCGATGAGTAATGCTGTATACGGCCCCAAAGCCGAATGCAGCGATCACCTGCCGCTCCAGCTCGGTTGTCTGTTCCAAAGGCGTACCAATCAATTCACAAATTCTGCCCACCATCTGCTCAAGCTCCGAGGCAGCCGCTGCCAGAATGACGTCATTAATGTCTTCTGCGTTAATAAAATCAGTCATATTGTAGTTCTCCATTTCTCAGCCATATTTAATCCATTCTCTTAGACTCCCTGACCCCATTGTATCGGAGGTATAGCGCTCGTTTCAAATGCCCTATACTGCGACACTTCTCGCATTTTATATATTACCCTGATATAAGCGTTGTCGTCTGCGTTTCAAAACGATTTTTTGCGAGATGAAGCGCCTTATCCTTTTCACCATGATTCATATAATATTTAAACAATATCTCCTCATAACGTTCGGCGAGATATTGGGAACCAAGCTCACGATAGTAAGGAAGAACTCTATCTTCTATCATTTCAAAATACGCTTCCTCCTGGCCTTGCAAAATAACACATTGGAGTTCCAATTCCATATAACTTGCGTCTCCCGTAAGATCAGATCGATGCAGGGCTTCCAGAGATATATTTAATAGCTTGTTTGCAGGAATGAGATTACCCAGTCTATTCGCTTCTACGTAATTATTAAGCACCATCAGGTAGAGCGGTTGTTTCTCCGGAATGATATCCAGCGCCTGATTGTACCAGTAGGCAGCCTCCTCATACTGCTTTCGCCGGTTATATTCGTAACCCAGATTGTTCAGCAGCTTGGCTTTTCGGTCAGGAAGACCGCAATCATCACATATCCGAATGAGATTCTCATATCTTCTTTTAGTCTCAGGAAAATCATGATACTCTCGGGAATTGAGCTGAACCAGCATAATGGTTTCGGTATCAATGATCCGGACCATATTGAGCGTTTTCCGAAAATGCTGGATAGCCTTCTCGGCGTAATAGTAAGACGTAATATTCGAATAGATCGAGTGATAGGCCAGGGACAAATGATAAAAGTATTCATGATTCGTATATTTCGATTGGTCAATAGAGGTTAACGTCTGGATGGATTTGGTATAATGCCCTGTTAGGAAATAGTAAATCCCCATCAGGTGGTGATAAAAATAATGCTCGTACGAATGCTCCAATTCATCCGGAATCTCGACTTTGTCTATAAGTCTTTCTGCCTCATCTATATTATTTAAAAATAAATAAAATCGGATCCGCAGCAAATCACAGGATAGACGCAAGTCTGGTATACCTGCTAGCGGTTCTTCTTCCAGCTTGTCTTTTAGACGAATAGCTTCGGCCGTTCTCTGCATAATAATGGCCTCTTGCCATGAATCCAGCAGATCCTTCATTTGATGATATCTGGTTACTTCCCTTACCATATCAATATGGAGTCGCTCACAGAGCATGTCCATAATCTCCTGTGAGTACTCTGTCATTCCCCGTTCAATTTTGCTCAGATGTGTGACTGAACAGATCCCTTTCACCAGTTCGCCTTGAGTTCGTCTATGTTTCTCCCGGTAAAATTTAATAATCTTCCCTTCAATCATCACTACACCTCGTTTTGTCCATCGTTTATTCCTAATTATAGGGATCGAATGTGGACTCTACCAGTTATATATTGGAGTCTGGTGTACGTGGGAGGAGAATTTCGGGAGAACCGCAAGGTGCAGTCATGACAAAATAAGAGGCCCCCCTAATGCTGGAGGAACCTCTTATATTTGTACTTCTTATTTCAGCAACGAAAGTAAATTGTGAACCGTTTGGGCCGTTTCGGCACGTGTAGCACTATCTTGAGGTTTGAATTTCCCACCAGTAGAACCTTTCATTACACCAAGCTCAGCCGCTTTAGCCACAGCTTCTTTTGCCCAAGATGCAATGTTTGCTTCATCCGTATAACCGGCATCAGCTGACTGGGTATCATTTGTTTGGGTTTGGTATTCGTATGCTCTCATCATAAGCACGGCCATTTCTTGACGTGAAATGGTTTGAGTCGGAGCAAATGTATCACTAGATACTCCCTGAACCAAACCTGCTTGATAAGCAGCAGCAACGCTATCCATATACCAGGCATCCTTGCTTACATCACCAAATGGCAATTCATTACCTTTTGCCTCTAAGCCAAGGGTTCTTACGATTAAGGCAGCGAATTCGGCACGAGTTGTTTGACCTTGCGGATCAAACGCAGTCTCTGTTTTACCTGTCAGCACATGTTTCGCTGCAAGAGACTTGATTGCTTCGCTTGCCCAATGCGTTGGTGCCACGTCTTCGAAGGATTTATCGTAGACGAACGGTGCATACGTGCCCAAATCGGACAATTGGGAAGTAACGCTACCCTTCTCTTCGTCTACGATCCCACCTGCGTAATCCCATTGATTCGCAGTTGAATGTTCAGTGTACATTCCAATCAGATCGCTGTTTAGCTTTCTGTCGTAATGGAGTGTCAGCGTAACATCTTCAGGAAGTGAGGACAAAGATAATTTCTCACTGGAAACCTGGAGATACAGTTCAATTTCGTAAGCAGCACCTGCGGTTGTCCACGTCAGACCTTGTTTCGCCGCTGGTAATTTCACATCTTTTTTGTTTATATCCAAGATGATTTTGCCATCAGCTGCACCAGGGCCACCTTTGGTTTGCAATTCTTTCAATACGCCAGAAGGAATGGTGAGCGATAGCACACCTTGCTGAGATATTGTGAGTGAATTCGCACCCAACAAATCCCCGGCATTGATAGGCAGCTCAATCTTCTTACCGACCGTCATCTCCACATTCGCGGTACCGTTTGCCGCAGATTGCAAATCTTTTTCCGTAATGACCTGATTTGGGCTTGATTCTGATTCTGTAGATGGTGCAGGTGCAGGCGTCGTAGAAGATCCGCCGCCACCGCTATTTCCCGAACCGCCCCCATTATTACCAGAACCACCATTGTTCATTTCCTGAATTTTATTGAGGAAGTACCCTAAGTCTTTGTCCCCAATTTGCAAGACAGGCTGCTTGGTAGAATAGTTAGCCGTCATTCCAAAGTTATTCGTAATATAACTCACTTCGGTGTCTCCTACATAACCATCCTGGTCAATATCAGCAGTTTCATCGGAAGTACGATAATATTTTGTTACAAGCTCCATGTCATAGATATCGATGGCTCCATCCCCATTAATATCTCCTGCATACGTATAATCAGACGAATTCAGTTGATTGATACCGTAGTATTCGCCATCAATCGTCTTGCTCAGAACCACTGCCAGCCTGGAAGGTAAATGGCCCGGAACTCGTGTGTAGATGGTCGTCACTTCTCCTGTTGCCGGAATCCCATCGATCAGGAACTCACCATATTTTTGCAAAGTCCCCTCATATTTCTCACCGGAAGCCGTCTCCGCATAAACTTCAATGCCCATTGCCGAATAGTCATTTGCAAAATCCAGATACTCTCCATCGACCATAAAAGCTTCGGGACGTAGATAACCATATGTTCTTGAAGATTTGGAAATCACTTCATAGCTGTCTGTGTTAAACGCGGCTAATGTCAATTTCTCTTCGTTCTCTTTCATGCCAACCGTCGTGTATTTCACTTCAAGAAATGGTACGTCGCTTTTCTTAAAATAGAATTCATCCTTCGGAACATCAAAGACAACATGGAACAAATCAAGATTCCCTGTGATTCCTTCAAAGGATCCCCCTGAGATGGAAGCCTCAAAGCTAATTTCTCTTGGGCTCACTACAGGATCACTGAATTTCACTTCAGCACCTGTGGCATCCAGTAATGCCTGCAGCTCAGGCGTTGGCTCAATCCGGTTAAATTGTTTATAGTCATACATCGACTCCAGGGTAAACGAAATACCGTTTAACTTCTCCACATTGTTCAATTGAATAGTCTGGGTAATCGTATCTCCTTTACGCACTTGTTCTTTGTCATATTTACTAGTCACATAAGGTTTGCCTTCGGAAATAAAGCCATAGCGGTGGTCCTTGACGGGATTGGCCGCTGTACCCACATCCATTCCAAAGAGTCGAAGTTCGTAACCATTGTCATATTCTTCTTTGGTAATACCAAATGATATGTTTCCTTCTTTGGAAACAGGCAAGTCACCGGAATAGAAGGGACTGCCATTCTCGTAGAAAATGACACGGTTGGAAGATTGATCATAATCCGTGATCCCATTATCAACAAAGGTTTGGACTGTTGAATCGATAGCTGTGCCATCATACCAGACGCCCTGTCCACCCTCCCTTTCCGTCAACATACTATCATTGAGCTCGTATACGCCAGGCTCTATACCCAAATCAATCTCTGGGGCTGTATTATCGACAACTACCAATCTTTCGTATGAATACTGCTTGGAGTCCGAATCCTTCCCGATGAATTCAAGTGTGTAGCTGCCCTCAGGCACAAATCGTGCAACGTTGGAAATCTCCCCGTTTTCAATCGGAAATGCATAACCTCTAAACACATTCAGGATCAGATATTCCACTCCCGGAAGCAGGGACTGCGAATTCAAGGTACCTACAAACCCGATTTCTTCGCCGGTTTCGCGATCCTTCAGCAATACATCCACAGAATCAATGGGACTGCCCAAAAGAATGGCACTCAGTGTCATCCGGTTCAGGAACTGATGGAATGGGGTATCGTTTGTAACGGATGGCGGAATCATCTCCACCGAAGTAATCCCCTTTTCGCTAATACGAATGGAGAATGGGATCTGAATATGATCCGCAGCATTTTCCGTATCTAGATATACATATCCTTCATAACGGCCGCTCGGCGTGTCCTGTGGTATATCCACTGAAACAGTCATCTCTTCCGTACTTCCGCCACTTACAGTAATCGATTCTGGAAGATCTACATTTAAATTCATATCGTTTAACAGCTTGATGGAAGTGTTATACGTTTTGGCAAGGTCCCCTTTATTCTCTATTTTAACTGTCCGGCTGTCAGATACGCTTCCCTGGCCGTCTTCTTCCAAGTATGCACTATCAAATACGATCGAACCTGTAATTTCATCAATAAGGATGGATTCGTCATTCGAGAAGTGAATCGTTTTATCCTGAACTTTGGCAAATACGGATGTGTGGACTGCCCGGTAAGGATCTACTCGGCCTGCACCTACTTCATACACGGAATAATTCCCGTTCAGATCGACAGCTGTATTCATTAGAGCAGTCTTCACATCAAAAGGTGTGTATTCTTCATGTTCCTGAAGCATGAGTGCAGCAATACCCGCCATATGCGGTGTTGCCATGGAAGTACCCGAAATTCGTGCATAGGCAATATTATAATTCTCACCCGCATGATCATTCACAAATACAGGATAGGTTGAAAAAACAGCTACACCCGGGGCTACGATATCGGGTTTAATGTCATCATTCACGGACGCTGGACCTCGGGAACTGAAATCCGCCAGTTTATTTCCTTCCGTAACGGTTTGGCCCGCTGCGCCAAAGGTGACCGTCACGCCGTTCAACTCTTTTAGCTTTTCTCCAAGCTCTCTCATCATTTGAAACGTAGGAATATACCCGTTCATTTCACCCAAATAATTGGGGATTGTTCCTTCAACATTATTATAAATGATTGCCGCTGCCGCCCCTGCCTTTCTTGCATTGACGATCTTGGCATCGAGTGCAATATCACCCCGCGCAATTAGGGCCACTTTGCCTTGTACATCAATACCTTCAAAATCAAAAGCATTACCAAGCCCCGCATAAACAAGTTCGTAGGTTTTGCCTTCAAGCGTAGTCAGATCGTCAGTAAAATCTTTACCAAACAGAGGTAACTCCTCAGTATAAGTTGAAGCAGGCGCTTCTTCTCCTACTGCTGGAACTTCTTCTTCTACTACAGGTGTTCCTTCTGCTGCTGGTGGAGTTTCTACTTCCGCTTCAGGTGCATTTTCTTCTGCCGATGTTTCTTCATCTACTGCAGGTGTTTCTTCTACTACAGGTGGAGTTTCTAGTGGTGTCTCTTCTTCTGTTGCGGATGCTTGTACATCTGCTGCAGATGGTTCCTCTGCTGCTGGTGGCGCTTCTTCTGTTGCAGGCATTTCTTCTCCCACTGGCACTTCTTCTTCTACAGTAGGCGCTTCTGGTTCAGCTGTATTTTCGCCCGACTCTCCCGCACCTGGATCACTATACACATCCATAGTCACGGTAGCGGTAGGAAGAGTTAACGGAACATCGGAAGCACCAATCGTAATGGCCAGCGCGCTCGCTCCCGGTGTACCTAACGTACCTTCACTGGGTCCATCATTACCAGCCGCAACCATACTCACCACACCTTGCAGCATCGCATTATTCAGTGCAATGGAGGCCGGATCCAATGGATCATTCGTTGCAGCACCGAGAGAGAGATTAATCACATCCAGTTCATCTTCAATGGCCTTGTCAATCCCGGCAATAATGCCACTCATCTCACCACTTCCACCAGGGCCAAGTACACGGTACACATATAAGTCTACGTCTGGAGCAACACCTTTTACAGCATATCCCACGTCATTTTTGGCCTGCCCTGCGATGGTTCCCGATACGTGTGTACCATGGGAAGTATAATATTCTTCTGCTAAAACACCCTGTTCCTTGTAACCCGAATTTTCCCAATCTTCATATGTCGTCTCCATCGGGTCCGCATCGTTATCGACAAAGTCCCAGCCCTTAACCGTAGCCGGATCCACTTGTTTTGGATCTTCTCCCTCATGAGCGCGATACCCTTTATACGCCCCTGTTAAATCCGGATGATTATAATCAATTCCGGTGTCCAGTACACCCACTTTGATTCCCTTACCAGTGATACCCTCTTCATGAAGTTTGTCGATGCCGAGATATGGCACACTATCAGCCATTCGAGGCTGCATTCCGGGTGCAGATGCAAATTCACTTGATGTGTCTGTCTCTGGCAGATCAAGTGTCACTTCCTGGTCAGCCCATACTTTTTTCACTACCCCTGATTTCATCAAATCTTCTACGGCTACACCAGGGACTGTTAACGCAACGCCATTTAGCGCTGTCTCGTACTCCTGGGTAATCCGGATCGAGGCAGCATCATAGGATAGCCCTCTCTTCTGCTGCAAAGATTTAATGTGCTGCTTGAATTGCTGGTGATTTTGTTTCACTTTGCTCGTAGCCGTAAGCTCAGACATCTTCTCATTGTTTACTGCAGCCCGTTTCAAGGCAACCGCAGCGGGTTCACTTTTGAACTGCACAATCACGTTTACCAAATCGCTACTTTTGGTATTCACCTTGGGATCGATCACTTCACCGTCCATCACTTGAAGCTGGTTCAAAGCTTGTCTTTCTTCTGGCGTCAGTGATTGTAAAATGGACTTAGCGCTCTCACTATGCTGTAGAGGGCCATAGGCCGGCGCTGCGTAAGCTGGCATGGAGAACATGGAAGACAACATGACTCCTGCTGCTAAGACACCGGATAACCATCGGGCTGATTTTCGTTTCATTTTATACCTCCTGCGGTTTGCAATAGATTAGGATTATCGTATTCCGCAGCGTATGGAATGTAAATTGGGGTAATTGAGTATGTTAATAGATTGAATCGATCTGATATTCTTCTAAAAAATTTACATAAAAATAGACCGAATTATCTAATTTAGAGACTTTGCTTTACAAAACCAGGCTGACACCTTTATATTTGCAACTTCTTTTAACAAACAAGTATCTCTAGACCTAAAAACACTTTCGAAAATGAAGAGTATTTTGAATACAAATTTACTTTTTATGCTATTTTTTGTGGGATTCACTCCAAAATTTCTAAATAAAAACGTACAAAATCTCACATCAATATTCCGAGCAGAACGAGATATGTGAGCTTATTTGACTTCTTATACTCCAATTCTTCCAATTGTCATTTTAATATGTAAAACAAATAAGCCAGACCTCCCTTCAGTGGAAGCCTAGCTTAACTTGGGTTCTTACATTTTATTCTCTACGTTAAAGACTGAGCTGCAATAAAGCTTAAATTAAGCCGTCTCATGCTTTTTGCCCGTTTCCAGATCATAGACTTGAGTATGTTCATCCTCTGCGAGTGTCCATTCCAACGTACCTGGTTTGCGCAATTTCCACATCAGAGCCTGCACCCGCAAAGATCTTCTGACCCAGGCGAGCGAGGCACAGCGTTTCTCGGAGCGGACCGTCAGGCCCCAGTGAATGACACGTGCCAGCCAAGGATTCACATAGGTGTTGTGGCTGCGGACAGATGGTAGTTCATCCTGAAACAACCGCTGCTTCACGTCCAATGGAGGCTGCCCGCATGTCCAGTAATGCAGTAAAGCTGACAGACTATAGATATCTGACATCGGCCCCTGGATGGATTTCTCCGAATAAAATTCAAGCGGCGAATATCCGGAGGATGTGAAAATGGCCTGTTTATCTCCAGATTGCATCGGCCAACGGGCAGCCGAACCGAAATCCAGCAGCATCGGCGTCCCGTCCTCCATAATCATAATGTTGGATGGTTTCACATCCCTATGAAGAATGCCTTGCTTATGAATGTAGTCCAATGTATCAACCAGGGGAAGCAGGGTACCTTGAATAAATGTAGGGTCCAGTGCATGATCGTTTTCATGCAAAAACTCGTTCAACGTAACCCCGCTGCAGTATTCCGTAATCAGATACCCTGTGCCATTTTCTTCGAAATGATCTATGTATGGAATAATATGAGGATGACTCAGACCCGACAACAATTCTCCTTCTACCATGAAAGAAGCAAGCAGCTCCTGATACTGCCCGCCGAATCCACGCGAAGAACAGTACACTCCCCGCTTGTCCGAATGCCGCGAAGCCAGCCTCTGCGGGAAAAATTCCTTAATGGCGATCTTCGCCCCTGTATTTTTGTCTCTTCCAGCATATACAATAGCCAGCTCGCTGCTGGCGAGTACCTGTCTTACCTGATATGTATCATTTAGAATGACATTGCGCTGCAGTGCCATTTTGTAATTGTCTTTTCTCATAACAGACCCTCTTTTCAACCTTGTCGATCGGAAGACTTGCCGCATGTTGCATTACTCTGTCCCAATCAGCAGACGTTTCATCGCCAACCATCTATATAAACCAATCATAGCAATTTGAAACACACTTATGTGGAAATAATAAAATAAATTACGATACCCTACTCCATACTAGTCTATACCTGATAGAATTTCAAAATCTTAGTTAAATCTTAAACTACTTATCTCATCATGTTATCGACAAATAGGGCGGATTCGTTTAATGGACTTGAAACCTTTGATCCGCCCGTGCCTGTGCTATATTAATAGTTTTGTTGTAAAAACTGGCGAATCTCCTCGTTCATCTGAATGAGCACATCCTGTGAAGGAAAATGCCCCGTGTCGTACTTGACGGCTTGTACATTCGGGATAATTTTCTGAGCTCGTTCAATAACTTTGTCCCCAGGGAAAAAGACATCCTTCTCTCCGACCAGCAGCAGCGTTGGCGACGTATAGTTCACCAGCTCTTCCCGTTCCGTAAGCTTAGGGTTATCCTGCTCCATGCTGACGTATTTGAAGATTTTGCCCATGATATTTTTATCCATTTCCTTCATGCAGTTGCATGACATGGTGCCTGTAATTTTTTGCAAAGAAGATGGCGAAGAAGTCATCCGGTATTTCACAAGTGGAAGAACAATGTCCTGAGCTGTTTTAAATTTCGAACCCACAGCCAGTCCTGCAGGCGATACCAAAACGGAACATGCAATACGTTCCGGAATATAGGTAGCCAGTCTAAGAATAATTCCACCACCAAAAGAAGGCCCGATAAACGCACTTTTTTCAATCTTGTAGTGGTCCAGCAAGTCGGAAACCCACAAGGCCAAACTGTCAAACCTCGCCGAGATTCGTGTCTCTTCACTGTAACCGGGGTGACCGATCGTATCGGGAGCAATAATTCGGTAATCCTTGAATAAGGAAGAAAACCAGGACAACGTCATCGGATTCACACAGTTTCCGCCTTGGAGAATGAACAGCGGTTTCCCGTTCTCCGGCCCTGTCAGCAAAACATGGGTTTGTCCAAAACGTGTCTCCACATATTCTCGCTCAACGCCCTCGCCCAGATTTTCCAGATAGGCTTCATAATCCTCCAGAATACTGTTCTTGCCTTCTTCACTTCTATAAATGGAACTCATGTCTGCCTCCTGCAATGTGTACTCTACCCTCTAATTTGACGAAAAAGGGATGGACCAAAAAGATAAAGAGGGCCTGCAGATGACAGGCTCCTCCATATGTGTAACTTATCATATTCAGATGATTATAGAATGGAAACTGGAAATTGTAAATATCGTTTCTAATAGACTACATATAATGGAACATACGTACAGGATCTTTGCTTATTTTCGCCCGTAATCCGCCTTGATTTCGCCCCACTGTTTCGTCTGCCATTTCAACACTTTATTGCTGTACGTATTCGTACGCAGCCATTGCTCCGCACGGTCTATCATGAGCCAGATCTCCTCCGTTGAGTTATCCCGAGGCAGCGTAGTGGATACTTTCTTTTGCTTCAGCCACTTCATAGCATTCACCGAGTCGGTATACACGGTCTTGTTACTTCCTTCTTTTTTGAGATGCGCCAAGGCATGCACGATAGCCAAAAACTCACCCAGGTTGTTCGTTCCCTTGGAAATCGGTCCTACGGAGAAAATAATCTCTCCCGTGCGCGTATCCACACCTTTATATTCTACAGGTCCCGGATTTCCGCGTGTGCCCACGTCAACCGAAATACTGTCATAGTCCACTTCCTCCGATGTCTCCATCCCAGCGCTTCTGCCGCTGCTGACCGATTTGCTTTTGGAAGAACCACCTGCTCCACTCGAGCCTGTCCCCCAGTTCCCTTTCCACCCGGCACGATATGCCTCTTCGGCTGCTGATCTGGATTCGTATGATTTATATTTTGCTCCGGTAAAATGATCCGTCTGTGCTTTGCATTCCGCCCACGTGTTATACACACCTGGTTTCTTGCCTTCCCAGACGACATAGTATTTCTGTTTTGCCATCGTTACCCGCTCCTTCGTTTGCTGCAATCAATACCCTATTGTAAACGAAAGGAAGGGGTGAATGAAAGCACTCGATAGACATTCGTTCAGTTCACCGTCACCCTTATTTCCAACTCCGCACCATGTCCAAGGCTACGACCAGAAGCTTTCTTTCATTATGTCTGATTTGTTGCTCAATGACTTGCTCACATGTAAGTATTTGCTCGTCGGATAGCTTATCCTTTAGCTGCTCCAACAGCATAAATGATTGTGCACACACTTCCAGACTGGTATCACCAATAAACGGAATGATGTGCTCTATATGTAATATGTAATCCAAACGTTCAAGAGCGTATAAGAATGTTCCCCTGCTTCCTGATGTTCTGGGGTCCATGATCGCTTGAATCAAAGGCTCGACGGCTCTATCATCTGGTATCGCCTCTTCGGAATCTTCTTGGGAAAGAAGTTCCTGTATTATCTTCGTATGCATCGTACGCTGTATCACTCCTCGTTTGTTAGCAGAAAGGAACCTCCTTAATAACATCGGTCGTTTTCCACATTTGGAACGTAGTATAATGGTCCTTTTGTTTTTGGGACTATTTTCCCCACCGTCAGCGAATCACCAATTAACTGTATAATTCATCGATTCTCACTGCTCCACAAAAAAGACCGTTCCTGCCAGCAACACAACATTGCTCTTGCAGAATACGGTCTGTTATTCTCGGCTCATCTGTGGATCTACTCGAGTTTTATTTTTTTTGCATTAACGTGTACTTAGATAGGCTATACCCAATCCACCCGTAACCGGGTTTTCGTAAATTTCGCAGTCTACCTCAAACACTTCCCCAATCATCTCACGTGTCAAAATATCTGCAGGCTTACCGTGAACCACGATCTGTCCCCGCTTCACCACATACAGGTAATCACAATATTCTGCTGCCAGTTCGAGATCATGGAGTGCTGCCAGTATGCCAATGTCCAACCTACGGACAATATTGAGAATTTGGAGTTGGTATTTGATGTCCAGATGATTGGTCGGCTCGTCCAAAATGAGAAATTCAGGCTGCTGTGCCAGTACACGGGCTAGGATGACACGCTGCTTCTCTCCACCGGACAAAGATACATAATTGCGATCCGCATGTCCGGACAGATGTACCTTTTCAAGCGCCTGCTCCACAATCCGGGCATCCTGCTGATTATCGGTTTCCAGCAGCTTTTTGTGTGGTGTCCGGCCCATCATGACCATCTCGCGCACCGTAAAATCAAAGCTCAGTTCGTTGAACTGTCCCACAACACCCATATGCCGGGATACGATCTTCGGACTGCATTTCAGAATGTCCTTATCGCCGAGTAATACGCTTCCCTGCTGTGGCTTGATCACTTTGTAGATGCTCTTGAGCAGCGTTGACTTGCCGCAACCGTTCGGTCCAATGATTCCAACAAATTGCTTGTCGTTTACCTGTAACGAAATGTTTCGGATGATGTCCGTATTCAGCACTGATATGGATACATTTTCTACGTTCAGTTTCATGGTTTATTTTCCTCCAAAACCGTAGCCTTTTTTGACCAGCATATACATAAACATCGGTGCACCAATCATGGCCGTAATAATTCCAATCGGCAGTTCAACGCTGGATATTAGAGATCTTGCGATAACATCCGTCCAAATGAGGAAAATGGCCCCGAATAATACCGACACGGGCATGACTTTGCGATGGTCTGAGCCAACCATACCTCTTACGATATGTGGAATAATGAGTCCCACAAAACCGATCATTCCGCAGCTCGATACCATAACCCCCGTTACAAGTGCCGTTAAAAGCATATACAATCTGCGATATACACTAAGATTAATGCCCAGCGTCACAGCCGCTTCATCCCCGAGCAGCATCGTATTAAGCACACGGGATTGCAGCAGGAAGAACAGAATCGCTACCAGAACGACAATACTGATCAGTGGGAGCTTGTTCCAGCCCGAAGCCGCGAGGCTGCCCATCGTCCAGAATGTGACGGTTCGAATGCCTTCAGCATTGTTTGCAAAGTAAATGATAAAGTTCGAGAACGCACTGCATAGTGCGTTAATGACCATCCCGGCAAGTACCAGCTTGACGGATGTCATTTTGCCACGGATCCCTGCAAGTGTAAGGACCAGCAAGGATGCGCCCATGGCACCGGCGAAGGCCCAAAAGGCTACACCCGTTTGTCCCAACCAGCTAATGGAACCGAATCCGATCAAAATCGCAAACGTTGCTCCGAGTGAAGCTCCTGAGGATATACCTAATATGTAAGGATCAGCGAGTGGATTCTGCACAGCAGCCTGCATGACGGCACCACAGAGCGCCAGACCTGCCCCGATAAACATGGCCATTAATACACGCGGAAAACGAATTTGCCAGATGATATCGGTAAAGGAACCCGATTCAATCGGCGCAGCTCCAAGCTGAAAGCCCGTTATTTTGTAGAGCAGAATCCGATAGGACTCGGCCAGCGGAATATGCACCTGACCTATGGATACCGCTATCCCCACCGATACAAGCATGAATACCACAAGTGCTGCAAGAAGTAATGCGAAACCGGTTTTGCTGTGAATCAAAGACTTGGGTTTACCCACGTGCTGCGTCTGCATCTGAACTGTTTGTGCCATTTCTTCCCCCATCACTTCCACGAAAATGTAAGATCTCAAAATTTAGCTATGTACAACGCTTTTGATCGGATTATAATTGAGAATGATTATCTTTGTCAATTTTAAAACATAACTCCCCTCTTGACAATGGTTTGATATAAAACTATATTGAGATTATGAAAACAAGAGATGCCATATCACTCATATCCAAAATTAAAGAGAGTTCCAACCGTTTTATCGTATCCGAGATGACCAAGCACGGGGTTCAGGATATTGCCACTTCACACGGCGACATTATCTATGCTCTGTACCACCGGCCTCAAATGACCATGGCGGAGATCGCCAAAAAAATTGGCAAGGACAAATCTACCGTCACAGCACTTGTCGACAAGCTGGTTCGCATGGGATACGTCATCAAGGAGAGAAGTGACGAAGATACGCGCGTTGTTCATGTAGCACTGACATCTAAAGGCCAGGATCTCAAGCCCGTCTTTGAACAGATCTCTCAGAACCTGCTGAATGTCTTTTACGCGGATATCACAGAAACAGAGAAAGAGGAACTGCTTCGAATTTTGATGAAAATTCATAGCAACTTCTAAATTTTTTTGGATAAATAGTTTGATATAAAACTATAAGTCTCAAGGAGGAATTATGCATGAAAGACTACACCAAATCGCTGCCTGACCATACCGTACAATACATTGGGGAACAGGATTTGTATCTGGAGATCTTTGAGGGAGATGAAATTCAAGGGAGAAGTAATCACAGACCCCCTCTCCTATTCGTTCACGGTGCCTATACAGGCAGCTGGATGTGGAGCAAATACATCCCTCATTTCGTTGAAAAAGGTTGGACTTGCTATGTGATGAATCTGAGAAGTCACTACAAGAGCAGGGTGCAGGACATGACCCGGGTGACCTTCGAGGATTACCTCGAGGATATTCAGGAAATCCTCACCGAGTGCGGGGAGCCGCCTATCCTCATCGGATTCAGCATGGGTGGCATTCTTAGTCAAAAGCTTGCAGAAACCTCTCCCCTGCGAGGGTTGGTCGTAATCGATTCCAGTCTGAGCCAGGAGGTTCTTCGTTCCGTGCCTTATGCTGAAGTGGATCGCATAACGCCTGGCCTCGTCGTTCCTGCACCCGTTCATCATGAGCTGACCAGCATAGATGAATCGGCAGAGGATATTGCTTTTCAGCGCAAATATTTGGCCATGGAATCATCGCAGGCCTTCAGCACATTCTCCGCGTTCTTTGGTGGTGAGGACGTGGTATCCATTAACGGTGAGTCCATTACATGTCCTAGTCTCGTAATCAAAGCCGTGTCCAATGAGGAAGAGGAGCAGCGAGGCAGATTAACCGCAGAGCAGCTTCGTGCGGAATATGCCGGACTATGGCACACGACACATACCGGTTTGCTCGTAGGTCAGAGGTATATTGAAGCAGTCGAGATTATCCTGGAGTGGCTTCAGCGGAGAAAGAGTGATTTCTCCAGTTAACATTGGCGAAATATCGTTCGCCGCATTAGTGATTATGTATATGTTTTGGATAATAAACACAAAAGTTTCTCTTTTACATCTGCCCATTCACTGTCTATGATGCTGTAAAAAATATTATCATGAACCGAACCGTCCGCCTTTATTCTGTGCTTACGGAATATGCCTTCTCTCTTGGCTCCGATTCGTTCAATGGCTCGTTGCGATCGGACATTTTGTCCGCTTACGGAGAACTGCACCCGCATTAAATTCAGTTCTTCAAAGCAATATTGCAGCAAAAGATATTTACACTCTGTATTTACTCCCGTCCGCCAATAGTCAGGTGCAAGCCAGGTCCATCCTATCTCAGCATTTCGGTTCCCCATGTCAAGATCACCTATTCGGGTAGTTCCGATGATGTCTCCTGTCGCTTGATCCACAATAGTGAAGGGAAGCTGTGATCCCTTCTCTTTATTGTCCAGTGCAAACGTCAGTACTTGATCAAGTTCTTCAGGTGTATGGATTGTTCGCCAAGTGAATTCCCACACTTCTGGAGTGAATAAGACACGAATTAATTCCGCCTTGTGGCTGTTTTCCATAGGTAGAAGAGTTACCCTTTTCCCTTCAAGAACAACATCTTTTTCTTGCATGATCACTGTCCACCTCCATCTGGTTTATATAAAACATATTACAAATTAATGAGCCATCGGTACAGACTCCTTTTGGTGCAAAACGTTTTTTACTGGGCAGCCGAAGGTGCTTCTGCATCCGCTTCAATTTCAAAATATGGTTAATAACTTCATTCAGATGAGAAATGGTCACTTTAAAAACGTAAAAAACCGCCCATCAAGGATGGACGGTTTTCGTTTTTACTTCTTTCAGAGTACACGGTATCTCCTCCGCATTGAGACCGTTAGCGCTTTAACCTTGCGTTGTGGTTGCTCTTCTTTTTTGGAACAGATAGATCACTGCCATGAGAATAAACCACACCGGCGTAACAAACAGCGCCACACGCGTATCCTCTGCCAATGCCAGAACAACCAGCACAAACGCGAGGAAAGCCAAAATCAAGTAGTTGGAAAATGGATAAAGCGGCAGCTTGAAGTGACTCCGACTAGCGATCCCCGGCTGGGTCCGGCGGTATTTCAGGTGACAGATCACCATAATGCCCCAGACAAAGATAAAGCAAACGGTCGAAACACTGGTGATCAGTGTAAACACGCCCTCTGGCATGACATAATTCAGAATAATGGCAACCAGAATAACCAGCGTGGAGAAAAAGAGTGCATTGGAAGGCACCTTTCGGCCATTCAGACGGGCAAGCGACTCCGGCGCATTCCGATCCTTGGCCATGGAGAAGACCATACGGCTTGTACTGAAAATGGCACTGTTGCATGCCGAAGCTGCAGATGTCAGCACCACGAAATTCACGATCCCGGCGGCAGTCGCAATACCTACAGCTGCAAACACCTGTACAAAGGGACTTTCACTCGGCACAATCGCTTTCCACGGATAGATGCTCATAATAATCAGCAATGCACCCACATAGAAAAGCAGCACACGGATCGGAATTTGGTTAATGGCTTTCGGAATAACCTTCTCCGGATTCTCCGTCTCCCCTGCGGTCAGTCCGACCAGCTCCATGCCGACAAAAGCGAACACCACCATCTGGAACGAAATAATGAAGCCATGCATGCCATTCGGGAACCATCCCCCATGACTCCACAGATTGGTGAAGCTAGCCGTCCCCTGATCAGTGGTAAAACCTTTAAATATCATATATAGACCTACAACAATAAGGGCCAGAATGGCAATGACTTTGATTAAAGCAAACCAAAATTCCATCTCGCCAAACAGCTTCACTGTTGCCAGATTCATGATTAACAAAATGACTAATGCAATTAAACCAGGCATCCATTGCGGTACATTCGGAAACCAGAACTGCGTATACATGCCGACAGCCGTAATATCCGCCATAGCGATGGAAATCCAGCAGAACCAGTAGGTCCAGCCTGTAATAAACGCCGCCATATTTCCCATGTAATCACGCACAAAATCCACAAAGGAGTGATACTGCAGGTTGCTTAACAACAGTTCGCCCAATGCACGCATGATCAAAAATAAAATCACACCTGTGATGATATACGCCAGCAGGATCGACGGTCCTGTCAGTTGAATCGTCTTGCCCGCTCCCAGAAAGAGGCCTGTCCCAATCGCACCTCCAATCGCCATAAGCTGGACATGCCTGTTCTTTAATCCCCGTGTTAATGTTTCTTGCTGCATGGTAAACCACCACTCTCTTTCTGCACATGCTCTCTAGGTTGCTGAAACTTGTATACAACACATCATATAATAATCTGACCAGAATACATATCCTTCATTTATGATTTTTTTCACGCCAAAGAGGCCACCTCTTCTAACAAGGCGCCCTCTAGTTTGGGTCATCGTTATTTTTGCTTATAGAACTCATGATACAGCTTCATTAACGCCCGTTTCTCGATCCGTGAGACATACGAACGGGAGATGCCGAGTTCCTTGGCAATTTCGCGCTGGGTCCGTTCTTCCCCGCCAGCCTCTAGGCCGAATCGGCCAATGACGACTTCCTTTTCCCGGTCATCGAGAATGTCGAGATTACGGTAAATTTTACTTTTTTCAATCTTAAGCTGCACCTTGTCTACGACATCATCTGCTTCGGTTCCAAGGATATCAATTAACGTAATTTCGTTGCCCTCTTTGTCCGTTCCAATGGGATCATGAAGGGAAACGTCTTTGCGTGTTTTCTTCAGGGACCGCAGGTGCATCAGGATTTCATTCTCTATACAGCGGGCCGCAAATGTGGCGAGTTTGGTTCCTTTGCCTTGCTGAAAGCTTTCGATGGCCTTGATCAAGCCGATGGTTCCGATCGAGATCAGATCTTCCAGATCTTCACCCGTATTGTCGAACTTCTTGACGATATGCGCAACAAGGCGCAGATTGTGTTCAATGAGCAAGTTGCGGGAGTGGGCGTTGCCTTCAGCCATGAGGCGCAGGTGCTTGGCTTCTTCGTCCTCAGCCAGCGGCTGGGGAAACGCATTATTTTTGACATACGAGACGAGCAGCGTTAACTCCTTGATGAACAGGGCAATTGCGGTAAACAATCCGGGCACAGATGACACCTCCTGCAGTTTTACAACGATCTGGCCTGAGCACGTGAAGGAACAGGGTCGATCTATTGTATGTAGGCGGGGGCCCAGAAGTGCACGTACACTTCAAAAAGGGAACGTTTCCTTGATAATTTAATGGATCTTTATGATGGAGAACGCTGCTGATTTATGTTGCCTGTGTCAAGTCGATCCTTTCGCATGAGTATTACGTACTCACTTCAACAATGGAGCCAACCTTCTGCAGGAGTAGAAATTCTTTTTGGACACTCTCAATGAAATACGTTTTCTCTCCCAATATCACAACATCATTCTCAGTTAATAGAACATCGCTTTTGAAATAGATAAAGTTATCTGCGCCTCTGAATGCGCCTTTATAGTAGTACAAACGGTCACCTTCTCTTGGAAAAAATGATATTAATGATTATTAAGCTTCTGGATCTAACTCTAATCGGTTCTCCGCCAATGACCCAAAATCCACCTCTTCAAGAGACACCTCGCAGGATGAAATATGTTTAATAAAGGGAGTTATACGATTTTTCGACATTAAAACTAAACTTTCGACAAATTATGACGATAATATCTATG